>NZ_JBHSPA010000073.1:0-102602 GCF_042656245.1 Nonomuraea insulae
CAATCACCCGGTCACTGACCGCCTACGACCACTGACCGGAGATCGGACTTACTCGTCTAGGCTGCGTACGTGCCGAAGAGTGAAGTGACCCCCAGCCGCCCGTGTCTGCTGTTGCTTGACGGGCATTCCCTGGCTTATCGCGCGTTCTACGCGCTGAAGGACGCCAACCTGATGACCACCGACGGTCAGCACACCGAGGCGGTCTACGGGTTCACCTCGATGCTGACCAACATCCTGCGTGATGAGCAGCCCACGCACGTCGCGGTGGCCTTCGACCGGTCGGAGCCGACGTTCCGCCACGAGGAATACGCCGACTACAAGGCCAACAGGAGCGAGACCCCGGAAGACTTCCGCGGTCAGATGCAGCTCATCTACGAGCTGCTCGACACGCTGCGCGTCCCGCACCTGTCCAAGGCGGGCTTCGAGGCCGACGACCTCATCGCCACCCTGGCCACCCGCGCCGGCGAGCAGGGCATGGACGTCCTGATCGTCACCGGCGACCGCGACGCGCTGCAACTGGTCAACGAACACGTCACCGTCCTGATGACCCGGCGCGGCATCAGCGACATGACCCGGTTCACGCCCGCGGCGGTCGAGGAGAAATACGGCCTGACCCCGGCGCAATACCCCGACTTCGCCGCCCTGCGCGGCGACCCCAGCGACAACCTGCTGAGCATCCCCAGCGTGGGGGAGAAGACCGCGGCCAAATGGGTGCGCGAGTTCGGCTCGCTGACCGCGCTGGTCGACCGGGTCGACGAGGTCAAGGGCAAGGTCGGCGACAAGCTGCGCGAGCACGTCGCCCAGGTGCTGATGAACCGCCGGCTGACCCAGCTGCTGCGCGACGTCCCGATCGACGTCGAGCTCGCCGACCTGCAGCAGGGCACCTGGGAGCGCGAGGAGATCAACAAGCTGTTCGACACCCTGCAGATCCGCGGCGAGCTGCGCGAGCGGGTGTTCAAGGTGCTCGGCACCGGCGAGCAGGAGCCCGAGCAGGGCTTCGAGGTCGAGACCGTGCTGCTCGGCCCCGACCGCGTCGCCGGCTGGCTGGCGGCGCTGCCCGAGGGCCGCGCCGGGCTCGCCTTCAAGGGCGCCTACGGCAGCGGCTCCGGCCGCATCGACGCCATCGCCGTCGCCTCGCCCGACGGCACCGCCGCCCACATCGACCCCGTCAAGCTCACCGAGAGCGACGAGGCGGCCCTGCGGGCCTGGCTGGGCGACGACGGTAAGCCCAAGGCCGTCCACGACGCCAAGGGGCCCATCCTGGCCCTCTGGGCGCAGGGCATGGAGCTGCGCGGCCTGAGCTGCGACACGGCCCTGGCCGCCTACCTGGCGATGCCGGGCCAGCGCACCTTCGCCCTCGAAGACCTCGCCCGCCGCTACCTCAACCGCGACCTGCGGGCCGAGGAGGAGTCCGACGGGCAGGCCGCGCTGTTCGGCGACGACGAGGACGCCCCGGCCAAGGATCTCGCGCTGCGCGCCCACGCCGTGCTCGAGCTGGCCGACTCCCTGGAGACCTTCCTGGCCGGGCGCGGCGGCACCCAGCTCCTGGCCGACGTGGAGCTGCCGCTGCTGTCGGTGCTGGCCGAGCTGGAGCGCGCCGGCATCGCCGTCGACAGCGAATACTTCGCCGGTCTCGAGGCCGAGTTCGGCGCCGCGGTCAAGCACGCCGTCGAAGAGGCCCACCGGGCGGTCGGCGAGCAGTTCAACCTGGGCTCGCCCAAGCAGTTGCAGGAGATCCTCTTCGTCCGGCTCAACCTGCCCAAGACCAAGAAGATCAAGACCGGCTGGAGCACCGACGCCGACCAGCTCGCCTGGCTGGCCACCCAGACCGAGCACGAGCTGCCCACGATCATGCTCCGCCACCGCGACCAGCAGAAGCTGCGCACCACGGTCGAGGGCCTGATCAAGGAGATCGCCGACGACGGCCGCATCCACACCACCTTCAACCAGATCATCGCCGCCACCGGCCGGCTGTCGTCGGAGAAGCCCAACCTGCAGAACATCCCGATCCGCACCGCCGAGGGCCGCCGCATCCGGCAGGGCTTCGTGGTCGGCGAGGGCTACGAGACGCTGCTGACCGCCGACTACAGCCAGATCGAGCTGCGCATCATGGCCCACCTGTCGGGCGACGAGTCGCTGATCGAGTCGTTCGAGTCGGGTCACGACTTCCACCAGGCCACCGCCGCCCGGGTCTTCGACCTGCCGCCCGAGCAGATCGACGGCGAGCTGCGGGCCCGCATCAAGGCCATGAACTACGGCCTGGCCTACGGGCTGTCCGACTTCGGCCTGTCCGGCCAGCTCAACATCCCGGTGGCCGAGGCGCGGGCGCTGAAGGAGGAATACTTCCAGGAGTTCGGCGGGGTGCGCGACTTCCTGCACGCCATCGTCTCCCAGGCCCGCACCGACGGCTACACCGAGACGATCATGGGCCGCCGCCGCTACCTGCCCGACCTCACCAGCGACAACCGCCAGCGCCGTGAGATGGCCGAGCGGATGGCGCTCAACGCCCCGATCCAGGGCTCGGCCGCCGACATCATCAAGGTCGCCATGCTCCACGTCCGGCAGGCGCTGGGCGAGGAGGGGCTGGCCTCCCGGATGTTGCTGCAGGTGCACGACGAGCTGGTGTTCGAGGTGGCTCCGGGCGAGCTGGAGCGGCTCACCCAGCTCGTGCGCGACCAGATGAACGCCGCCTACAGCCTGCGCGTGCCACTGGAGGTCTCCGTGGGCGTCGGACGCACCTGGGAGGACGCGGGCCACTGACGCGAAAAGCCGCTTGTGTCAGGGTTCTGCACTAGCCTGAGACCCCTGATTTCACTGAGCGGCCGGGAGTTTTGTGCGGATATCAGCGTCCCTCACGCGGATCATCGGCATCGCGAACGTGGTGGTGGTAACCGTCGCCATCGTCGGCCTCGGCCTCTTACCCGGCGAGCCCCGGCCGCACGCCCGGCAGCAGCGGACCGCCACGGTCGAGGCCGGCTCCGCGCCCCCGTCCCCGTCCCCGGTGGGTCAGCCGCCGGGGGTCGCGGCCACACCCGAGTTCGCCCGGCAGGTGCACGCCAACGAGGCCGGGCTGGTGCCGGTGCTGATGTACCACCACATCCTGGCCAAGCGGCTCGCCTCGCTCGACCGGACGCCCGAACAGCTCAGGCGGGAGCTGGAGAAGCTGGCCAAGAAGGGCTACGTGCCGATCACCGCCAGGGAGTTCGTCAAGGGCGAGATCCGGGTGCCGGCGGGGAAGTATCCGGTGGTGCTGACGTTCGACGACGGGCATCCCAGCCACTTCGGGCTGGACGAGAGCGGCAACCCGCGGCCCGACACGGCCGTGGGCGTGATCCAGAAGGTGGCCGCCAAATATCCGGACTTCCGGCCGGTGGCCACGTTCTGGGTCAACCGGGATCCGTTCGGGCTGCACGATCAGGAGTCCCAGGAGGTCGCCGTGCGGTGGCTGGTTGATCATGGGTACGAGGTGGCCAACCACACCTGGACCCACCCGAACCTGCGGGTGCTCAAGCGCAGGAAGGTCGGCCGGCAGATCGTCCGGATCGAGCGCCTGCTCAAGAAGCTCGGCGCGCCGCCGTCGGAGACGATGGCCCTGCCGTACGGATCCCTGCCCCACCCCAAGAAAGCAGCCAGAACCGGGACCTGGGATGGGACAAAGTATGATTTCGCCGGTGTGTTCCTCGCCGGGGCGGAGCCATCGCTTTCGCCCTACGCGAAAAAGTTCGACCGCGGGGCGATCCAGCGGATCCAGAGCAACGGCAAGAAGGGCGAGTGCCGCAAGTGGTGCTCGCAGTACTGGCTGGAGTGGCTGGACAAGCACCCTGGTGAGCGCTTTGTCAGCGACGGCGACCCGGAGCGGATCTCCATCCCGGAGAAACTTCGCGGTAATATCGCCGCCAAGCGGGGACCGCAGGTCAACGCCTACTGACACTTCCCCGGATTGACCCCGTGGCGAAGGTCTCATATGCTGATCGCTGCGCTGTGGGTTCGCGCGCGCCTCAGACGGAGCGGGCTCGCGCTCGGTCACGTCGATGTCGTAATTCCTCGGCTAGATGCGGAAGAGGGCCTGCCGCGCATCGCCACATCGACATTTGTCCGCGTTCGGAGCAATTCCACACATGACGTCCAGCACTGAGGCCACCTCGAGCACCCCGCAGGTAGCGGTCAACGACATCGGGTCCGAGGAAGAATTCCTCGCCGCGATCGATCTGACCATCAAGTACTTCAATGACGGCGACATCGTCGAGGGCACCGTCGTCAAGGTCGATCGAGACGAGGTTCTTCTCGACATCGGCTACAAGACCGAGGGCGTCATCCCCTCGCGTGAGCTCTCCATCAAGCACGATGTCGACCCTGCTGACGTCGTGGAAGTCGGCGAGCACGTCGAGGCCCTGGTTCTCCAGAAGGAGGACAAAGAAGGCCGCTTGATCCTGTCCAAGAAGCGCGCACAGTACGAGCGCGCCTGGGGCACGATCGAGAAGATCAAGGACGAAGACGGCATCGTCACCGGCACCGTCATCGAGGTCGTCAAGGGTGGACTCATCCTCGACATCGGCCTCCGTGGCTTCCTGCCGGCGTCCCTCGTCGAGATGCGCCGTGTCCGCGACCTGCAGCCGTACGTCGGCCGCGAGCTCGAGGCGAAGATCATCGAGCTCGACAAGAACCGCAACAACGTGGTTCTTTCGCGCCGCGCCTGGCTTGAGCAGACGCAGTCCGAGGTTCGCCAGACGTTCCTCAACACCCTGCAGAAGGGCCAGGTCCGCAAGGGCGTCGTGTCCTCGATCGTCAACTTCGGTGCCTTCGTGGACCTGGGTGGCGTCGACGGTCTGGTCCACGTGTCCGAGCTGTCCTGGAAGCACATCGATCACCCGTCCGAGGTGGTCGAGGTGGGCCAGGAGGTCACGGTCGAGGTCCTTGACGTCGACATGGAGCGCGAGCGCGTCTCCCTGTCGCTCAAGGCCACTCAGGAAGACCCGTGGCAGCAGTTCGCTCGCACCCACCAGATCGGCCAGGTCGTGCCGGGTCGCGTCACCAAGCTGGTGCCGTTCGGCGCGTTCGTCCGGGTCGAGGAGGGCATCGAGGGCCTGGTCCACATCTCCGAGCTGGCCGAGCGCCACGTGGAGATCCCGGAGCAGGTCGTCCAGGTCGGCGACGAGATCTTTGTCAAGATCATCGACATCGACCTCGACCGTCGCCGCATCAGCCTCTCGCTGAAGCAGGCCAACGAGGGTGTCGGGACCGAGGTCGAGTTCGACCCGACCCTCTACGGCATGGCGGCCACCTACGACGACCAGGGCAACTACATCTACCCCGAGGGCTTCGACCCGGAGACCGGGGAGTGGCTCGAGGGCTTCGACAAGCAGCGCGAGGAGTGGGAGCGGCAGTACGCCGAGGCCCAGACCCGCTTCGACGCGCACCGCAAGCAGATCGAGGAGGCCCGCAAGGCCGAGGCGGAGGCCGGCGAGGCCGCTCCCTCGTCCTACAGCGGCGAGACGCAGCCCCAGCAGGGCGGCTCCTCCTCCTCGTCGGCTCCGGCCAGTGGCGCGCTCGCCTCTGACGAGGCGCTGGCCGCTCTGCGTGAGAAGCTCGCGGGTGGGCAGAGCTGAGCTCTGATGTAAGGCTCAGATAGTTCGCGAAGGCCCCGCACGGCACGTCCGTGCGGGGCCTTTTCGTATGGCCGCTGCGGAACGGCTCCGCTGTGCGCGGTTTTCGGGTGGCCAATGCGGAACGATCCTTGCCGCATTGCGGTTTACGGTTCTGGGCCATGGAGAGTTTTCGTATCGATATTCCGCAGGCCGACCTCGACGATCTGCGTGAGCGGGTGCGGCGTACCCGGTGGCTCGCCCAGTTGCCCGGTGGGTGGAGCAGGGGCGTGCCGGTGGCGTACCTGCGGGAGCTGGCCGCGTACTGGGCCGACGGGTTCGACTGGCGGGCGCAGGAGGCCAGGCTGAACGCCTTCCCGCAGTTCACCACCGACATCGACGGGCAGACGATCCACCTCCTGCGGGTGCGCTCGCCTGAGCCTGGGGCGCTGCCGCTGATCATGACGCACAGCTGGCCGAACTCCGTCGCCGAGTTCCTTGAGGTGATCGGGCCGCTGACCGATCCGCGCCGCCACGGGCTCGATCCTGGGATCGCCTTCGACGTCGTGGCCCCTTCGCTGCCGGGGTTCGGCTTCTCGCCGTTCCCCGAGCCCGCCGACGAGCGGCCGTGGAGCATCGAGCGCGTGGCGCGTACCTGGGCCGAGCTGATGAGACGGCTCGGATACGCGCGCTACGGCGCGCACGGGAACGATGCCGGGGCACTCGTGACGCCGCAACTGGCCGTGCTGGACCCCGAGCACGTCGTGGGCTCGCTCATCACGGCCGGGCTCGGCATTCCCATGGGTGAGCCGGAGGGGGCCTCAGAGGAGGAGCTGGCCGAGCTGGCGGAGATGGCCGGGCGAATGGCCGGGGGGAGCGGGTACGGGCCGTACCTGGCGGCCAGGCCGCAGACGCTCGCGTACGGGTTCGGCGACTCGCCGGTGGCGCAACTGGCGTATCTGGTGGAGAGGTTCAAGGAGTTCGACGGGTGGGGGTCGGGGGCCGAGCCCGTCGATCGGGACCTGGTGCTCACCAACGCCAGCCTGTACTGGCTGACGGGGACCGGCGCGTCCTCGTCGTGGCCGTACTACGAAGGGGCGGCCGGGCTGCCGGTCGAGCAGAGCGTCGTGCCGACCGGGGTGACGCACGGCGGGCTGGCGGTGATGCGGCGGATCGCCGAGCGCGGCAACGACCTCGTGTACTGGGGGAAGGCGCACAGTCCCAGCCACATGGTGGCCATGGCGTCGCCGGAGCCGCTGGTGGAGGGCATACGGGAGTTTTTCCGGATGATTCGCTGAGCGGGCCGAGATTTTACCTGAGGGTGTTTGCCAAGGCTCTGACCTGCGAGGTTGGGCGCTGGGAGACTGGCGGGCGGCTGTCGGACGCGACTCTCGGGAGCAACTCAGTGGGCATGGTTCATCGGGTGATCCAGGCGACGACCGCCCTCACGGCCGCCGTCGCCGCCACCACCGTCCCGGCCACGCCGGCGACCTCCGCAGCGGTCCCGGCGGGTGGGGCCGGGTTCGGGGTGGCGGCCGGCGGTGTGGGCGCTTCGAGCGGATGGTACGGCGCGGCGGACCGCGCCTTCGCGACGCCGGTCGGGCGCGGCCGGCGTGCGGCGGCCGAGCCTCCCGAGACGGATCAAGGACGGCCGGGAGCGGCGGCGGATCAGGAGCGCCCAGGAGGAATGGGGCAGGTGCGGGCCGGGGTGGTGTGGAGGGGGTGCGGGGACGGGCTGGAGTGCGGGAAGCTGGCCGTGCCCGTGGACTGGCGGCGGCCGGGGGGTGCCCGTACCGAGGTTGACGTGGCGAGGATGCCGGCGCGCGATCCCGGTCGCAGTCAGGGTGCGCTGGTCGTGAACATCGGTGAAGGCTCCACCATGCAGCGGGTGCGTGCCCGGCCCGACGGCGTGAGCGAGCTGGCTCGGTGGTTCGATGTCGTGTTCGTCGAGTCGCGGGGGATCGGGGACCGGGGGAGCGCGGCCATGGTGCGGTGTTCCGTGCCGCCGCCCGATCCGCGCAGGGTGCAGCTCACCCCCGGTCTGGCGGCCTGGCGCGCGTATGCGGAAGACAACGCCGCCTACGATCGCAGTTGCCGCATCGCCGCCGGCCCTGCCTACGCGGGGCTGACCTCCTGGCAGGTGGCGCACGACCTGGACGCCTTGCGCGCCGCCCTCGGCGAGACCCGGCTGCGATACGTCGGCAACGGCTACGGGGCCGTGTACGGGCAGGCGTACCTGGAGTTGTTCCCGAGACGGGCCGGGCGGATGTACCTGGAGGGTGTGCCCGACCACGGCGAGCCCAGCCTGGGGCGGCGGTTGATCGCCCACGCGCGCACGGCCGAGCGGCAGCTGGCCTCGTTCCGCGACTGGTGCGCCAACCAGCTCGGTTGCCCGCTCGACGATGACGACGCCGTGGCGGTGCTCGACGGCCTGCTCGAACGCGCCCCCCTGGCCGCCGGTCCAGGACGTTCGCTGGACGCCCGGCAGATCACGGTCGCCGTGCTGGCCGGGCTCGTACCGGAGCGGTGGCAGGAGCTGGCCGGGGCCATGTCGGCGGCCGAAGAGGGCGACGCGAGCGCGCTGGCGACGATGGCGGCCGTGGCACCGCCGGTGGGTCCTGGGACGGTGGCGCGGTCGATGGCCTGCCACGACTTCATGCCCGCCGTCCCCGACTACCGGCGCTTCCTGGCGATGGAGTCACGCCTGCGTGAGGTGGCGCCGCGCGTGGGATGGCTGACCGGCCGGTACGAGGTCGCCCGATGCCTGGGACTGCGCGGCCGCCCAAGCTGGCCCCCAGGACCGGCACAAGCGGGCCAGAGCCCGTCCGACGGCCCGGCGCGCGCGAGGCAGGGCCTGCCCGACGGCCCGGCGCGTGTGGGGCAGAGCCCGTCCGGTGGTCCGGCACGCGTGGGCCAGGACCTGTCCGGTGGTCCGGCACGCGTGGGGCAGGGCCCGTCCGGTCGCCTGGCAGGCGGGGGAGGCGGGCCCTCCGCGCTGGTCGGCATCGGCAGGCTGGACACCGTGAGTCCCGGCGTCGCGGCGGCCCGGATGGCCCGGCGGATCCCCGGGGCGGCGGTGCTCTGGCATGGCGACGGACACGACGCGTACCTGTTGCAGGGCGTGGGCAAGCTGCGCGCCACCTGCCTGCGCACCCGCGTGCACGACTATCTCGTCAACGGCACGCGCCCCCCGTCCCATACCCTCTGCCCAGGAGGACTGACGGCGGGGGCGGGGTCCTGAGATAGGGTTGCCGGCGTGGTGATCGAAGCGGCGGTGGCGGCGGACGCGGGTGAGCTGCTCACCCTGCAGCGGGCGGCGTACGTCACCGAGGCCCAGCTCTACGGCGACCCCTACATCCCGCCGCTCGTCGAGTCGCTGGAGCAGATCCGCAAGATCATCGAGGGCGCCCTGGTGCTCAAGGCGCTCGACGCAGGCCGGATCGTCGGCGCGGTGCGCGGCCAGTTGTCCGGCGCCACCTGCCTGGTCGGCCGTCTCGTCGTCGCGCCCGACCGGCAGGGTCAGGGCGTGGGGACGGCGCTGCTGCGGGCCGTGCACGAGCGGATGCCGGAGGTGACGGCGTTCGACCTGTTCACCGGTCACCTGTCGGAGGGGAATCTGCGGCTCTACCGCCGTCTGGGCTACCGGGAGACGAGCCGGGAGCGGATGGACGATCACATGACGATCGTCCACCTGCGTATGACGCGAGATCGATCCCTTCCTCCGAAGTGATCATGGCGCGGCCCAGGTCGTCGTCCACCCAGTGCCAGGCCCACCGCCACTCCGAGCCGGGCGGGTGCCCGGCCCTGAGGCCGTCGAGGACCTCCTGAAGGCGCGAGGCGGGCACCACGACCTGGTGCCTGCCGCGCCACGGCACGTGCTCTGGCGCATCGAGCGGCGGCACCTGCACGCCGTGCCGGCGCAGCTCGTCCAGCACCTTGTCCGGGTCCACCCCGAGCCGGTGCAGCGGCGTCGGACCCCGCTCCACGTCGGCGTCGTGGGCCAGGGCGATCAGCCAGTGCTCGGGCGAGGGGGTCCGTTCGCCGGCGGCCAGGGCCAGGCCGGTCGCGATGCCGTGCACCTGGTGGAAGGCGGGGTTGGCGAAGCCGGCGCCCCGATGGCCGGTCGTGCGGCGGCGGCCGGGCAGGCGTTCCAGCGCGTGCTCGCGGTCGAGGCCGGCCTCGGCGAGGACCCGGCCGGCGAGGGAGTCGGTGCTCAGCAGGGCGAGCAGCACGTGGTCCGGTCCCACCCAGTCGTCCCCGGCGGCGGCGGCCTGGTCGTGGGCGGCCCAGGCGATCGAGGAGAGCATGCCTTGATGGTGAACCCGTACGGGATGGGTGGATAGGCTTTTCGTGTGCTGAAAATCGGGCTCACCGGCGGAATCGGGTCAGGCAAGAGCGAAGTGTCCAGGAGGCTGTCGGCCAAGGGCGCGACGGTGATCGACGCCGACAAGATCGCGCGAGAGGTGGTGGAGCCCGGCACGCCCGGCCTGGCGCGGGTGGTGACGACGTTCGGGGCGGAGGTGCTGCGGCCCGACGGCTCGCTCGACCGCGAGAAGCTCGGCTCGGTCGTCTTCGCCGACTCCGAGAAGCTGGCGGCGCTCAACGCGATCGTGCATCCGCTCGTGGGGGAGCGGGTGGCGCAGTTGCAGCGCGAGGCCGCCGACGACACGATCATGGTCTACGACGTGCCACTGCTGGTGGAGAACAAGCTGGCCTCCATGTACGACGTGGTCATCGTCGTGGACGCCCCCGACGACCTGCGCATCCGCCGGCTGGCCGAGCACCGGGGCATGCCCGGGTCCGACGCCGAGGCCCGCATCGCCGCCCAGGCGAGCCGCGAGGACCGGCTGGCCGCGGCCGACATCGTGATCCCGAACGACGGCACGCTGGAGGAGCTGGACACCAGGGTGGAGGCGGTCTGGGCGGACCTGCTGGGGCGCGCCTCCCGCGGCTGACGGATGGCCGGTGCCTGTTGACGGGGATGACCCCTGTCCATGACGATCAGAAAGATCGTCCGACAGGATCGTGGAAGGACCGTTGATGCCGCGCTCAACCCCCTGGCGTGCAGCCGTTGCCGCCGTAGCCGTCGCCCTGAGCGTGATCGTGCCGGCGCTCCCGGCCGGCGCGGCGACGCAGTCGTTCCGCAATCCGGTCAATCCCTCCGCCGACCCCAGCCTGATGTACTACAAGGGCAGCTACTACGTGGCCACCACGCGCGGCGACCGGATCGGCATCTGGCGCTCGCCCAGCCTGGCGACCCTGCTGGCCGCGCCCGAGCAGGTGGTCTGGCGCGACAGCGACACCAGCCGCAACACGCAGATGTGGGCCCCGGCCTTCCGGCACGTCGGCTCCCGCTGGTACATCTACTACACCGCCTCCGACGGCGTGGACGCCAACCACCGCATGTACGTCCTGGAGTCGGCCGGCGACGACCCGATGGGCCCGTACACGTTCAAGGCCAAGATCGCCGACTTCGGCGAATACGCCATCGACGGCGAGCCGATCACCCACAACGGACAGTCGTACTTCGTCTGGACCGGGCCGGGGCGCGGCCAGGGCGGCCCCGCGCAGCTCTACATCGCCAGGATGAGCAACGCGTGGACGGTCACCGGCGGCCGGGTGGCGATCCCGGCGGACGGCGGCTGCACCGAGGTGCGCGAGGGCCCGACGCCGCTCTACCGCAACGGCAGGACGTTCCTGACCTACTCCACCTGCGACACCGGCAAGCCGGACTACCAGTTGTGGATGAAGAGCATCGCCAACGGCGCCGACCCGATGGTGGCCGCCAACTGGACGCAGCACGCGGGGCCGGTGTTCTCGCGCAACGACGCGACGGGCGTGTGGGGCCCGGGGCACCACTCGTTCTTCCAGTCCCCGGACGGCACCCAGGACTGGATCGCCTACCACGGCAAGAACACCAGCACCAACACCTACAACTTCCGCACCACCCGCGTGCAGAGGTTCACCTGGAACGCCGACGGCACCCCGAACTTCGGCCGTCCCCTCGCCGCTGGCGCCACGCAGCAGCTCCCGTCCGGCGACCCGGGCGCGGCCACGTCGGTGATCAACGACTTCGACGCGCAGGTGACGTACGCGGGCTCGTGGCAGTCCGGCTCCGGCTGCGGCACCCAGTGCTTCTGGAGCAACGACCACTGGAGCGGCTCGACCGGCGCGACCGCGACGATCCGCTTCACCGGCACCCGCGTGGCCCTGCTGAGCGTGCGCGACACCGGCAACGGCATCGCCGCCATCTCCATCGACGGCGGCGCCGAGCAGCGCGTCGACTACTACAGCGCCATCCGCGTGGGCGAGCAGCTCAACTACATGAGCCCGGTCCTGGCGGCCGGCGCGCACACGCTGCGGGTCCGCGTGACCGGGGAGCGCAACGCCGCCTCCAGCAGCACGGTGATCAGCATGGACAGGATCGAGGTGTACTAGAAGGGCGAGTCGAGCGGCACCTGCCGGACCCCCGGCAGGTACGCGTCGAGCTCACCCAGCTCGAACCGCGACATCCCCACGACGTGCCAGAACTGCCCGCCCGGATCACCCTGGACCTTGTAGCGGCCGTCGGGCGCCAGCGCCGCCCACCCCTCGGCCAGCCCGAGCAGGGTGGCGTGCCGCTCCCCGCCCGCCCAGAGGATCACCACGCCGTCGTCGCCGGCGCTGGCCAGCAGGTCGGCGGCCGGGCTGTAGGCGACCGACCAGATCCGGCGGGTGTGCCCGGCCAGCGTGTGCCGCAGGCGGCCGGTGGTGGTGTCCCAGACGCGTACCAGCAGGTCGTCGCCCCCGGTGGCGAGGCTGTCGCCGGCGGCGCTGAAGGCCACGCTCCACAGCCGGCCGCTGTGCCGCTTGAAGGTGTGCACCAGCCGCGGCTGCCAGGGCTGGCCGGGGCGCAGCTCCCACATCAGCGCCTTGCCGTCGTTGCCCGCGCTGGCCAGGTAGCGGCCGTCGGGGGAGAACGCCACGGAGTAGACCCGGTCGGAGTGCCCCTCCAGGGTGGCCACCCGGCCGCCGGAGGCGACGTGCCACAGGCGGACGAGCGTGTCGTCGCAGCCGGTGGCGATGTATTCGCCGCCGGGGCTGAACGCGATCGAGCGCACCCGGCCGCGGTGGTCGGTCAGGTTGCCCGCCAGCCGCCCCGTGGGCCGGTACCAGATGTGCACGCTGTCATCGTCGTTGGCCGTGGCCAGCAGGTCGCCGTCGGGGCTGAACGCCTCGGCCCAGACGTGCTCGGTCTCGGCGTTCAGCTCGCGTTCGTAGTCGCCGGTGGTGGCGTTCCAGAAGTGCACGCCGCCGTCGTTGCTGGCGGTGGCCAGCACCGGCCCTGCGGGGGAGAACGAGGCCGAGATGAGCCGGTCGGCCGAGCCGCTGAACTCGCGCAGCCGCCGTGCGGTGCTCGGCTCCCACACGCGTACGACGCCGTCGTTGCCGCTGGTCGCCAGCATCGTGCCGTCGGCGCTGAACCTGACGGAGGAGATCCGCCGCCCGTGGCCGCGCAGGACCCGCTGGGACCGGCCCGTCTCGGGGTCCCACAGCCGCACGGTGCCGTCGTTGCTGCTGGTGGCCAGTTGCCGGCCGTCGGGGCTGAACGCGAACGGCCAGACCGAGCTGCGGTGGCCGGTCAGCTCGACCCGCCGGCCGCCGCCGAGGTGCTGCAGGCGTACGACGCCGTTGGAGTCGCCGGTGGCCAGGCTCTGGCCGTCGGGGGAGAAGGCGACCTGGTAGACGGCCGCCGCGTGGGTGGTGTGCACGCCGCGGGCCTCGCCTGAGGGGTCCCACAGGCGTACGCTGCCGGCCGTGTCGCCGGTCGCCAGCAACGAGCCGTCGGGGGAGAAGGTCACGCAGTAGACGCTGCCCAGGTGCCCGCCCAGCTCGTGCAGCAGCCGCCACGTGCGGGTGTCCCACAGCCGGACGACGCCGGCCTCGTCGCCGGTGGCCAGCAGGCGGCCGTCGGGGCTGTGCACGGCCCGGTAGACGCTGCCGCGGTGCTCGCCGAGCGTCTCCTTCAGCCGGCCCGAGTCGAGGTCCCAGACGCGGACCACGCCCGCCGCGTCGCCGGTCACCAGCGCCGAGTGGCCGAAGGAGGCGGTGAACACGGGCGCCCGGTGCCCGGCCAGCTCGTGCGCGAGCCGCCCGGTGGCCGTCTCCCACACGCGGACGACGCCGTCGCCGCCGCCCGCCGCCACCAGGTCGCCTGAGGGGTTGAGGCGTACCGGCCAGACGCCGTCGGCGTGACCGGCCAGCCGGCGCAGCGGCTCGCCGGTGAGGGCGTCCCACACCATGACGGCGCCGTCGCTGGCGCCCGTGGCCAGCAGCTCGCCGGCGAACGTGACCGCGTAGACGCGGCCACGGTGGCCCTGCAGCGTGCGTACGGGGGCGCCGCCGACGCACAGCAGCACGCCGCCGTCCTCGTTGCCGATCGCGATCGTGGCGCCGTCGGGGCTGTAGGCGATCGGCTCGGGCAGGCGGCTGGTCTGGAAGTGGTAGCCGTACGGGACGCCGATGCCGGCCGGTGCGAACTCCACCTCGACCGGCTGCCCCGGCACCACCGCCGCCCCCGGCAGGTGCGGCAGCGTGCCGGTCACGTTGATCAGCGAGGCCCGGTGCCAGCGGGCGCCCTCGACGGCCGCGTCGCTCAGGTCCACCTGCGCCAGCCGCGCCCCCGACAGGTCCGCGCCGCGCAGGTCGGCCCCGATGAGCTGCGCGCCGTCGAGCCGCGCGCCCACGAGCCGCGCGTCGCGCAGGGTCGCCCTGGACAGGTTCGTGCCCGCCAGCGTCGACTCGGACAGATCGGCGCCGGTGAGGTCGACCTCGCGCAGGTCCCTGGCCGACAGGTCCTCGCCCTTCAGGTTGGCCCCGCGCAGGTCGGCGCGGGCTGGCGTGCGCAGCCTGGCGGCGATCTTGACCGCGTTGGCCCTGGACACGTCGTCGGCCGGCGGATCGACGACCCACGCCCGCAGCGCGCGCACGTCGGCCAGGTCGCACAGGAACTCCACGGTCAGCGCCGACAGCGGCCGGTGCGAGAGCAGGGCCGGGTCGTCGATCGTGGTGGCGATGCGCCGGGCGATCAGCCACTCCATCACCGAGGCGTGGATGAACCCGAACATGCCCTCCTCGGTGCGGACGAGCAGGCTGCCCGAGCCCATCCTGAACGCGGCGTGCGCGGCCGAGAGCTGGCCGTCGGCCAGGTCGGTCAGCGTCTCGCCGATCTCGGTCAGCTCCTCCACGCCCAGCAGCGACTCGCCGGTGTCCCACAGCCGCACCGCCAGCGCCGTGACCGCCTGCCACAGCTCGTCGGTGGTCAGCGTGACGGCCGAGCCGGGGACGCGGGCCCGTCGTTCCTCGAAGGCCAGCCAGGAGGTGAGGATCTCCTCGTACAGCAGGGCCGGACTGATCGTGTGGGGGGCCTCGGCCACCGTACGCAGGCGGTCGGCGTCGAGGTCGGCGATGAAGCTGAGCATGCGCGGGTTCTGCGCCAGCGCGAGCAGGTCCTCGATCTCGCCCATCAGCGACATGCGCGCGCCGGCCTCGTCGCCGCTGGTGAACCTGTTGGCCAGGTAGGAGCGGATCTGGTCGGGCGTGAAGTCCTCGACGCTGAGCACCCGCCGCTGCGGCAGCACCCCGACCATCTCGCCGAGCGAGGTCAGCACCTGGCTGTGCGACTTGAAGTGCTGGGTGCGGCTGGCCACCACGATCTTCGCCTTGTCGTCGGCCGCCGCCAGCAGCGTGGCCAGGTGGTCGGCCGCGCGGTCGTAGGTCAGCCGGGTCACCAGCTCGTCGAACCCGTCGAACAGCAGCACGATCCGCCCCTGCCGCAGCAGGTAGCGGAACGCCTTGAGGTCGATGACCTCCTCGCCGTGACCCGCCAGGTGAGCCGCCACCAGCGCGTCCACCGAGTGCGCCTTGTCCAGGGCGCGCAGCTCGATGAGGATCGGCGTCAGGTGCGGCAGCTCGGCGGGGATGCGGCGGGCCAGCTCGCGCAGCGCGAACGTCTTGCCGTGGCCGAAGTCGCCCAGCAGCAGCAGGAAGCGGCCGTGGTCGGCGGCCAGCAGCCGCATCAGCTCGTCGGTCAGGCCGTGCCTGACCTGGCTGTTTGGGCGGTCGAGCTCGCGGTAGCGCTGGGGGACGTACAGGCCGGGCGGGTAGCGCCGGTCGGTGGTCAGCCTGGCGGTCTGGTCGCTGACGTAGCCGCTCAGGTCGAGCAGGCCCTGGAACTCGGTGAAGCTGCGCACCCGCACGCCCTTGCGCATCAGGTCGTCGCGGATCGCGCGGGACGCCGGCGGCCCCTGGTAGACCAGCTCGGCGGACAGCCCGGCCGCGTGCGCCAGCCGGGCGAACTCCGCCGCGCTCTCCTCGGCCGGCTCGCCCACGTACGCGCCGATCATCGTCTGGCGGACGAAGCCGTCCTCGGGGTGGGTGACCACCAGGTGGGAGTCGAACCTGCGGATCCTGGCGCGCTCGTGCCTGGCCTCGCAGACCTCGGTGATCCGGTCGAGCAGCAGCTCCACCGGGCTCGGCTCGCGCTCCTCCGGCTTCGGCGCGGGCGCGGCGGCGGGCGGGCTCTCGCCGGTGAACGTGGTGCGCGCGGCCCGCCAGCGGGAGCGGACCTGCTCGGGACGGCCCCCATCGGATTGCCCGTCAGGTTGCCCGTCGGGTTGCGTGTCGGGCCGCCAGACGCGCACCCCGTCGGGGCCGATCTCGACGACCTGGTGCCGCCCCGAGCGCGGCGCGGCGATCCGGCCCTCGGCCGGCGGCTCGGAACCGCCGTGGAAGAGCAGGTTGAGCCGGTGGCCCAGCAGCCGCTCGAACGTCCGCGCGTCCCTCAGCTCGCCCGGCGGGTGCCCGATCGCGCCCAGGCGCAACCACGCGCTCTCCTCGTAAGGGCGCAGCCGCTCGGCGAACCACGCCGCCTGCGCCTCCCCGAGCAGCGCGTACGCGTCGCGCTCCAGATGGCTCATCGCCATCGTCGAGTTGAGCCCCGCCACGACCACCTTCAGATCGGGCACCTCGAACAACGTCCACGGCTGCCCGCCGTCGAACACCCGGTCGTCCAGCCCCTGGTAGACCTCCCCGAACAACTTCGCGAAGTGCCGCCACTTGGGCCAGTAGGGCGGCTGCGGGCTCACGTCGTCGGCCTCGCAGGTCATGAAGTAGGCGCTGGCCGCGGCCTTGGTGACGTCGCGCGGTCCGGGCAGCAGGATGAGCCGGTGTGGCTCCAGGCCGATCAGCAGCCGCAGGTCGGTCACGAACTGCGTCGCCTGCCCGAACTGCCCAAGGGTGCCGGACTCGGTCAGGTCGCCGCTGACGACCATGAGGTCGGGGCGGGGCATGCCGCGGTCGTACATGGCGGTCAGGTCCGCCCAGACGCGTGCCTGCATGTCCTCGGGCGTGAACGGCTCGCCGGGATCGGGCAGCGCCCGGCCGAACCTGGGGCCGCCGATGTGCAGCACGTTGATCGACGCGCGCCCCCTGCTCTCGCCGCCCGAGGGCGGGAACTTCGGCGCGGTGACCGGCGCGCGCCGGGCCCTGGACCGGTCGGCGGGCGGCGGCAGCGTCGGCGCGGGCGCCGGCACGCTGGAGCCGTCGGGGAAGGCCGGGGCGGCCTCCGGCTTGGCCCGCCCCGCCATCGCCTCGCTGACCCGGCCCAGCAGTAACGCCCTGGCCTGCCCCGGGTCGGAGACGCCGAGCAGGTCGACCCAGGTGATCATGGACAGCAGGCCCCCGACCTGGACGTCCTCCAGCCTGATCGTGACGAGCTTGTTGGAGGGGTTGTCGGGGTCGGCCCGCAGCGCGGCCTGCCACTCCATCCGCCCGTAGCGGGAGCTCAGGTAGTTGCGCGACAACACGGCCACGACGAGCTGCGCCTCGCTGACCCCGCGGTCCATGAAGTCGATGAAGTTCGTGCCCGGCACGAAGTCCCAGGCCTGGATCATGGTCTTGTAGCCCGCCGCCTCAAGCTCCCAGGCGATCCAGGTCGCCCAGGCCGTGTCGGCAGGGGAATAGCTGACGAAGATCTCGGTCGGCCTGCCGTCACGTGCCATCTGCCCAGTATCCCTTGCGAGGTCGGGGTTGTGCGATCATCGTCGGGTGTTGCGGCGTCTTGGCGTGCTCGACCGGATCAGGGTCGGGCTGCTGGTTCTCGGTCTGGTCTTCGTGGCGACCGGGCTGCTGCCCTGGGCCGACGCGGTCAAGAGCCTGGATGAGATCGGCCCGCTGCTGGTCTTCCTGGTGGCGATCATCGTGCTGGCCGAGCTCACCAAGGAGGCCCAGGTCTTCGACGCGATCGCGACGAGGATGGCGGTGCTCGGCCGCGGCAACTACGCCGCCCTCTTCTTTCTTTGTACGGCTTTCGCGTCATTTATTACGATATTTCTGAACCTGGACACGACGGCCGTCCTCCTCACCCCCGTCATGCTCGCCCTCGCCCCCAGGGCCCGCATCGCCGCCCTGCCCCTGGCCATGACCACGATCTGGCTGGCCAACACCGCGAGCCTGCTGCTCCCGGTCTCCAACCTGACCAACCTCCTGGGCATGGACAAGATCGGCCTCGACACCCAGGAGTTCGCCGCCCGCATGTGGGCGCCCCAGATCGCCTCGATCGCGGTGACGATGGCGTTCCTGTGGGCGTTCTACTGGCGGCGGGGCGAGCGGCGCGATCTGCGCTACACCCCGCCGGTGCTGGAGCCGGTCGCCGACCGCGTGCTGTTCTCGGCCGCCTCGGGCGGCTGCCTGCTCTTCATCGTCCTGCTGCTGCTCAAGGCGCACGTCGCCATCGCCGCCACCGCGGCGGCGGCCATCATCGTGACGGCCTTCGTGCTGCGCGCCCGCGAGCGCCTGACGTGGAGCCTGATCCCGTGGCAGCTCGTCATCTTCGTGACCGGCCTGTTCCTGGTGGTGCCCACGCTCAGCGCGCACGGCCTGAACACCGTGATGACCTGGATGATCGGCACCGAGAGCGACCCCTACCGCACCGCGGCCGTCGGCGCCGGGCTGTCCAACGCGATCAACAACCTGCCCGCCTACTGGGCCGTCGAGGCCGTCATCCCGCCCGCCGACCAGGACCGCCTGCTGGCCCTCCTGGTCGGCACCAACGTCGGCCCCGTCATCACCCCGTGGGCCTCGCTGGCCACGCTGCTGTGGTTCGAGTCGTGCCGCCGCCACGAGGTCAGGGTCCCGATGCGGCGCTTCCTGCTCACCGGGGCGGGCCTGGCCGTCGTCGGGCTCGTGACGACGGTGTGGGCGCTGGTCTCGTTCGGCTGACTGAGGGCGGCTGAGGGCGGCTGAGAGCGGCTGAGGGCGGCTGGGGGTCAGGCGGCGGCCAGCGCGTAGGCGCCGGAGACCGCGTCCAGGGCCCAGCGCATCCGCCGCACGTACGTCTCGGGGTGGTCGCCGGCCTCCTGGGCCACGTAGGCCGCGCACCGGGCCGGCTCGCCGCCGCACGCGCACAGCCGCTCGTCCACGGCCTCCCGGATCTCGAACGGCGAGGACTCGTCGGACGGCTGCAGGCCGGTGGCGAAGAGCACCTGTGCCAGCTCGGTGGTGGTGATCATGTCGGACCCCTCTCCGCGTGGCGCCGCTTCGCGGCACCCTCTAATAAGACGACGAACGGCGGCGGAGTTCTTCGACAAAGGACACACACCATCTGCGCACTTTTCCTCACTGGACAAGCGCGAGGAGCCCGGGGACGGCCCGCGGGTGGGCGGCCACGAAGCTGCGCTCCTCGGCGGGGGCGTCGATGCACTCCTCGTACGGTCTCCCGTCCAGCGCCCTGATCTCGATGCCGGCCTCCCGCGCCAGCAGCGCCCCGGCCGGCAGGTCCACCATCTCGGCCCGGTAGCCCACGATGCCGTCGATGTCGCCGCGCGCCAGCATGGCCCAGGCCAGCAGCGGCGCCCACAGTTGCAGCACCCGGCGCGCGTGACGGTCGAGCGCCGTCTTCAGCCGCAGGGCCGTCACGTCGTCCCTGGCGATGTCATATCCCTGCGTCCAGGCCAGCAGCGGCCCGTGCGGGCTGGGCGCGTAGGGGGGAGCCAGGCGCGCGCCCGAGGACGCCACCGCCCCCCGGCCCCTGATGGCCGACCACGTCTGCGCGGAGACGGGATCGTGCACCACGCCCAGCAGCGCCCGCCCGGCCCGGCACAACGCCACGCCCACCACGTACGTGGGCAACCCGATCGCCACGTTGTTGGTGCCGTCGAGCGGGTCAACCAGCCACGTCCACTCAGCGCCCGCCGACCCCGCCAGCCCCGACTCCTCCGCGATCACCGCGTGCGACGGGTACGCCGTCAGGATCCGCTCCAGCAACAACTTCTCCGAGGCCAGGTCCAGATCCGTCACCACGTCGCCCGCCACGCCCTTGGCCCGCACCCCCACCGCCCCCCGCGCGCCCTCCAGGAGCAGCGCCCCCGCGGCCTCGACGGCCTCCACGGCGACCGTCCGAGCGTGATCCAGGTCCATCGGGGTGCCCTCTCAGGTCAGGTGCGCGGTGATCAGACGTACGGCCAGAGCCGTCTCCCCGGCGTCCAGCGGCTGCCTGGACACATGGTGGGCGCCGCCCTCCAGCGGGCCGAGCGACAGGTCGCGGCTGCCGGGCCGGCCGCTGCCGAGCGCGATCGTGGCCGCCTCGCCGCCCTCGGGCACGACGCTGCTGTGGAAGCGGCCGGCGGCCAGCGTGTAGGTGTCGCCGGGCCCGAAGACCTCCACCAGGCCCGTGGCGTGCCGCACGGTGCGGCGGGTGGGCGAGATGCGGTCGCCGTCGGCCCCGCTGACCACCTCGTAGACCCGGTGCGTGGCCCGCGGGCCCGCGTCGGTGACCACCGCGTGCACGTTGCGCATCTGGCCGTAGAGCACGTGGCTGACCAGGTCCCAGCTGTGGCAGTGGATCTGCGAGGTGGTGCTCTCGGCGTGCGCGAGCGAATCGGACCACAGGTGGAGGCATACCCCCTCGCCGCCGTCGCGCTCCAGCGGCAGGCAGACGAATCCGAGCGGGTGCCGCACCGCGCGCAGGCCCGGTCTCGACAACTCGCCGAGGGCCCACGCCCTGGCCGGGCCCCGGTCCAGGATCTCGCGCACGGCGGAATAGCTCATGCGTACGGATCCAGGGCGCGCAACGCCTTCCTGGCGATGTCGACGACGTCACGGCCGTTGTAGGTCTTGGGCAGGGGCACCCCGATGCCGTCGAACAGCTCCTGCACCTCCTCGATGGTGGGCTCGTCGCCGAGCGGCACCCTCTTGTACATCTCCAGCGGAACCCGCCGCGCCTGCTCGAAGCTGAGCCGCAACTCGGTGTCGCTGTTCTCGTAGTAGAACGTGCCGGCCAGCGCCGTCATCGCCATGTTCGGGTCTTCGACCGTCATGATCAGCCGGCTCGACGACAGGTCCCAGCGGAACGTCGTCATCGTCGAGGACAGGCCCACCTCGATGTCGAGCAGGCCGTAGCGCTGGCGGTGCCAGAAGGCGGCCAGGATGGTCGCGTACGACTCCTTCCTGGCCCGGTCGGTCGTCCACGTCTCGCCGGTGCCGTCGGGGGCGTCGGACAACGAGCGGCGGTAGTGGGCGTAGGTCTCGCAGACCTCCGGGTCGCCCGGGTCGATGACCTCGATCCTGACCGTGAGGTGGCGCTTGTCCTTGCGCGCGGCGGCCACGCAGGCGGGCAGCGTGACCGCGCGCATGTAGGTGCCGGTGCCGCCCTTGAAGCTCCACCTGGTGGTGTCCTTGCGGGACTCGGCGTGGGACTGGGCGATCTCCTGGCTGCTGGCCAGCACCCGGACGAGGTGCAGCGCGTCCAGCGCCAGCCGGGTGCTGTGGGCCAGGGTCTCGATCTCCTCCAGGCGGGCCAGGCGCCTGGGGAGCTCGGACAGCGCGCCCGAGGTGATCGCCTCCTCGACCGGGGCCTGCCTGGCGCGGTCGCGCAGCAGCGCGGTGGCCACCAGCGCCAGGATCACCAGGGTCGCGGCGCTCACGAGCTGGACCTTGAGCGCGTCGTCGACGATCTTGTCGGGCATGATGCCGAGCACGCCGACCACGATCGCCAGCCCGAGCGCGATGGCGCCGTCGGCGTTGCGCGCCGCCCATGGGGCGGCTCTCTTCAACGCCGCCATGAACCGTGCCATCGCTCGCCCCGCCGTCCGACGATCAAGTCAGTTCCCGAGGTCATGGTAACGAGCGCGCCATGCGACTGCCAGCACACGCAAAGGAGCGATCTCCTAGCCGGAGATGAGGAAAGATATTGCCTCGTGCCGCTGATGTGGGCGAATGTAGGATCCGGCACCATGATCATGGATCCCGGCACACTGGCCTACTACGAGCGCGGTGGCGAGCTGACCAGGCTGCGGCAGGGGCGCGACCGGCTGGAGTTCTGGCGCACCCGCGACGTGCTGCGCCGCACCCTGCCGCCGGCCCCCGCACGGGTGCTCGACGTGGGCGGCGGCACGGGCGCGCACGCCGAGTGGCTGGCCGCCGAGGGCTACGACGTCGAGCTGATCGACCCCGTACCGCTGCACGTCGAAGCCGCTTCGGAGCTGGCCGGCGTGCGCGCCCGCCTGGGCGACGCGCGCGACCTGGCCGTCCAGGACGGGGCGGCCGATGCGGTGCTGCTGCTGGGCCCGCTCTACCACCTGCCCGAGCGCGCCGACCGGCTGCGCGCCCTGTCGGAGGCCCGGCGCGCCGTGCGCCCCGGCGGGCTGGTCGCCGCCGCCGTCATCAGCCGGTACGCGGCCGTCCACGACAGCGTCTACCTCGGCGTGTTCACGCGGGAGGAGCAGCGCGCGGCCGAGTATCGCGCGCTGGAGACGGGCGCGATCGTCTCACCCAGGGAGGGCGGGTTCCGCGGCTACGGCCACCACCCCGACGACATCCTCGCGGAGTTCGCCGACGCCGGCCTGCCCGAGCCGCGCCGCTACGGCCTGGAGGGCGCGTTCTGGCTCTACGGGGACGTGAACGACTGGCTGGACGACGAGGGGCGGCGCGAGCTGCTGCTCGACGCCGCCCGCCGCCTTGAGTGCGAACCGTCGCTCCTGGGAGTCAGCGGTCACCTGCTGGCCGTGACCCGGGTCTAGAACCATCCGCGATGGCGGGCCATCTTCTCCAGTCCGCGCTGCAGGGCCTCATCCGCCGAGTGCGGCGGGTCGTCGTAGCGTACGGTGAAGCGGTTGTAGGCGTCGTGGCTCGAGCTCAGGAAGCCGCCCCGCTTGTCGGCCTCCACGATGACGTCCATCTGCCGCGGCCCGGCGATGAACGTCAGCTCCAGCTCGTTGAAGTGCCGCCGCCACTGCCCGCCCGCGTAATACTCGATCTCCTGGAAGAACGGCATCGTCGAGCCGTACAGGGTGCCACGTTCCAGGTCGGCCTTCTTGAACTGGAAGCCCAGCCGGTCGAGGGCGCCGATCACGTGGTCCTGGGCGGGCAGCGGGCTGACGAACAGCGGGTCGAGGTCGCCCTTGTCGAGCGCCCCCGCCAGCGCCAGCTCCGTCTGCACCCCCAGCCTCATGCCGTGCAGCGGATGCCCGGCGATCGCGCTGATCGGCGTCTCCCACGGGACCTGGACCTCGAACGGATGCTGGTGCTGCGCGCCCGCCGCGAGCTGGAACGTCCCCGCGACCTGCTGGCGCAGGAAGCTGTAGGTCGACTTGTACTCGTTGTCGCCCTGCTCGACCTCGACGACGGCGGTCAGGTCGATGTGGATGCCCTCGACCTTGTAGTCGGTGTTGCCGCCACGGAAGTGGACGACGCCGCGCAGCGGCTCGCCGGGGCGTACCCCCGTGTTGGTCAGCACCGTGTCAACCTCGACGCCCGCGCCGAACGCGGCCATCAATTTGCGGAACACCATGGGGTTCTCCTATGCGGAAGGTGTGTGGCCGTTCAGTTGGCCTGTTCCCGTGCCCATGATGCGGGGGAGCATCTGGGCCAGGAGGAGGGTGGAGAGCGCGGAGTCCGACTGACCCTGCTGGGTGCGTACGACCAGTGGCTGAGGGGCATTCTCCGCCAGCTTGGCGCCCACGTCGAGGCGCTTGCGGGCCAGCTCGTACTGCAGGACGGCCCGGTTGTCCCGGTACGACTCGCCCAGGCGGCGCAGCGCCTTGGCCTCGTTCTCGGCGGAGGTCAGGTCGGCCCGGCCGCGCGCCTCGATCTCCCACGTCACCCGCTGCGCCTCGGTCTCCTGCTCCTCCAGCATGCGCGCCACGTTCTTGCGCGCGTTGTTGTGGGCGGCCTTGACCTCGACGACGCGGGCGTCACGGGTCTTCTTGGAGCGCTCGATCTCCATCAGCAGGGTGTCGATGCGGCGCTTGCGGGTCAGCTCCCACTCGCGCTCGTAGGCCGACAGCTCCTTGGCGACCTTCTCACGGGTGGCCAGGTGCTGCTGGTAGGCGTCGGGCAGCTGCACGTCGGGGATGTTGGCGCCGGTGACGCGCACGCCGTAGCGGCCGAGCTGGCGGTTGAGGGCGTCCTGCATGTCGCCGACGTCGGAGCCGCGCAGGTCGTACGCGCGCTCGGTGTTGACCCGGCGGCTGCGCTGCCTGATCGCGTCCTGCACCGCGCTGGAGAGCACCAGGTCGAAGTTGCCCGCCCCGATCGTGCGGACGAACGCGACGGGGTCCACGATGCGGAACTTCAGGAAGAACTCGATCGACTTCAGCGGCACGTTCTCGGCGGTCGGGCAGGCCACGATCGGCGCCGAGTACGGGATCTCGGTGGAGGTGTCGACGACCGCGTCCACCCGGTCCCACGGCAGCCAGAGGTAGTGGCGGCCCGGCGGCAGGGTGCCGGTGATGGCGCCCCAGCGGCTGCGTACGCCGGTGGTGCCCTCCTCGATCTCGATGATCGCCTTGCGCCACATCGTGATCAGCGCCACGAGCAGGCAGAACAGCGCCACGAAGGTCGCGATGAGGGTGTAGTCGCTCAGCGCGGCCACGCCGGCGAAGTAGAGCGCCAGGAAGATCAGCGTCATCCAGGCGAACCCGCGCCGGTCCTTGGGGATCACGACCGGCACGAGCTGGCCCTGCTCGCCGCCCCGCAGGAGCTGGCGGATGTCTCCCCAGGAGGCCACCGACTCCTTGATCTTCGAGAACTCCCTGCTCATCAGGCCTCACTCTCGTGGTGCTTGCCGCTCGGCAGCAGCCGCTCGACGGTCATCTCCAGCTCGGCGTCCGGCTCCGGGGTCTCCGGAGGCCGTTCCACGTCGGCGGCGGCCTTCTCGAGCAGCGCGGCGATCTCGTCCCCGCGGTCCCGCACACGGGCGCCGATCTCGTCGAGCCTGCCGCGGATGGCGGCCATGTCCTCGGCGGAGAACAGCACCGCGCCCTTGCCGCCCACGAGCTGCTGGGCCAGGGCCAGGAAGTCGATGTCGGTCTGCTCGCCGATCTGCACCACCTGGGGCAGCCTGGTGGCGACCGACTCCAGCTTGGTCAGCAGGTCCTGCTGGAAGCGGTAGTCGAGGATCTCGGGCGCTTCCGCGGCCGACAGCGCCCTGATGTCCAGCGCCTGCGCCTCCAGGAGCGCCGCGTTGGCGTTGGCCGTGGACTCGGCCTCGACCAGGCGCTGCCTGGCCTGCGCGGTGGCCTGGTTGGTGGCGCGTTCGAGCGCGGTGTCCATGCGGGCCTGGTAACCGGCGATCTCCGCCTGGATGGCGCTCAGCGTCTCCTGCAGCCCGGCCAGCTCCTTGACCAGGTCGCCCTCGTTCTGCTCCTTGCGAAGCTGGAGCTCGTACTCGTAGGTGTAGGCCTCCTTGGCGACGCGGACCATCTCGGGGGCGGCCAGGTCCATGCGGTATTCCTGGCTGGACGGCTCGGCGTGGGTGATGTTGACGTCGGTGAGCCGCACGGCGGGCAGGAACTGCTGGTTGAGGCTCTCCAGCATGCCGAGCGTGCTCTCGCCGACCAGGTCGTAGATCTCCTCGGCGCGCTGGGCGTAGATGAGGGAGCGGGTGACCTCGCTGATGGCGTTCTGCAGCTTGGACTGGAAGCCGCTGACCGAGCCGAGCACGAAGATGAACTCCGCCGGGTTCTCGATCCTGAACTGCAGGAACAGGTCGACGCTCGCCTTGACGCCCTGCTGGGTCGGGGCTTCGCTGATCGGCGCGTTGAACGGGTATTCGCGGGTCGTGTTGACGATGTAGCTGACCCGCTTCCACGGGTTGAACAGCGTCACCCGGCCCGGCTCCGCGATGTGCACCAGCTTGCCGAACTGGGTGATCAGGGCCTTGCAGCCCTCCGGCACCATCACCACGCTGCGCCGCCACCACAGGAACACGGCGGCCAGGACCAGCACCACCCAATAGTGCGGGCCGAAGACGACGTCCGCGTTCGGGATGATGTTGGCGAGTGCGCCCATCAGTCCGAGCAGCACGAGGATGCCCAGCGGCACGATCACCTTCGCGGTGCTCCCCTTGGGGATCACCACCGGGGAGATGACGTGCATGCCGTTCTCCGCGAAGCTGCGGTTGACGATCTCGCCGGCCTCGTTCAGCGACGCGGTCCTGGCCTCGATGAGGGTGCCGATGGACACGCCGCCGTCGCGGGCCGCGGCGAAGTCGTGGGGATTCAGCGCGAAGCCTCTGGCCTGCTCGCCGAGTTGCCCCGCCTGGTCGATGGCCTGTCCGATGGCCCCGCCCATCGCCTGCCGTACGTCACCCCCTTGGGCAACCGCTTGGGCTATGCCCTGCCCGGCCTGGATCAGTGCCTCTCTGGGTCGTGACATTGAACCTTCCTTTTCCGCTACAGGCGATTCCGACCGTATCGGGTGTGACTTACTGTTCGCTTGCAATGCGGTGTCACATGTCTATTGCTTCCTGTAGCAGATGTGCTATTGATGTAGTAGTCCTACTACTTGGAGGCACGATGGGAGCGGTGAAAGAGCTGGTGGGCGGCGCCGATCTCGGGAAGAGGGAGGCCGACATCGAGGTCGCGGGCGCCGCCGCCGCTGCCGAGATCGGCGGCTCGTGGAGGCCGGTCGAGACCACCCTCGTGCTGCTCGCATGGGCCGCCGCCGGGCTGCTGCTCGCGCCCCCGATCCTGCGCGGGATCGCCAGGCGCGAATCAGGTTCGCTGATGGAGGAGCGCAGGCGGCGGGCGCTGCAGCGGTTCGGCTGAGAAGATATTCGGTGATGAGCGAGAACGTCTACAACCGCATCGCGCTGCTGCGCGCAGAGCGGAACGTGACCCGCAGGCAGTTGTCCGACGCCCTGGGGGTGCACTACCAGACCATCGGATACCTCGAACGGGGTGAATACAGCCCCAGTCTTTACCTGGCGCTGCGGATCGCCGACTATTTCGAGGTGCCCGTGGAGGTCGTCTTCTCCACCACGCCCTTCCCCCGGATAGGCGAGCGCACGGCCTGACGGTTTCTGTCGGTGCGGCCACCTACAGTGGGCACCATGCGACCGGTCACTGATTTGCAGCGGAAGGTGGCGCCCTTCGAGGTCGTCACCGAGATGACTCCCTCGGGCGACCAGCCGACGGCCATCGCCGAGCTGGAGCGCCGCGTCAAGGCCGGGGAGAAGGACAACGTCCTGCTGGGGGCCACCGGCACCGGCAAGACGGCCACGATCGCGTGGCTGATCGAGCGGCTGCAGCGGCCCGCGCTGGTCATGCAGCCCAACAAGACGCTCGCCGCCCAGTTCGCCAACGAGCTGCGCGAGATGTTGCCCAACAACGCGGTCGAATACTTCGTCTCCTACTACGATTACTACCAGCCCGAGGCATACGTCCCGCAGAGCGACACCTACATCGAGAAGGACTCCTCGATCAACGACGAGGTCGAGCGGCTGCGCCACTCGGCCACCAACTCGCTGCTCACCCGCCGCGACACCATCGTCGTCGCCTCGGTGTCGTGCATCTACGGCCTGGGCACGCCGCAGGAATACGTCGACCGCATGGCCCGGCTGCGCGTCGGGATGGACGTCGACCGCGACCAGCTCCTGCGCCGCCTGGTCGACATGCAGTACACGCGCAACGACCTGGCCTTCACCCGGGGCACGTTCCGGGTGCGCGGCGACACGATCGAGATCATCCCGAAATACGAAGAGCTGGCCGTGCGCATCGAGATGTTCGGCGACGAGATCGAGAAGCTCTCCACCATGCACCCGCTGACCGGCGAGGTCATCACCGAGGACGAGGAGCTCTACATCTTCCCGGCCTCCCACTACGTCGCGGGCGAGCAGCGCATGGCCGCCGCGGTGACCGGGATCGAGGCGGAGCTCGCCGACCGGCTGTCGGAGCTGGAGCGGCAGGGCAAGCTGCTGGAGGCGCAGCGGCTGCGCATGCGCACGACGTATGACATCGAGATGATGCGCCAGATCGGCACCTGCTCCGGCATCGAGAACTATTCGCGCCACATGGACGGCCGCGAGGCCGGTAGCGCGCCCAACACGCTGCTCGACTACTTCCCCGAGGACTTCCTGCTCGTCCTCGACGAGTCCCACCAGACCGTGCCGCAGATCGGCGCCATGTACGAAGGCGACGCCTCCCGCAAGCGCACGCTGGTCGAGCACGGGTTCCGGCTGCCGTCGGCGATGGACAACCGGCCGCTGAAGTGGGAGGAGTTCCTGGAGCGCATCGGCCAGACCGTCTACCTGTCGGCCACGCCCGGCCCCTACGAGCTGGGCCGGGCCAAGGGCGAGGTGGTCGAGCAGGTCATCCGCCCGACCGGCCTGGTGGACCCCGAGATCGTGGTCAAGCCGACCAAGGGGCAGATCGACGACCTGGTCCACGAGATCAGGGAGCGGGCCGAGCGCGACGAGCGCGTCCTGGTCACCACGCTGACCAAGAAGATGTCGGAAGACCTCACCGACTACCTGCTGGAGCTGGGCATCCGGGTCCGCTACCTGCACAGCGAGGTCGACACGCTGCGCCGCATCGAGCTGCTGCGGGAGCTGCGCTCGGGCGAGTTCGACGTGCTGGTCGGCATCAACCTGCTGCGCGAGGGCCTCGACCTGCCCGAGGTGTCGCTGGTGGCCATCCTCGACGCCGACAAGGAGGGCTTCCTGCGCTCGGACACCTCGTTGATCCAGACCATCGGCCGCGCCGCCCGTAACGTCTCGGGCCAGGTCCACATGTATGCCGACAAGATCACCCCCTCGATGGAGCGGGCGATGGACGAGACCAACCGGCGCCGGGCCAAGCAGGTCGCCTACAACGAGGCCAACGGCATCGACCCGCAGCCGCTGCGCAAGAAGATCGCCGACATCCTCGACTCGCTGCAGCGCGAAGACGCCGACACCGACAAGCTGCTCGGCGGCAGCGGGCGGCAGCAGTCGCGGGGCAAGGCGCCCGTGCCCGGCTATCAGGCGCGGCAGGCCGGCCAGCACGCCAAGGCCATCGCGGGGGAGATGCCGCGGGCGCAGATGGAGTCCCTCATCGAGTCGCTGACCGAGCAGATGCACCAGTCGGCGGCCGACCTGCAGTTCGAGGTGGCGGCGCGGCTGCGCGACGAGATCAAGGAGCTCAAGCGGGAGCTGCGCGACATGCGCGAGGCCGGAGTCCAATAGGTCATATGCCTTCTGACCTGGGCGAATGCTTTGCCTTCTGGCGGGCAGCGTCCAGGGTATGAACAAGACGATCATTGGGGCCCTGGTCGGCGCGACGGTGCTGGCGGGGGGCTGCGGCACCGTGCTCCGGGAGGTGGAGCGGCTGTCCGTGCGGTCCTCGCCGTCTATCGGCACACCCACCGCCACCGAGTCACCGACCGGCCCTGCCACCTCGGCCACGGGCATGCTGCCCGATCTCGACGCCCTGAAGCAGGCCGCGCGGGCGGCCCTCGGCGCGGTGCCCGGATCCACGCTCATCTCCATCGAGACCGAGGAGAACGGCAGACTCTGGGAGGCGCAGGTCGTCGGCAAGGACGGGACCGAGCACCAGATGGACGTGGAGTCGGGCAAGGTCGTCAGCGGCCCCACCACCGAGGAGGAGGACGCCGAGGACAAGGTCAAGCACCGCGACCGGGTGGCCGCGGCCAAGCTCGACTACGCGCAGGCGGCCGACAAGATCGTGGCCGCGGTGCCGGAGGGCCGGATCACGGAGCTGAACCTGGACAGGGAGCAGGGCAAGACCGTGTGGGAGGCCGACGTCGTCACGCCTGACGGGACCAAGCACGAGGTGGCGGTCGACGCCGCCACCGGCACGGTCACCAGGAACAACAGCGCCCGCACGTGACCCGCGGCGTCAGGGCAGGAGGGCCGCCAGGGTGCGGGCGAACGCCTCGGGGTTGTCCAGCATGATGTTGTGCCCCGACTCGGGAATGCCCAGCACCTGGACGCCCGCCGCGCGCAACCCCTCCGCCCCGGCGGGCTCGCCGCCCTCCGGATACAGGTAGGCGCGGGGGATGGTCAGGTCGATCAGCAGATCGCGCATGGTCGGTGAGGTGCCTTCCGCCAGGCTGACCGCCGTGCGGTGCAGGCCGCGCGGGTCCGCCAGGCGCATCGTGGACCACCAGTGCGGGTCCACCCGGTCGCGCACCTCCTTCCAGCCACCCGCCACGAACTCCTCCTCCTCGTACGCCGCGATGCCGCTGCTTCCCGCGCGGACCGGGGCCGGGGGATAGGGATCGAGGTTGGCGTCCACCAGGATCAGATGGGCCACCAGGTCGGCGTGGTGAGCCGCCAGCACCGTAGCCACCGCACCGCCCATGCTGTGCGCGATCACCGACGCGCCCTCCACCCCGGCCTTGCGCAGAGCCGTGGCCAGGACGTCGGCGTGGGCCTCCAGGGTGTAGGAGAAGTCCTGCGGGCGATCGCTAATGCCGAACCCGAGCAGGTCGATCAGCAGCGAACGGTGCCGCGTAAGCAGGGGGTGGGCGGCGACCTCCGCGTAGTAGGGGGCCGAGGTGGCTCCGAGGCCGTGTACGTAGACGCGGGCGGGCGCCGATCCCGGCAGCTCCACCCAGCGCACGCGAGCGCCACTGGGATGAACGATGGCATCGTGCATGACGGACCTCCTTGTATATCGGGGCCAATATATATCGACTCCGAGGTATGATCACAGCCATGCTGGAACTGGCGATACTCGGGTTCCTCAGGGATCAGCCGTTACACGGTTACGACCTGCGCCGGCGGGTGGCTGCACTGATGGGGCACGTGCGCCCGGTGGCCGACGGGACGCTCTACCCGGCGATCAAGCGCATGGCCGCGTCCGGCTGGCTCACCAGGAAGGACGAGCCAGGGGCGGCCGCCGCGCCGCGCCGCACGCTCTACCTGACGTCCGAGGGGCGCGCGGAGCTGGAACGGCGGCTGCGCGAGCCGGACGAGCTCGACATCAGCGACGAGAACCGGTGGTTCACGTTGCTGGCGTTCCTCCGGCATCTGGACGAGGCCAAGGATCAGGCGAACGTGTTGCGCCGGCGGCTGGCGTTCCTGGAGGAGCCGACGAGCTTCTTCTACGACGGGGACCGGCCCATGGGCGCCGAGGAGTTCGGCGACCCGTTCCGGCACGGCCTCCTCGCCATCGCCCACGCCACGAGCCAGGCCGAGCTGACCTGGCTCCACACGACCATCGACGCCCTGGAATCGGGCACGGCCGATCCACCACGAACACCACCCTCCTGACGCACCGCCCGCGCCCCGACGGTCCCGCCTCCCGCCGTCGCGCTCTCTGGCGGTGCGGCCTCTGGCGGTGCGGCCTCTGGCGGTGCGGCCTCTGGCGGTGCGGCCTCTGGCGGTGCGGCCTCAGGGGGTGCGGCCTCTGGCGGTGCGGCCTCCGGCGGGGATGAACCCGTCACCGCACCGTCCGGCGCGGTGTCCCGTCTCCGGAGCTCCGGCCTTCGGTGGTCCGCCCACCGGCGGTCGCGGCTGCTTGCCGCCGGTTGACTGATGTGGGCCTGCCCCTTTCCCCCCGAAGGTCCGAAGTGTGGTGGGGCGCTTGTGTGGAATGCCGGAGGACCGGCGCGCCGTCGTGCGCAGGCGGTCGCTGGATGAGGAGCGGGCGGCGGGAGGTCCGGCGCGCCGGAAAGCACCTCCCGCCGCATCCCCGCTACGTCGGGAGGCCCGCTTCGCGGCGGAGGAGGGTGGACAGGGCGTCAGGGTCGGCGGTGGTGAGGCCCTTGGCGGTGAACCAGGTGGCCACGTTGCGGGCGTCGCGGTCGAGGAAGGACGGGCCGGTGGGGTGCGCGATCACGTCCACGATCTGCGGCAGGTCGATGATGACCAGCCTGCCCTCATGGACCAGCAGGTTGTACGGCGACAGGTCCCCATGCGCGAGCCCCTCCCGCGCCAGCGTGACCATGGCCTCCACCAGTTGCTCCCACAACGAGTCGAGCCCATCGGACACCTGCGCCAGCCGCGGCGCCGCGTACCCGTCGGGGGTCCCGATGAACTCCTGAAGGATCTCCGTCCCGACGATCTGCACCGGGTACGGCACGGGCACCCCCAGCTTCCACAACCGGCACAGCGCCGAGAACTCGGCCACCGCCCACTGTCCGGCGATGGCCTGCTTGCCGAAGGCGGTGCGGCTGGCCATGGCCCGGTTCATGCGGTCGTCATTGGTCTTGCGACCTTCCAGGTAGCCGGAGTCGCGGTGGAACAGGCGGTGCTCGGCGGAGCGGTAGCGCTTGGCGGCGAGCAGGCAGACCCGGTCGGTTCCGGGTACGCCGCGGGAGATCAGATGGACGTCGGCTTCCTTGCCGGTCTTGAGCACGCCGAACTCGGTGTCCACGGCGGCGAGTTCGGTGACGAGCCAGCCGGGGTACGGCCGGGGGCCCTTCTCGGTCGGCGTGCTCTGGTCCCAGGTGGACCAGCGATCGCCTTCCGGCGGGCCGTCGAGGTTCTCAGGGGTGCTCTCAAGCCATTCGACGTCGTCGGCGTCGAGGGCGTGCTTGCCACGGCTACGGTATTGCGAGTGCTTCGGCACGGTGGGGTGACTCCATGTTCTGAGGCCCACCGGCCGGCCGCGATCAGTTGGGCTGGCCTCCGGTGGGAAGGAATGAGGACGCGGAAAACGGCACGCGAACAGTCGTCGTCACGGTCTCACCCTCCCTTCGTGTAGCGGTGATCGATACGAGCTATGAGTATGGTGAGTCAGCCGGGGTGGGCGCAACCCATTTACCGATCGCTCAGCGCGCGGCCTGGTCAAGGTCGAGATCGAGGTCCACGTCGAAACCGATGTTCGTGCGCAGCCGCTTGCGGTGGATGCCCGTGGGGACGTATGCCCTGACCGCGGGCTCGAGCTCGAACGTGTAGGCGACGGGCAGACCGTCTTCCTGCTCCACGCGCCAGAAATACTGGATGCCCGCGTCCGCGTACTTGATCGGTTTCGTGGTGCGATCGCGCTCTCTGGACTCCTCCGAGACCACCTCGACGGCCAGGTGCACATCCTCGGGCTTGAAGGAGGTGATCTTCGGGCTGAAAGCCGGCCTCTTGACGATGAGGATGTCGGGCTCCGGCCGCTGACGCGGGCCCAGCGTCACCGTCATCTCCCGGACGGCCATGAACGCCGCCGGTGGGCGGAGCGATCGCTCCAGCAGGCGGAGCATGAGCATGTGGAAGCCGGTCTGCGGCGACCTCGGGATGAGTGACCCATCGATCAACTCGACGTGCCGAGGCGCGCCGGGGGGAAGGTGATCGAGCATGTCCGCGGTCCAACCACCAGGAGGTCCGGGGTAGAACCACTCCGGCAAGGCCGTGCTCATCAGAGCGCCTCCTCAGCGGATCTCACGCGTCGCAACCATGATGCCACATACCGTGAGCGTCAGGGGCGGTCCCTGCGTTCCTCCATCGTGCGCTTGTAGAGCTCGTCGATCTCGTCCAGCGGGTCGGGGGCGCGGCGGCGGGCCTCGATCTCCAGGTCCGTGCGCGAGGTGAGGTCGGCGATGCCCGTCGCGGTGTGCTGGACCTGGTCGCCGAGGAGGTCGGCGCGGATGCGGGCGCACATCGCCGTCAGCTTGGCCTGGTGTTCCCTGAGCCGGTCGAGGGTGGTGTGGTCGACGTAGGGGGACAGGCGGCGCTGCTGGGCGTACATGCCGAGTTGCCCGTCGTGCACGTTGGCCTGAGCTGTCAGGTCGGCGAGGAGCCGCGGCAGCTCGCCCAGGCCCCAGCCCCGGCTCTGCGCCTGCTCGACGGCCTGGCGGGTGAGGGACACCTCGCGGTGCAGGTCGAGCCGGAGGCGCTCGACCTCGGCGGCGTCGCCGGTGCCCATGGCGTTGACGTGCGTGGTGAGGCGGGTGGTGGCCTGTCTGGCCTTGACCGCGGCCTTCTTGCCCAGTTTGACCAGCAAGTAGATCCCCACGCCGCCCAGGAGCAGAAGGAACGCCAGGATCACCAGCACGATGACAAGGAACTCGCCGATCTTCGCCACCTCCCGTTGGTGTTGGTGACTTGAAGGATAGTCGTCCGGGGCCGATCCGGCGCGCCTCACCAAGCAAGCCCTTGATCGGTAGCGGCGGCTGTGTTTCAGTTCACGTGTGCTTGAGGGCAAGGTTGTGATCATCACGGGCGGCGCCAGGGGCATGGGCGCGGCCACCGCCCGGCGCTGCGTCGCCGCCGGGGCCAGGGTCGTGCTGACCGACGTTATGACGGAGGAGGGCACGGCCACCGCCAAGGACCTGGGCGCCCGCTTCATCGCCCACGACGTGACGAGCCCGGAGGACTGGGCGGCGGTGACCGCAGGGACCGTGGCCGAGCACGGGCGCCTCGACGGCCTGGTGAACAACGCCGGGATCGCCACGTCGCTGCCGATCGAGCAGCAGTCACTGGAGGAGTTCGAGCGGGTGCTCCAGGTGAACCTGGTCGTCACCCCGATGACGCAGCCGTTCGGGGCGGTGTCCGGCGACGGTACATTTCCGCTCGCGCCCGCCGGGCGCTGGGGCGAGCCGGAGGAGGTGGCCGAGTCCATCGCGTTCCTGCTGTCCGACGCGGCCTCGTACGTCACCGGCGCCGAACTCGCCGTCGACGGCGGCTGGACGGCGGGGGAGAGCGCGCTGCTGCCCCGCCCGGACGGAGGGTAGATGCCGTACGAGGACGTGGGCGAGGGAGTCAGGCTCTTCTACACCGACGACGGGAGCGCGGATGGGCCGCCGTTGCTGCTGGTCCACGGCTGGGGCACCGACTCCCACCAGTGGTCCTGGCACATCGACGCGCTCACCGCCGGGCACCGCGTCATCGCCGTGGACCTGCGCGGCCACGGCTACTCCTCGGTCCCCGAGACCGGCAACACGCCGCGCGCGATGGCCGGGGACCTGCACGTCCTGCTCGGCCGCCTCGGCATCCCCCAGGCGATCGCCGTCGGTCACTCCATGGGCGGCCAGGTGGTCTCCATCCTCGCCGTCGAGCACCCGGAGAGCGTACGCGCGCTCGTCACCCTCGACCCCGGCTACGGCATGACGGCCGACCTCGCCCGCGCCTTCCCCAGGATGATCGCGGGCCTGCGCGGCGAGCACCCCCACGCCGCCGCCGAGCGGATCGACGAGTGGTGCACGAACGCCGCCACCCCCGCCGTGATCAGGCGCTGGCACAAACGCAGGCTGTACGGCATGCCGCCGCACGTCCTGGCCGAGGCGTTCGAGGCCATGTTCACCGCGCCCGGCGCCATCGGGGTGCGCCCGGCCAGCGACGACTACCTGGCCCGCAGGCGGTGCCCGGTGTTGTCGATCTGGGCCGACCCCGGGCGGGCGGACTGGGAGGCGGCGCTGCTCAAGGACCCCGCGTCGGTGGTCGTGTGCTGGGAGGGGGCCAGTCACCGGCTGCACGAGGAGCGCCCGGAGGAGTTCGTGGCCGTGGTGGAGGGCTGGCTGCGCGGAGGGCCCGGCGGCGTTTGACGGCCGCCGGGCGCCCGCCCGCGTGAGCGTGACAGGTTAGGGGCCACGTTGACGCTCACGCGCCTGTTCTCTGACAGGTCACCACGCTACGGACGCGTGGGGGGAGGCGAATCAACCCGCAGGCGGATCGGGCATCAGCCTGGCGGATGACCCCGGGCCGCCCTCCTGCGGGCACGGTAACGGCGTACGCGCCTGAGCAGCCACCACGCGAGCACCGCGAGCAGCAGCAACACGACGACCACCAGCACGGGCAGGAACACCGCGATCAGGCTCATGCCGAGCGACCCGGCGTCCTCGGCCGTGCTCACGACCGGCGCCCCCACCCCCGCCGTGCTCACGTTGACCACGGGCCGGGCCACGGACTTGACCGTGTGCACGGCCAGCGCCATCACGATCCCCAGCAGCCACCCCGCCCACGGGTTCTCGGCCATCCAGGTCGAGTGGTCAAGTTCGGCGGCGGCGTTCGTGGCCGAGAAGACCACGCCGCCCGAGGCGGGGCGTACCACGGTCTGGATGGCGTCGTTGACGCTGTCCACGGCGGGCACCTTGTCCAGGACCATCTCCGCGACGAGCAGCACCGCGATCACGGCGAGCACGCCCCAGTTGGACAGCCAGGAGTAGCCGTCGGGCAGCCGCACGGAGTCGGTGACGTTCGCGAGCACCCCCACGACCAGCAGTGGGATGTAGGCGTTCAGCCCGGCGGCCGTGGACAGGCCCAGGCCGGTCAGTGCGGCGAGCATGTCCCTAGTCTGCCCGGGCCGCTTCGTCCATGAGGGCGGACAGGCCGGAATGGGTGAATTCCGTCACCGCCCGCTCGTACTTCTCCATTCCCCACGACCAGAAGTCGAAGTCGATGGTGTCGTTGGCGCCGTCCTGGATGGAGGCCCAGAGCGTCCAGCCGTACTTGGACATGAGGCCGAGCAGCCGCGCCCGGGCGATCTTGTGGCGCAGGCGCCGGCCGTAGTACGCGGTGACGAGCTCGTCCAGGTGGCCCAGCGGCAGGTCCGACTCGCTCCAGACGTTGCCGAGCTCGAAGCAGGCGTCGTTGTTGCCCGCGTACTCGTAGTCGATGAGCCAGAGACGCTCGCCGTCGTCGAGGATGTTGCCGGGCAGCAGGTCGTTGTTGCAGGGCACGGTCCCCTCGTCCCTGATTTCCAGACATTTCCGGAGCTGGGAGACGGTGGGCATGAAGTCGAGATAGCGCGGCGGCAGCCGGAAGCCGCGTTCGCGGACGATCTCCAGGTAACGCCGCTGGACCTCGAACATGTCGAAGTCCCGTACGAACCGGGGCCCCGCGTGCAACCGGCGGCAGGCGTGCGCCACGCGCGGCAGGTTCGCCGGATCCCGCAGATCGGCCTCCGTGAACGTGCGCCCCGGCACGTAGCCCACCACCAGCACCCCGAGCTCCGGCAGGTAGTCGTGCACCGGCGCCCCGACCCCGGCCCGCGCCGCCGCGATCGAGTTGGCGTGCTCGGCGTCCCTGTCGATGGCCAGCAGGTCGCCGTCGCTGGCCGACACGCGCACCACATACGTGGCTGAAGGGGTGATGACCTTGTAATTGTGGTTGGTGAGCCCGCCTGGCAGCTCCTCCACGGAGCGCGGCAGGCCGGACAGCAGCGGAATGCGATCGAGGACCTCGGGCGCGGCCATGCTGCATGCTAGCTCCGACACGGTAAACGGTCTAGACCTTTTAGGGCGTGGCGGTTAGCCTCGCGACCATGAGCGACTCGGCCCGCATCGTGATCATCGGTGGCGGGGTGGGCGGCACGTCCGTCGCCTACCACCTCACCCAACTCGGCGAACGCGACGTCGTCCTGCTGGAGCGGGACGAGCTCACCAGCGGCTCCACCTTCCACTCGGCGGGGCTCGTCGGGCAACTGCGCGCCGACCCCACGCTGACCAGGATGAACCAGTACTCGGTCGAGCTCTACCGCACCCTGGACGCCGGGTGGACGGAGTGCGGCGGCATCAAACTGGCCTCCACGCCCGAGCGGATGGCCGAGATCCGCCGCCAGATCGGCTGGGCGCGCACGTTCGGGCTGCCGCTGGAGGAGATCTCGGTGGCCGAGGCGGTGGAGTCGTTCCCGCTCATGGATCCCGAGGGGGTGGTGGGGGCGGCGTACCTGCCGACGGACGGGCAGGTGGATCCCTCCCAGCTCTGCTACGCCCTGGCCGCCCGCGCCCGCGAGGGCGGCGCGACGCTGCGGACCCGCACCCGCGTCCTCGGGATCAAGGTGGCGAACGGCCGGGTCACCGGGGTCAGCACCGACCAGGGCGACATCGACTGCGAGATCGTGGTCAACTGCGGCGGCATGTTCGCGGCCGAGATCGGCCGCATGGCGGGGGTGCGCATCCCGATCGTGCCCATGTCGCACCAGTACGTGGTGACCGACGCCTTCCACGACCACACCGGCCTGCCCACGCTGCGCGACCCCGACCTGCTCGTCTACTACCGGCAGGAGGTGCGCGGCCTGGTCATGGGCGGCTACGAGCGCACCTGCGCCCCCTGGACGGCCACCCACAACGCCTTCGACGCCGTGCCGCCCGACTTCAACGGCCGCCTGCTGGCCGAGGACTGGCCCCGGTTCGAGGAGATCACCGAGAACTCCAGGATCCGGGTGCCCGCCATGGCCGACGTCGGCCTGCGCAAGGTGATCAACGGGCCCGAGGCGTTCACCCCGGACAACGAGTTCTGCCTGGGGGAGACCGAGGTCGGCGGCTTCTTCGTGGCCGCCGGGTTCTGCGCGCACGGCATCGCGGGCGCGGGCGGCATCGGCCGGATCATGGCCGAGTGGATCGTCGAGGGCGAGCCCAGCATGGACGTCTGGCACATGGACATCCGCCGGTTCGGCCGCCAGTACCGGTCGCCGTCGTACACGATCAAGCGGGCGGTCGAGAACTACGAGACCTACTACGACATCCGCTACCCCGGCCACGAGCGGTCGGCGGGGCGGCCGCTGCGGGTCTCGCCCGCCTACGGCTGGCACGCCGGCCACGGAGCCGTCTTCGGGGAGAAGTCGGGATGGGAGCGGGTCAACTACTACACCGCGAATGAGACTTCGGGCGAGGACGAGCGGCCGGACGGCTGGGCCGGGCGGCCGTGGTCGTCCGCGATCGGGGCCGAGCACCGGGCCACGCGCACGACGGCCGCGCTGTTCGACGAGAGCTCGTTCGCCAAGATCGAGGTCACCGGTCCCGACGCGGCCGCGCTGCTGGAGTGGGTGTGCGACAACCGGGTCGCCCGCCAGACCGGCGCCGTCACCTACACCCAGGCGCTCAACCGGCGCGGCGGCATCGAGTGCGACTTCACCGTCACCCGGCGCGGCGAGCAGGAGTTCCTGATCGTCACCGGCACCGCGTTCGGCTCGCACGACCTGGGCTGGCTGCGCAAACAGGCCGCGCTCACCGGCTCCACGGCCAGGATCGCGGACGTGACCGGCCAGTACGCCTGCTTCGCCCTGTGGGGGCCGCGCGCCCGCGACGTCCTGGCCGGGCTGACGCCAGAACCGCTGGACTTCCCGTTCATGTCCTCGCGGGAGCTCACCGTGGGGGACGTGCCGGTGCTGGCGCTGCGGGTGACGTTCGTGGGGGAGCACGGCTGGGAGCTCTACTGCTCCAGCGAGTACGGTCTCGCGCTCTGGCAGGCGCTGTGGCGGGCCGGAGAGCCGCACGGGCTGGTGGCCGGCGGATACCGGGCCATCGACAGTCTCCGGCTGGAGAAGGGCTACCGGGTGTGGGGGGCCGACCTCGGGGCCGAGACGACGCCGTACGAGGCGGGGCTCGGGTTCTGCGTCAAGCCCGACAAGGAGTTCCTGGGCAGGGACGCCCTGGATCCCGCGCCGGAGCGGCGGCTGCGGTGCGTGACGCTGGAGGACCCGAAGGCGATCGCGCTCGGCAACGAACCCGTGCGGCTGGACGGGCGGACGGTGGCCAGGGTCACCTCCGGCGGCTACGGCTACACCGCCCGCCGCTCCATCGCCTACGCCTACCTGCCCGCCGGGCCGGGCGCCACCGTCGAGATCGAGGTCGAGGGCGCCTGGGTGCCGGGCACGGTGGTCAAGGAGCCCCTGGTGCCGTGACGCCGCTGCGCACCGTGATGCGGACCCGGTCGGGGCGGAACAGGTCGAGCGCGTACTCCACCGGCGTGCCGTCCCCGGCGTAGGCCGTGCGCTCGATCAGCATGAGCGGCGTGCCCGGCTCGATGCCCAGCTCGGCCGCCTCGCCCGGCCGGGCGGCCACCGGGTCGAGGTGCTCGACCGCCGTGCGCGGCTCCAGGTCGTAGCGGGTGGCGAGCAGGGCGTAGAGGGAGCCGGTGAGGTCCTGCTCCAGCAGCCCGGGCAGGTCGGGGAAGTATGAGCGCTCCAGCGCCACCGGGGACCGGCCCGCCGAGCGTACCCGGGCCACCTCGTGCACCGGCGAGCCCGGCGCGAGGCCGAGCGCCCTGGCCACGGCGGGGGACGCGGGCACCGTCGCGGCCCGCAGGATCCGCGCCTCGGCCCGCAGATGGGCCCGGCGCATCTGCTCCGTGAACCCGGCCAGCCCCGTCAGGTCGCAGTCGATGCGTGGTCCGGCGACGAAGGCGCCCCCGGACCTGCCCGGCATCCTCAGCAGCACGCCGTCGCGCTCCAGCGTGGCCAGCGCCTGCCTGAGCGTCATCCTGCTCACGCCGAGCAGCGTGGCCAGCTCCCGCTCGCCGGGCAGCCGGTCGCCCGGCGCCAGCTCGCCGGCGGCGATCGAGGTGAGCAGCCACCGCTCGATCTGCACGTGCGCGGGGACGCCGGTGCCACGCTCCAGCTCAGGCGGTGTCCCTACCACAGGCGCAGGCTACCCGCCCGCCAGCTCACTCCGACAGGCGCAGGTTCATCCGCCCGCCGAGTCACTCCGACAGGCGCCGTAGCCGCTCCACCGCCTCGCCGAACTCGCCGATCAGGTCGTAGACCACGTCCTTGGCCGGCCGCACCCGGTCGAGCTGGCCCACTACCTGCCCCACGTAGTAGTTGACCAGCTCCAACGCCCCCGGCTCGCCCTTCTCCGCCGCCGCCCCGATGCGCGCCATCGCGCCCTCGGCCACCAGCATCTGCAGCGGCATCCCCAGCGGCCCCGGGCTCTCCTGGCCCGAGTCCCACTCCTCGGTCCAGGCCGACCTGAGCTGCCGGGCCGGCTTCCCCGTACGGGAGCGGGACCGTACGGTGTCCAGCGACGAGGCCGCCAGCAGCTTGCGCTTGACCGCCGGCGCCGTCTCGGCCTCCTCGGTCGTCAGCCACACCGAGCCGCACCACACGCCCTCGGCCCCGAGCGCCATGGCCGCCGCCATCTGCCGCCCCGACGCGATCCCGCCCGCCGCCAGCACCGGCACCGGGGCGACCGCGTCCACGACCTGCGGCACCAGCACCATCGTGGAGATCTCGCCGGTGTGCCCGCCCGCCTCCGTGCCCTGCGCCACGATGAGGTCCGCGCCCGCCGCCACCTGCCTGCGGGCGTGCTCGACGGTGCCGACCAGCGCGGCCACCGGCACGCCCGCGTCCCTGGCCCTGCTCACCATCTCGGGCGGGGGCGGCCCGAGAGCGCTGGCGATCAGGCCGATGCGGTGCTTGAGCGCCACGTCGATCAGCCCTGTCGCCCCGGCGGCCGTCACCCGCCTGCCGAACTCGTCGGCCGTCGCCGACAGCGGCTGGCCCGGCGCGCTGACGCCGTACTTGCTCAGCAGGTGCGTGACGAAGTCCCGGTGCCGGTCGGGCACGGCGTCCATGAGGTGCACGCGCCGGTCGAGCGCCGAGTCGTCGAGCTTGCCCGGCACGAGCACGTCCACGCCGTACGGCCGGCCGCCCACCTGCTCGTCCAGCCAGGTCAGCTCGGTGTCGAGCCGCTCGGGCGAGTACGCGACGGCGCCCAGAACCCCGAATCCGCCCGCGTTCGTGACGGCGGCCACCACGTCGCGACAGTGGCTGAAGGCGAACAGCGGGAATTCAATCCCCAAAAGCTGACAAATGCCGGTCCGCATGACCTCGACGCTAACCGCCCCGACCGAAATTGCCTACTGGGTACGGCATTGCCATGCTCGGGGCGATCTCCCACGATGTCCCTGTGACCCCCGGCATCGCCCTCCGCCCCGACGCGGTCGTCGAGCACGACGGCGAGCACACCACCATCACCCAGCCCTTCTCCACGGTGACCGTGCGCGGTCTCGGCCCCGAGATCGCCGCCCTCCTCGCCGGGCTGCGCGACAGGCCCGCCACGGTGGCGGAGCTCACCGGCCGCCTGGACTCCGCCCGCGCGGCCGCCCTGCTGCGCGAGCTGCTGGAGCGGCTCAACCACCTCCTGATCCACACGCTGGACCCGGCCCTTCGGGTGGTCCCGGTGGCGCGCGAGGCCGCCTTCGCCCCCTTCGATCTGGTTTCCGGCGACAGCGTGCGCCTGTCCGGGTTCGCCTTCGCCCGGCGGTGCGAGGCCGGGCTGGCGCTGGAGTCGCCGCTCGCCCGCCACCGGGTCGAGCTGGGCCGGGACGCCGTGCCGCTGCTGGCCGCGCTGGCCAGGCCGGTCCTGGTCAAGGAGGTGCCCGCCGAGGAGGTGGCGTACCTGGCGGGCGCGGGCATGGTCGAGGTCGCCAGGGACGGCCTGTTCCCCGAGGACGGCGACCCGGTCCTGCGCATGTGGGACTTCCACGACCTGCTCTTCCACAGCAGGAGCAGGCTCGGGCGGTTCGACGGGGAGTCCGGGGCGACCTACCGCTTCCTGGGGGAGCTGCCGCCCGAGCCCGTCACCAAGCCGCCGCCGTCCGGGCGCGTGGTGGACCTGCCCCGTCCCGGGCGGCTGGAGGCGGGGCCGCCGTTCGGGGCCGTGCTGGAGTCGCGCCGCTCCGTGCGCGCCTACGGCCCGCCGCCCACCATCGCCGACCTGGGGGAGCTGCTCTACCGCTCGGCGCGGGTCAAGAGCCTGGCCGAGCCGACCGCCGCCGAGCCGTACGCGTCGAGCGTCCGCCCCTACCCCGGCGGCGGCGCGGCGTACGAGCTGGAGCTCTATCTCCTCGTCCGCCGCTGCGACAGCCTGGACGGCGGCCTCTACCACTACGACCCGCTCGGCCACCGGCTGACCGAACTGGAGCACCGGCCAGGGGAGGCCGAGGCCACGCTGGCCAGGGCGCGCCAGGCGGCGGGCGGCGTCGCCCCCGACGTGCTGATCATCATCACGGCGAGGTTCCGGCGGTTGTCGTGGAAGTACGCCGGTATGGCCTACGCGACCCTGCTCAAGAACGTCGGCGTCCTCTACCAGACCTTCTACCTCGTGGCCACGGCCATGGGGCTGGCCCCCTGCGGGCTGGGCAACGGTGACTCCGACCTGTCCGCGCGGCTGCTGGGGCTGGACTGGGCCGAGGAGTCCTCGGTCGGCGAGTTCCTGATCGGCCGCCCGTGACGGCGGCTCAGACCTCGGGCTCCGATTCCAGGACCAGGGACAGGTCAGGGGCCTTCCAGCCGGACTCGGGCGTGTAGCGGCGCACCACCTTGGCCGGGACCCCGGCGACCACGCTGTGGTCGGGGAACTCGCCGCGCACCACCGCGCCGCCCGCCACCACGCACTGGCGGCCCAGCGTGGTGCCCGGCAGGATGATCGCGCCCGCGCCCAGCCACGATCCCGAGCCGATGGAGACCGGGCTGTTGCGCGGCCACTGCCTGCCGATCGGGATGTCGGGGTCGTCGTAGACGTGGTTCTGGTCGGTGATGTACACGTACGGGCCGGTGAAGACGTCGTCGCCGATGTCGATCGACTGGTGGGCCACGATGTGCGAGCCCCGGCCGATCGAGCAGTTCCCGCCGATGCGCAGGATCGTGTCGGGGCCGAGGTCGGGGCCCGGCATCATGCCGCAGGAGAGCGACACCCGCTCGCCGATCAGCGTGTGGTCGCCGATCTCGATCCACCGCTCGCCGAAGATCGCGCCGGGCGGGAAGGCGATGCTGACCCCGTCGCCGAGCCGGCGGAAGCGGTGACCAGCGGGAGCGGCCGGAGTGATCGCACCGGCGTGCCGGATGACCCTGTAGGCGCGGTGAATTAATACGCCCAAAGCCCGCCGTACAAGTGACATAGGGACCAAAGTTACCGTCAGGGCATGCCGTTCAGGCATGTGAGGGGCGTTGTTTGATATTCTGAGAGCCCGTGGACACTCCGACCACACCTCGAGCCACGGGAGCCCCTTTGCGTAGCGCATCGCAAACCAAGCATCTGTTCGTCACCGGCGGTGTCGCCTCCAGTCTCGGCAAGGGGCTCACGGCATCCAGCCTCGGTCGCCTGCTCAAAGGGCGCGGCCTCAGGGTCACCATGCAGAAGCTCGACCCCTACCTCAACGTCGACCCAGGAACCATGAACCCGTTCCAGCACGGCGAGGTGTTCGTCACCGACGACGGTGCCGAGACCGACCTCGACGTCGGCCACTACGAACGGTTCCTCGACACCCAGCTGCACGGCTCGGCCAACGTCACCACCGGGCAGGTCTACTCCAACGTCATCGCCAAGGAGCGGCGGGGCGAATACCTGGGCGACACCGTCCAGGTCATCCCGCACATCACCAACGAGATCAAGGACCGGATCAGGGGCATGGCCGGTCCTGACGTGGACGTGGTCATCACCGAGGTCGGCGGCACGGTGGGCGACATCGAGTCGCAGCCGTTCCTGGAGGCCGTGCGGCAGATCAGGCACGAGGTCGGGCGCGACAACGTGTTCTTCCTGCACGTCTCGCTGCTGCCGTACATCGGGCCCTCCGGGGAGCTGAAGACCAAGCCGACCCAGCACAGCGTGGCGGCGCTGCGCAGCATCGGCATCCAGCCGGACGCGATCGTGCTGCGCTCCGACCGGCCCGTGCAGACGGCCATCAAGCGCAAGATCAGCCTGATGTGCGACGTGGACGAGGACGCGGTCGTCTCCTGCGTGGACGCGCCCTCGATCTACGACATCCCGAAGGTGCTGCACTCCGAAGGTCTCGACGCGTACGTGGTGCGCCGGCTCGGCCTGCCCTTCCGCGACGTGGACTGGAAGGAGTGGGAGCAGCTCCTGCGCCGGGTGCACCGGCCGGCGAACGAGGTCACGATCGCCCTGGTCGGGAAATACATCGACCTGCCCGACGCCTACCTGTCCGTCACCGAGGCCCTGCGCGCGGGCGGGTTCGCCAACGACGCCCGCGTCAACATCCGCTGGGTCAAGAGCGACGACTGCGAGACCCCCGAGGGCGCCGAGCGCGAGCTCGACGGCGTCGACGGCGTGCTGATCCCCGGCGGCTTCGGCGTACGCGGCATCGAGGGCAAGATCGGCGCCATCCGCCACGCCCGCGAGGGCAAGATCCCGCTGCTCGGCATCTGCCTCGGGATGCAGGGCATGGTCATCGAGGCCGCCCGCAACATGGCCGGCATCGAGGACGCCAACTCCGCCGAGTTCGACCCCGACACCAAGCACGCGGTCATCTCCACCATGGCCGACCAGGAGGACGTCGTCGCCGGCGAGCGCGACATGGGCGGCACCATGCGCCTGGGCAGCTACACGGCCAAGCTCGGCGAGGGCACCCTGGCCAGGCAGCTCTACAGCGGCAAGGCCAAGGCCGACGAACGCCACCGCCACCGCTACGAGGTCAACAACGCCTACCGCGAGCAGCTCGAGAAGGTCGGGCTTGTCTTCTCCGGCCTGTCGCCCGACGGCCGCCTGGTGGAGTACACCGAGCTGCCCGCCGAGGTCCACCCCTTCTTCATCGGCACGCAGGCGCACCCCGAGTTCCGCTCCCGCCCGACCCGCGCCAACCCGATGTTCAAGGGCCTGATATCCGCCGCCCTCGTCTACGCCGACAGCCGCGTCGGTGCCAAGGTGGGCCCGTGAAGATCGAAGACACGCCCGAGGCATGGGATGTGGTCGAATCGAGACATCGGTTCTCCGGCCACATCATCAAAGTGATCACCGACACCGTCAGGATGCCCGGCGACGAGGTCGCCGACCGCGACTACGTCGTGCACCCGGGCTCCGTCGCGGTGCTCGCCCTCGACGACCACGACCGCGTCCTGATGATCAGGCAGTACCGCCACCCCACCCGCCACCTGATGTGGGAGCTGCCCGCCGGGATCCGCGACGTGGAAGGCGAACCGCTGGTCACCACCGCCGCGCGTGAGCTGGCCGAGGAGGCCGGCTACCGCGCCGACACCTGGCACACGCTCACCGACCTGCGCTCCTCGCCCGGCATGAGCGACGAGCGCATCCGGGTGTTCCTCGCCCGGGGGCTGAGCAAGATCCCCGACGAGGAGAACGGCTTCGTCCAGCGGCACGAGGAGATCGGCATGCCGGTCGAATGGGTGCCTCTGACCGACGCGGTCGAGAAGGCGCTCATGGGAATGATCCACAATTCCCCGGCCGTGGCCGGTATCCTCGCCGCATATGCGGCTTCGGTTGAAGGGTTCGCCCTGTTGCGACCCGCCGACGCCCCGGAGGCGTGACGGAAGGACCAGTTCGTGGAGGCGGTGCTCTCCAGCTACCTCGCCCATCTCGCGGTGGAACGGGGTCTGGCTGCCAACACGCTGGCGTCCTACCGGCGTGACCTGCGCCGATACTTCGAACACCTCCAGGCGCGCGGGCACCTGGAGCTCGGTGAGGTGGGGGAGGCCGACGTGCTGGCCTTCCTCGCCGCACTGCGCGAGGGCGACGGTGAGCACCCCGCCCTCGTGGCCGGCTCCGCCGCCCGCGCCGTCTCCGCCGTGCGCGGGCTGCACCGTTTCGCCCTGCGCGAAGGGGTCACGGCCCACGACCCCGCCCACCAGGTACGCCCGCCGCGCCAGCTCCGCAGGCTCCCCAAGGCCATCGCCGTGGACCAGGTCGAGCGGCTCATCGCCGCCTCCGGCCCCGACGGCGCGCCCCTCACGCTGCGCAACCGCGCCCTCCTGGAGGTCCTGTACGGCACCGGCGCCCGCATCTCCGAGGCCGTCGGGCTCGCCGTGGACGACCTGGAGGACGACCAGGTACGCCTGCGCGGCAAGGGGGGCCGTACCCGGGTCGTGCCCTTGGGGCGCTATGCCCGTTCCGCGCTGGACACGTATCTGGTGCGGGCCCGCCCCGGACTTCTCTCCCACGGCCGTGGCACCCCCGCGGTCTTCCTCAACGCCCGCGGCGGGCGCCTGACCAGGCAAGGAGCCTGGGAAGTGCTCCAGGCCGCCGCCGAACGAGCCGGACTCGACCGGATAAGTCCCCACGTACTCCGGCATTCCTTTGCAACTCACCTTTTGGACGGCGGCGCTGACGTTAGGGTGGTGCAGGAGCTGCTCGGCCATGCCTCTGTGACGACCACGCAGGTCTACACCTTGGTCACGGTTGACAAGCTCCGCGAGGTGTACGCAGCCGCGCATCCGCGTGCCCGGCAGTGATCTATAGTCTTTTGGGACGTGCGTCGCCCACGGCGTGCCGCCTTGCCGCGTTAAGTGGTGACGCCATAGTGTCCGTCCGGACGGTCCGGTTCGGGATCGTCAGGGAGGTTCGAGCTGGTGACTGTGACGACCAAGGGTTCGACCCCGGGGACCCCCGACAACCCCTGGGGCGACACGAAGACCAACACGCCCTCCAACGGCGTCAACCTGGGCCCCACGCGGCGGCCCAGACCCGTGTTCCCAGAACCGGTGCCCCCGGCGGTGCACGGTCCCGCGCGGGTGGTCGCGATGGTCAACCAGAAGGGTGGCGTCGGCAAGACGACCACCACCATCAACCTGGGCGCCGCGCTCGTCGAATGCGGCCTCAAGGTGCTGCTGGTCGACTTCGACCCGCAGGGGGCGCTCTCCGTCGGCCTGGGCATCAACCCGCTCCAGCTCGACCTGACCGTCTACAACCTGCTGATGGAGCGCAACGTCACCGCCGAGGACGTGCTGCTCGAAACCGGCGTCGACGGCCTCGACCTGCTGCCGAGCAACATCGACCTGTCGGCCGCCGAAGTGCAGCTCGTCACCGAGGTCGCCCGCGAGCAGGTGCTCGGGCGCGTGATCAAGCCGCTGCTGCCGCACTACGACGTGTGCCTCATCGACTGCCAGCCGTCGCTCGGCCTGCTCACCATCAACGCGCTGACCTGCGCGCACGGCGTGATGGTGCCGCTGGAGTGCGAGTTCTTCGCGCTGCGCGGCGTCGCCCTGCTGATGGACACCATCTCCAAGGTGCAGGAGCGGCTCAACGAGGAGCTGGAGATCGAGGGCCTGCTCGCCACCATGTACGACGCGCGCACCCTGCACGGGCGCGAGGTGCTGGCCCGGGTCGTGGAGGCGTTCGGCGACAAGGTGTTCCACACGGTGATCAACCGCACGGTGCGCTTCCCCGACGCGACGGTGGCCGGCGAGCCGATCACCACGTTCGACCCGTCGTCCCTGGGCGCCAACGCCTACCGTGAGCTGGCCCGCGAAGTGCTTTCGCGCTGGCCGGCGCCTGCGACAATGGCCAGGTGACCACAGAGCAGACCCCGCCCCAGGGCTTCCAGGTCCACCTGGACGTCTTCGAGGGTCCGTTCGACCTGCTCCTCGGCCTCATCGCCAAGCACAAGCTGGACATCACCGAGGTCTCGCTCTCCAAGGTCACCAACGAGTTCATCTCCTACATCCAGTCCAGAGGCCCCGAGTGGGACCTCGACCAGACCAGCCACTTCCTGCTGGTGGCGGCGACCCTGCTGGACCTGAAGGCGGCCCGGCTGCTGCCGTCCGGCGAGGTGGAGGACGAGGAGGACCTGGCGCTGCTGGAGGCCAGGGACCTGCTGTTCGCGCGGCTGCTGCAGTACAAGGCGTACAAGGAAGTGGCCAAGGTCTTCGCCGGGCGGATGGCCGAGGAGGCGCTGCGCTTTCCGCGTACCGCGCCGATGGAGGAGCAGTTCGCCAACCTCCTGCCCGAGCTCATCCTCGGAATCGGGCCCGAGCAACTCGCCCGGATCGCCGCCAGGGCCTTCACCCCGAAACTGCCCCCCACGGTCGGGGTGGGGCACATCTACCAGCCGCTGGCCAGCGTCAAGGAGCAGGCGGCGATCCTCGTCATGCACCTGCGCCGGCTCCGGCGCGCCACCTTCCGCGCGCTGGTCGCCGACTGCGACGGCACCATCGAGGTCATCGCGCGGTTCCTGGCCGTGCTGGAGCTCTTCAGGGAGTCGGCGGTGACGTTCGATCAGGTGGAGCCGCTGGGGGATCTGCACGTGACCTGGACGGGCTCCGACGACGGGGACGTCGCGGTGGGGGACGACTACGAGGAATCCGCGGAGAAAGCAGCCCATGACTGACGACAACCCACTGCCCAACCCCCGCCGCTCACCGGACTCCGACCCGCCCCTGCCCGCCTGGATGACCCTCCCGGGATCCCTCACCCAACCGGGAGCACCTTCCGTGGAGGACTCGGACGCCGCCTCGAACCCGGCGCCCGCAGGCGCCGGGCCGGCGGAGGACGTCACATCGGAGCCCAGGGCCTCGGAGCCTGTCGCATCCGAGCCTGTCGCATCCGAGCCTGTCGCATCCGAGCTCGCCGCATCGGAGCCCGTCGCGTCGGGGCCCGCCGCTTCGGGCCCGGAGACCGGGAGCGCCGAGCCGGACGTGGAGGACGCCACGGTCGGCCGGGGCGTCCAGGAGACCGCGACCGGCTCGACGCCTGAGGCCGATGCGCCCGGCTCGACCTCGGAGGACACCGCGCCCTCGAGGCCGGAGGACACCGCACCTGGCTTGGATCCCCGGGGTGTGGCACCTGAGCCAGGTTCCGAGGGTGCGGTACGTGACTTGGGTCCTGAGGGCGCGACACAGGGCTCAGGACCTGAGGGTGCGGTGCGTGACTCAGGTCCTGAGGGCGTGGCACAGGGCTCAGGTCCCGAGGGTGCGGCACAGGGCTCAGGCCCTGAGGGTGCGGTACGTGGCTCCCGTCCTGAGGGTGCGGTGCGTGACTCCGGTCCTGAGGGCGTGACACAGGGCTCAGGGCCCGAGGGTGCGACACGTGGCTCAGGTCCCGAGAGCGCCGCAGGTGGCTCGGAGCTTGGGGGCGCCGGGTCGACGGGGCGTGGTGCGGTGGAGTTCGGCGCAATGGGCGCGTCCGAGGACGACGTGGTTGCGGCGGAGGCAGAAGCGACGGCTGCGTCGCTTGAGGCGGACGCGGAGGCAGAAGCGACGGCTGCCTCGCTTGAGGCGGTTGCGGAGACAGAAGCAGCGGCTGCGTCGTTTGAGGCAGCGGTGGCGGGTGGGTCGCTTGAGGCGGACGCGGTGCCATCCGGCCAGGGCGAGGGCGAGGCCCTCGAGTTCGCGGACGTCGCAGCGGGGGCGGGCGATGAGGGTGCCGGCGAGGAGGCGGAAGGCCGTTCTGGGGAGGGGCCGACGCTTGAGGCGGCGTTGGAGGCTATCCTGCTTGTGGTTGACGAACCCGCGGCCGAGGTGACCCTCGCTCAGGTGCTGGAGCGGCCCACGCACGAAGTGGCCGCCGCTCTGCGTAGCCTGGCGGCGGAATACACCGCTGCCGGGCGGGGTTTTGATTTGAGAGAAGTCGCAGGCGGGTGGCGGTTCTACACGCGTGCCGACTGCGCACAACTGGTCGAGCGGTTCGTCCGCGACGGCCAGCAGACGCGGCTGACCCAGGCCGCGCTGGAAACACTTGCGGTCGTGGCTTACCGGCAACCGGTGAGCCGGGCCCGCGTAGCCGCCGTACGCGGCGTGAACAGCGACGGCGTCATGCGAACGCTCGTCGCCAGGGGGCTGGTCGAAGAGGCCGGCACCGACCCGGAGAGCCAGGCAGTGCTCTACCGGACAAGCTCATACTTCCTTGAACGTCTGGGACTGCGGGATCTGAGCGAGCTCCCCGAGCTCGCGCCCTTCCTCCCCGACGACGTGGAAAATCTCGAGGAGACAACAAAGTGATCAACAGGCGCAGCACCCCGTCCGGTGATGGACGCGGTCGTGGACGTACCGGCGGCTCCGGCCGCGGCGGGCGTCCCGCCTTCCGCTCCGACGACACCCGTGGCGGCGCGCGCGGCGATGCCCGTGGCCGCCGCGACGACAATTTCCGCGGCGGACCCCGCCGCGACGACGACTCACGCGGCGGAGCCCGCCGCGACGGCGACTCCCGTGGGGGGTCCTCCCGTGATGCCCTGCGCGCCGACCGGGGCGGATCCCGCGCCCGGTACGGCAGCAGGCCCGACGGCGACACCGGCCGCGGGACCGGTTACGGCCGTCCCGATCGTGGTAGCGCCGGCGGAGACCGCACCGGTGCTCCGGGTCGTGGCGACCGCGATTCCGCTCGCGGGGACCGTAGCGAATCCCGCTATGGCAGCCGGGAGCAGCGATACAGCGGACGAGAAGAGCGTGGCGGCGGCCGTGACGAGCGCCGTGGCGATCGTGACGAGCGGCCCGACCGCGGCGGAGAACGTTCCGACCGCGAGGACCGCTTCGGTCGCGGCGACCGTTACGAGCGGCCCCGTAGCGATGAGCGAGGCGGTTACCGTCCCGACTCCCGCGGTGGCGAGCGCAGCGGTTACCGCTCCGACGCTCACGGTGGCGAGCGCGGTGGCTACCGTTCCGACGCTCGTGGTGGCGAGCGGGGTGGCTACCGTCCTGACTCCCGTGGTGGCGAGCGCGGCGGCTATCGCTCCGATACTCGTGACGGTGAGCGGGGCGGTTACCGCTCCGACTCCCGTGGTGGTGAGCGGGGCGGTTATCGTGCCGACTCCCGTGGTGGCGAGCGCGGTGGCTACCGCTCCGACGCTCGTGGTGGCGAGCGCGGCGGTTACCGTTCCGACGCTCGCAGCGGGCCTCGGCCCGAGTCCCGTGGTGGGTATCGGCCCGAGTCTCGCGGTGGTGAGCGGGGTGGATACGGTTCCGAGTCCCGTGGTGAGGGCCGGGGCGGTTTCCGTTCAGAAGGCCGTGATGAGCGTGGCGGCGGGTTCCGCGCTGGGCGTACCGGGCGTCGGGAGGATGCCGCGCCCAGGACGGCGAGCTCGACCCGATCAAGGTACGGCAGGCGCGACGGCGACGACCGCGGCGCGCCGCGCCAGACCGGTGAGTGGCGCGGCGCGGGCGAGCGCGGCGGCGCCGGTGACCGCCGGGGTCCCGGCGAGCGCGGCGGTGCCGGTGAGCGTCGTGGTGCCGGCGAGCGCGGCGGTGCCGGTGAGCGTCGTGGTGCCGGTGAGCGTGGCGGTGCCGGTGAGCGGCGCGGTGGGCGTCGTGATGACGTGCGGACCATCGGCGGCGGCAGGCGCGAGAGCTACGGGAGTCCTCAGAGCGATCGCGTGAAGGCCGCCAGGCAGCCCATTCGCGACCGCAACTTCTACCCCGAGGGCTACACCGACGAGCGCGACACCACCGAGGTCCCCGGCGGGGTCCGGCTGCAGAAGGTGCTCGCCCAGGCGGGTGTGGCCAGCCGAAGGGCCTGCGAGGAGATGATCGGCGCGGGCCGCGTCACCGTGAACGGCCAGACCGTGCGGAGGTTCGGCGCCAAGGTCGACCCGGCCGCCCAGGTCATCCACGTGGACGGCATGCGCATCCCAACCGCGCCCGACCTGGTCTACTACGCCCTGAACAAGCCCATCGGCGTCGTCTCCACCATGGACGACCCGCAGGGCCGGCCGTGCCTGGCCGACTTCGTCGAGGAGCTGGCGCCCAGGTTGTTCCACGTGGGCCGGCTCGACACCGAGACCGAGGGCCTGCTGCTGCTCACCAACGACGGCGAGCTGGCCAACAGGCTGACGCATCCGAGTTACGGGGTGCAGAAGAAATACTGGGCCAAGGTGCCGGGGCCGATCCCGCGTGACCTGGGTCGTCGGCTGAGGCAGGGCATCGAGCTGGAGGACGGCCTCGCCAAGGCCGACTCCTTCTCCATCGTGCAGGAGCACGCCCAGCAGGCGCTGGTCGAGGTGGTGCTGCACGAGGGCCGCAAGCACGTCGTACGGCGGATGCTGGAGGAGTCGGGGCACCGGGTGATCGACCTGGCCAGGATCGAGTTCGGGCCGGTGAAGCTGGGCCGTACCAAGCCTGGCACCGTCAGGGCGTTGAGCCTGAAGGAAGTCGGCGAGCTGTACGCGGCCGTGAAGCTGTAATCTGGCCGGACGCAGGAGCCCGTGCGGAACCTCCGCACGGGCTCTCCCGGTCACAAAGGGGGACGAAGCGCATGGTGCGGGCGATCCGTGGGGCGATCCAAGTGGACGCCAACGACCGCGATTCGGTCATCTCGGGGACGACTGAGCTGGTCAGTGCGATCATGGAGCGCAACCGTCTGACCCCGGACGACGTGATCAGCGTGCTGTTCACGGCCACGCCCGACCTGACGGCCGAGTTCCCGGCGCTCGCGGCGCGCAAGCTGGGCTTCCACGAGGTGCCGCTGATCTGCTGCTCCGAGATCGACGTGCCGGGCGCGCTGCCCCACGTCGTACGCTTGATGGCCCACGTGGAGACCGATCGCCCGCGGGCCGAGATCCAGCACGTCTACCTGCGTGGTGCGGTGGCACTGCGGCAGGACATAGCCCAATAGAGCGACCGGCAAGTCGGCCGCGCAACACTTCCAATGACCCGTTTAGCCCGATAAATCAGGACATCGAGATGGAACTTCGTACCGTGCTGGTCGTCGGCACCGGTCTCATCGGCACCTCCGCGGCGCTGGCGCTGCGTAAACGGGGTGTGCGCGTGCTGCTCGCCGACCGCGACCCGGGAGCCGTACGGCTGGCACGGGAGCTCGGCGCGGGCGAGGAGTGGCAGGCCACCGAGCCGCCCGCAACCGAGCGGGCGGACCTCGCGATCATCGCGGTGCCCCCGGCGTACGTGGCCTCCGAGCTGCTGGAGTTGCAGCGCATCGGCGCGGCCCGCTTCTACACCGACGTCGCCAGCGTCAAGGCCGAGCCCATCCACCGGGCCGCGCAGCTCGGCTGCGACCTGGCCACCTACGTCGCCTCCCATCCGCTGGCCGGGCGGGAGAAGTCGGGGCCGGGGGCCGCCAGGGAGGATCTGTTCCTCGGGCGGCCGTGGGCGCTCTGCCCCACCGAGGAGGCCGACCCGGAGGCGAAGGCGGCCGTCCTGCGGATGATCGAGCTGTGCGGGGCCAACGCGGTCGAGGTGAGCGCGATCGACCACGACCGCGCGGTGGCCGTGGTCTCCCACGCGCCCCACGTGGCCGCCTCCGCCGTGGCCGCCCGCCTGGCCGACGCCACCGACGTGGCGCTCGGGCTGGCCGGGCAGGGTGTGCGTGACGTGACGCGGATCGCGGGCAGCGACCCGGGGATGTGGCTGGGCATCCTGTCCGGCAACGCCTCCCCGGTCGCCGAGGTGCTGGAGGCCGTGGCCAACGACCTGGCCGACGCCGCGAGCGCGTTGCGGTCCATGGCCGACGGCGACGGCACCGCCACCGGCGAGCTCACCCAGCTGCTCAAGCGCGGCGTGGTGGGCCACGACCGCATTCCGGGCAAGCACGGCGGCCCTGCCTCCGACTACGACGTCGTCCAGGTGGTCATCGGCGACCGCCCCGGGCAGCTCGCCCGCCTGTTCCAGGTGTGCGACGAGGTGGGGGTCAACGTCGAGGACGTACGCCTGGAGCACGCTCCCGGCCTGCCCCTGGGCATCGCCGAGCTGTCGGTGCGGCCCGACACGGCCACCTCGCTCACCGAGGCCCTGCGCGAACGGGGCTGGCAGGTTCCCTAGGCTTCCGGGTGGCTGACCTGCCGTAATTTTTTGGCACGCGCGGGATGTCACGTTCGTGCTTCCTCGATCCGTCTTCAAGGACGAATCGAGGAGGTACCGACAATGACTGACATCCTGGTACTCGGCGGAGGTTACACCGGCGTAGTGGCGGCCATCAGGGTCGCCCGCCAGACCCGGCGCATCGGCGGCAAGGTCACGCTGGTGAACGCCTCACCGAGGTTCACCGAGCGGCTGCGCCTGCACCAGACGGCGGCGGGAGAGCGGCTGGAGGACCACGAGCTGGCCGACGTGCTCGCGGGCAGCGGCGTCGAGCTCGAAGTGGGCCGGGTGGCCGGCCTCGACCTCGAATCCCAGCGGGTGCGGCTCGACGGCGGCCGCGAGCTCGGGTACGACAAGCTGATCTACGCCCTCGGCACCGTCACCGACGCCTCGGTGCCCGGTGTCGCGGAGCACGCCTACACCTACGACGGCCACGCGGAGGCCGTACGGCTCTCCCGGCACCTCGACACGCTGACCGAGGGAACGGTGGTCGTGGCAGGAGGCGGCCTCACCGGGGTCGAGTCGGCCACCGAGCTGGCCGAGACCCGCCCGCACCTGCGCGTCGTCCTGCTGACCAGGGGGCGGCCGGGGTCGATGATGGGGCGGGGCGCCCGCGCGTACCTGGACGGGGCGCTGGAGCGGCTCGGCGTCGAGGTGCGCGCCGGCGCGGACATCACCAAGGTCCTGCCCGACGGCGTCGAGCTGGGCGACGGCGAGCTGATCCACTCCGACGCCACGCTCTGGACCACCGGCACCAGGGGCCTGCCCGTGGCGGCCGGGTCCGGGCTGAGCGTGGACGCCCGTGACCGGATCGTGGTCGACGCGGCGCTGCGTTCGGTCTCCCACCCCGACGTGTACGCGGTCGGCGACGCCGCCGCGGTCAGCCAGCGGTTCGGCGTCCTGCACGGCACCTGCCAGGGAGGCATCCCGACCGGGCTGCACGCGGCCGATTCGCTGGCCGCCACGCTGCACGGGAAGGCGCCGAAGCCGTTCAGGTTCGGATACGTACATCAGCCCGTCAGCCTGGGGCGGAACGACGCGGTCATCCAGTTCACCCGGCGGGACGACAGCCCGCGCAGGTGGTACCTGAAGGGGCGGGCGGCCGTCGTCTACAAGGAGACGGTCAGCAGCAGCCCGATACAGACGTACCGGCTGCTCAAGCGGGGTCTCGTGCCCGTGTGGGCGTTCGCGCTGACGGCCGGGCTCGCATGAGCCGCGGGCGGGGCTCCGGCCCCGCCCGCCGTCCGCCCGCGGGTCAGCCGCCGGTACGCTCCAGCGTGCGGCGCGCCCGCTCCACCGAGACCGGCAGCGCGTGCCGCTCGGCCAGTGCCCGCGGCAACCGGCGCACGGCCGTACGCAGCCCCTTACGGCCCGCGGCCCCGCCGCGCAGCGCGTCGAAGGAGCGCCGCGCCACCACCCGCCACGGCCGGCGCAGCACCGCCGTCAGCACGGCGTTGCGGGCGGCCAGCGCCTGCCTGCCGCGCGAGTCCTTGGCGGGCGAGGGATGGTGGTGGGCCACGACGTCGTCCACGTACGCCAGCCCCCAGCCCTGCGCGGCCAGGTCCACGGCCAGCCGCTCCTCCTCGCCGAAGAGGAAGATCACGTCGTCGAACCCGCCGGCAGCCAGGAACGCCTCCGTGCGCACCACCGCCCCGCAGGCCAGGAACCCCAGCACGCTGGGCCCCGGCAGGTCCGGCTCGACGCCGAGCGGCGAGTCGCGCATCAGCTCCGACACCGCGTCCAGCCGCTCCTCCTGGCCCACCAGCACGCGCGCGCCCAGCACCGCGAGGCGCGGATGGGCGTCCAGCACGTCGGCGGCCCGCTCCAGGGCTCCCGGCGCCCACCAGGAGTCGTCGTCGGCGAAGGCCACGTAAGGCGTCTCGGCGATCTGGACGCCGATGTTGCGCGCGGGCGCGCCGAGGTTCCTGCCCGCCTCCACCACGTGGACGTCCGGGAAGTGGCGGCGGACGAACCCGGCGGTCCCGTCGGAGGAGCCGTTGTCCACGAGGATCACCGGGCGCGGGTGCAGGGGGAGCGAGCGGGTCAGCGCTCGTACCCGGTTCCTGCTGGCCACGACTACGGTGACCCGGGCTCCGTTCTTCACATTGTGTCACTTACCGGACACGGCGGCCTTAGTCCTCCCGTGGGCGTTGACGGGTCTGGCGGGGTGGCGTACAAAGGTGGGTAACAGTGTTTCTCTAAAGAAACGGCGTTACCCACATGACGGTATCCGCGTACAAGCAGGCTCAGCGGGAAGGGCAGGGCGTCGTCAGGGCGGCAATCCTCGACGCGGCCAAGCGGCTTCTCATCGCCGAGGGGCCGGCGGCGCTCACCGTACGGCGGATCTCCGGCGAGGTGGGCTGCTCGACCAAGGTGATCTACACGCTCTTCGGCGGCAAGGACGGGCTCAGCGAGGCGCTCTGGCTGGAGGGGTTCGCCAGGTTCGAGCGGCGGCTGCTCGAAGTGCCGCCGAACGACGACAAGATCGCGCGGCTGCACGAGGGACTCGCGGTCTACCGGGAGTACGCCCTGAGCGAGCCCGACTACTACCGGGTCATGTTCCAGGGGGCGATGTCCGGGTTCAAGCCCGAGCCCGAGGCGACGCAGATCGCCAAGCGGACCTTCGAGCTGCTGGTGAACGGCGTGGCCGACTGCCTGGCGGCCGGCCTGCTGCGCGGGGCGGAGGCCGCGGAGATCGCCGACATGTTGTGGATGGCCGTACACGGGGCCGTAAGTCTTGAAATTTCGGGCTTCTTTGAGGAAGAGGAGGCAGGGCAGCGCTACCAGCTGCTCTGCACCTCGGTGCTGACGCCATTCCTGGCACACGACGGGAGGGACATCCCATGACCACCACGCCCTACGAGAACGGATTCGCCCCGGTGACCGAGGAGGTCACCGCCTTCGACCTCGAGGTCACCGGCCGCATCCCGGCCGAGCTCAACGGCCGCTACCTGCGTAACGGGCCCAACCCGCTCAGCCTCGACGATCCCAGTGCCAGTCACCTGTTCCTCGGCGAGGGCATGGTGCACGGCGTGCGGCTGCGCGAGGGGCGCGCCGAGTGGTACCGCAACCGCTGGGTCCGCAGCGCCCGCGTCGCCGAGCGGCTCGGCGAGCCCGCCCGGCCGGGGCCCGTGCACGAGGGGATGGACTTCGCGGCCAACACGCACGTCATCGGGCTGGCGGGGCGCACGTTCGCGACGGTGGAGGCGGGGGCGCTGCCGTACGAACTGGGCTACGAGCTCGACACCATCGGCTCCTGCGACTTCCAGGGCGGGCTGCCCGGCGGGTTCGCCGCGCACACCCACCTCGACCCGGTCAGCGGCGAGTTGCACGCGCTGGCCTACTACTTCGGCTGGGACCATCACCAGCACCTCGTCCTCGACCCCAAGGGCGTGGTGTCGCAGGTCAGGAACATCCCGATCGACGACTCGCCGATGGTGCACGACTTCGCCATCACCGAGCGGTACGTCGTGATCTACGACCTGCCGGTCACCTTCAGCCTGGCCCACGCCGAGGCGGGGCACTCGCTGCCGTACGCGTGGAACGAGGCCCACGGCGCCCGCGTCGGGCTCATGTCGCGCGAGACCGGCGACGTGCGGTGGGTGGAGGTCCCGCCGTGCTGGGTCTTCCACACGCTCAACGCCTACGACGACGGCGACCAGGTGGTCGTGGACGTGGTCAGCTACCCCAAGGGGTTCGTGGACGCCCGGCTCGACCTGGGCGGCGCCCCGGCGCTCGACCGGTGGCGGATCGACCCGGGCAGCGGGCGGGTCCGGGTGACCCGGCTCGACGACCGCACGCAGGAGTTCCCGCGCATGGACGAGCGCCGCACCGGCCGCCCCTACCGCTACGGCTACACCGCCGCCGCCCGCGACCTGTACGGCCTGCTCCGCCCGGCCGAGACCGAGATGGAGGACCTGCCCGACGAGGCGTTCGACAACACGCTCATCAAGCACGACCTGGAGCGGGGCACGCAGGAGTCGCGGCGGTTCGGGCGCGAGGCGTACGTGGGCGAGCCCGTCTTCGTCGGCTCGGGGGAGGCCGAGGACGACGGATACGTGATCACGTACGTGAACAACCCGGCCCGAGGGGCGGCCGATCTGGTGATCCTTTCCGCGCAGGACTTCACCGGCGATCCGGTCGCCACCGTGCACCTGCCCGCCCGCGTGCCGCTCGGCTTCCACGGAAGCTGGATCGCCGACTGAGCCGGAGGCGGTAGCCTTCTCAGGTTGGGCAAACGTGAAGAAGGAGAGGCCGTGACCGGTCTGGTCGTCGCCATGGACGGCCCTTCGGGGTCGGGTAAGTCGAGCGTGTCGCGCGGAGTCGCCCGTGCGCTGGGCCTGCGTTACCTCGACACCGGGGCGATGTATCGCGCGATGACCTGGTGGATGCTCGGGCAGGGCGTCGACCTGGCCGATCCTGCCGCGGTCGCGGCCCGCTGCGGCGAGCCGGTCCTGGTCTCGGGCACCGACCCCGACGGCCCCGCCATCCACGTGGACGGCGTGGACGTGGCCGGGCCGATCAGGGAGAGCGACGTCACGGGCTCGGTCTCCGCCGTCGCCGCCGTGCCCGAGGTGCGCGTGCGCCTGGTCGCGCTGCAGCGGGAGATCATCGGCGCCGGTGACATCGTGGTCGAGGGCCGCGACATCGGTACGGTCGTCTGGCCGGAGGCCGCCGTCAAGATCTACCTGACGGCCAGCCCCGAGGCGCGCGCCAGGCGGCGCAGCGCCGAGGTGGCCGGCACCACGGCGCAGGCGCACCAGGAGGCCATGGCCCGGCGTGACAAGCTGGACTCGACACGTAAGACGGACCCACTCTCGATGGCGGCTGGCGCCGTCGAGCTCGACACCACCCCGCTGACCTTGGAAGAGGTCATCGGAGAGGTGCTGAGATTGGTCAAAGAGCGCACCTGAGCTTCAGGTGCGGTACTCACAAAGGACGAAATATCGTGACAACGGGGGATTGGGTCGAGGCTGACCTCGAGGACCTTGAGATCAGTGAGCACGAGCACGGCGCGCCGGTACCGGTCGTCGCCATCGTCGGACGGCCGAACGTCGGCAAGTCCACACTGGTCAACCGCATCATCGGCCGCCGCGAGGCCGTCGTGGAAGACGTGCCCGGGGTCACCCGCGACCGCGTCACCTACGACGCCAACTGGCGCGGCCGCCGCTTCACCGTGGTCGACACCGGCGGCTGGGATCCCGAGGCCACCGGCATGAACCTGCGCATCGCCGAGCAGGCCCAGGTGGCCGCCGAGCTGGCCGACGCGATCGTGTTCGTCGTGGACGCGACCGTGGGCGCCACCGACGCCGACGAGATCGTGGGCTCCGTGCTGCGCCAGTCCGGCAAGCCGGTCATCCTGGCCGCCAACAAGGTCGACAACCAGCAGCTGGAGATGGAGGCCGCCGCGCTGTGGTCGCTCGGGCTGGGGGAGCCGTACCCCGTCTCCGCCCTGCACGGCCGCTCCAGCGGCGACCTGCTCGACATCGTGCTCGACGCGCTGCCCGAGACGCCGCAGGTCACCTTCGACGCCGAGCGCGGGCCCGCCCGCGTCGCGCTGCTCGGCAAGCCCAACGTCGGCAAGTCCTCCATGCTCAACAAGCTGGCCGGGGAGGAGCGAGTGCTCGTCGACCCCATGGCGGGCACCACACGTGACCCGGTGGACGAGCTGGTCGAGCTGGGCGGGCGCACCTGGCGCTTCGTCGACACGGCAGGCATCCGGCGGCGTGACCGCGAGCTGCAGGGCGCCGACTTCTACGCCGCCATGCGCACCAGGGCCGCGCTGGAACGCACCGAGGTGGCGGTCGTGCTGATCGACGCCAGCGAGCCGCTCACCGAGCAGGACCTGCGCATCATCAGCCTGGTCATCGAGTCGGGGCGGGCCATGGTGGTGGCCTTCAACAAGTGGGACCTGGTCGACGAGGACCGGCGCTACTACCTGGAGAAGGAGATCGACCGGCAGCTCGTACGCACGCCGTGGGCGCTGCGCGTCAACGTCTCCGCCAAGACGGGCCGGCACCTCGAACGGCTCGTCCCCGCGCTGGAGAAGGCGCTCGACTCCTGGTCCACCCGGGTGCCGACGGCCAGGCTCAACGCATTCCTGACCGAGCTGGTGCAGAAGACGCCGCCGCCGGTGCGGGGCGGCAAGCAGCCGAAGATCCTCTTCGCCACGCAGGCGTCGGTCGAGCCGCCCAAGTTCGTGCTGTTCACCTCCGGGTGGCTGGAGGACACCTACCGGCGCTTCATCGAGCGGCGCATCCGGGAGGAGTTCGGCTTCGCCGGGTCGCCGATCGACGTGACGATGAAAATCCGGGAGAAGCGCGCCAAGAACACCAGGTAGGATCTTCGGCAACGCGTAGACGGAGACGAGTAGCCAGCGGGTCCGCACGGGCCCAGAGAGCCGCCGGCAGCTGTGAAGGCGGCCCCGTGCCCCGCTGGTGAAGACACTCCCGAGTGCGGGGAGGAAATGCCCCGCCGGTCTGACCCCCGTCATCGGGTCGTGGAGGCCGCCCTCTCTGCTGGGGCGGCGAAAGTGCGGTGGCACCGGGAGTTTCCTCTTCTCCCCCGCACTTCCAAGGGGGTCATGCAATTCCTTGTGAGGAGCTGTAATGATCTCTCGTGTCTTGTCGGCGGAGCTCGCGGAGCACGCCGGGAAACGAGTGACGATCGCCGGCTGGGTCCATCGCCGCCGGCAACTCAAATCCGTGTCCTTCCTCGTCGTCAGGGACCGTTCCGGGCTGGCCCAGGCGGTGACCGCGCACGACCTGCCTCCTGAGGAGAGCGTCGTCGAGGTCACCGGCACCGTGGCCGTCAGCCCGCAGGCCCCCGGCGGCTACGAACTGGTCTCTCCGGAGGTCGAGGTCCTGGCGGAGCCGTGCGTGGCGCCGCCGTTCGACCTGTATCGGCCCGTGGTCGGGGCATCGCTGCCGACCGTGCTCGACCACGCGCCCGTCGCGCTGCGGCATCCGCTGCTGCGGGCGCCGCTGGAGATCTCGGCCGCGAGCGTGGCCGGGTTCCGCGAGACGCTCGACCGGCTCGGGTTCACCGAGACCCACACCCCGAAGATCGTCGGCTCGGCCACCGAGTCGGGCGCGAACGTCTTCGGCATCGACTACTTCGGCCGGCCCGCCTACCTGGCGCAGTCGCCGCAGTTTTACAAGCAGGCTCTCGTCGGGGTGTTCGAGCGGGTCTACGAGGTCGGGCCCGTCTTCCGCGCCGAGCCGCACGACACGGTGCGGCATCTGGCCCAGTACACGAGCCTCGACGCCGAGCTGGGCTTCATCCGTGACCACCGCGACGTGATGGCGGTGCTGCGGGAGGCGGTGGCGGGCATGCTGGAGTCGGTACGCCTGCGCGCCGTCTCCGCGCTCGACCTGCTCGGCGTCGTGCCGCCCACGGTGCCCGACGAGATTCCGGCCATCCACTTCACCGAGGCGCAGCGGCTCACCTCGTCGTCCGAGCCCGACCTGTCGCCCGCGCAGGAGCGGTGGTTGTCGGAGTGGGCCGAGCGGGAGCACGGGTCGGAGTTCCTGTTCGTAACCGGGTATCCGATGTCCAAACGGCCCTTCTACACCCATCCCGACCCGGCGCGGCCGGGGTACTCCAACGGGTTCGACCTGCTGTTCCGGGGGCTGGAGCTCGTCACCGGCGGGCAGCGGCTGCATCGGTACGAGGACTACGTGCGGGCGCTGGACGGTCAGACGGAGGCGTACGAGGGGTATTTGCAGGCGTTCCGGTACGGTATGCCGCCGCACGGGGGGTTCGCGCTGGGGCTGGAGCGGTGGACGGCGCGGCTGACGGGCGCCGCCAACATCCGCCAGATCACGGCCTTCCCCCGCGACCTGCACCGCCTCTCACCGTGACCGTGCTCATGAGCTGAGAGACCGACCGGCGGCCGCCCCCGCCGGTCGGCCTGGTGGGCTACCCGCGGGGGCGGGCCGGTATGAGTGTGGCGACGGTCTGGTGGGCTACCCGCGCGGGCGGGCCGGCATGAGCGTGGCGACGGCCGCCCCGAGCAGGCAGATGAACGCCGTGACGAGGAACATCTCGGTGTACTCGGTGTGCAGCGCCGCCTGCACCTTCTCGGTGTAGTCGGCCAGCCTGCGCTGGTACGTCTCCGGGTCCACGCCGAACGGGAGCGGCGTGTCCAGGTGGGCGGTCAGCGACTGGAACCGGTAGAACCCCCACGCCGACACGGCGGCGATACCCACCAGCATGCCCATCATCCTGGCCACCACGACCGCCGCCGACGCCACGCCGTGCTGGGCCGCCGTGCTCACGCGCAGCACCGCCGACGACACCGGGGCGATCACCAGGCCGAGGCCCAGACCGGCGACGACCAGGTCCAGGTCCACCACGAGGCCCGCGCCGGCCAGGTCCAGCGGCCACCGGCTCATCAGCCAGTAACCCGCCGCGGCCAGCACCATGCCCGCCACCGCCACCGTCCGATCGCCCAGCCTGCGGGCCAGCAACCCGCCGGCCAGGGCGCCGGCGGTCAGGGCGGCCAGGAACCTGGCCAGGACCAGCGACGCTCCCAGCGCGTCCTCGCCGAGCAGGGTCTGGGCGGTGAACTGGACGAACACCATGGTGACGAGGAGCGCGGCCCCGGCCAGGAAACTGACGGCCAGGGTGGCGAGCAGGGGGCCCTTGCGGGTGCCGGTGAGGTCGAGGAGGCGGACGGGTGAGCGGATCTCCCACCACACGAATCCCGCCGCCGCCACCGCGCCCGCCGCGAGCACGGGCAGGCCCCAGGGCGGGAGTACGGCGCGGGCGGGGTCGGGGTTGTACAGGCCCACGACCAGGAGACCGAGCGCGAGCGCCAGCAACACCCCGCCGACCACGTCCACCCGCCCGGCTACTGGTTCGCCCGCCTGCCCTGCCGGTTCGCCTGCTCGCCTTGCCAGCTCACTGGCCGGTCCTGCCGGTTCATCCGCTCGCCTTGCCAGCTCACTCGCCGGTCCTGTCGGACCACTCGTGGGTCCTGTCGGACCTGCCGGTTCGTCCGCTCGGCCTGCCGCCCGCAGGTCCGTGGAGGCCGACGGCGTCGCGTTCGTGCCGAGGGGGCGCGCCGATGCGGTCCCCGGCTCAGGGAGGGCGGCTTCGGAATCGCCCGCGCCCTTGCTGGTGTCCGCCGTGCGAGGTGCCGTTCCGGAGGCGGGCACGGTCTCGGAGGAGCTTGCGGAGATGGTGGGTGCGGTCTCGGAGGCGCGTGTGGAGGTGGTGGGTGCGGGGGATCGGGGCGGGATCGTAAGGTGGACGGCGACGGCGGCCAGGGCGGCGAGGGGAACGTTGATCCAGAAGATGGCATGCCATCCCCCCAGCTCCACCCCCGCCACCACCGTGCTCGGCACCAGCGCCAGCACCCCGCCGTACAGCGGCCCGAGCGCGCTGCCCAGTTCCTGCGCCGCCCCCACGGCCCCGAGGGCCACCGGCCGCTCCCGCTCCTCCCACAGGTCCCCGATGAGGGCCATGGTGATCGGCAGCAGCGCGCCCCCGGCCACGCCCTGCACGGTACGCCCGGCCACCACCATGACCTCGCCGGAGGCCAGCGCGGTCAGGATGGAGCCGAGCGCGAAGGCGGCCAGGCAGGCGTGGATGAGGGGGCGCCGCCCGTACCGGTCGGAGAGCTGGCCGAGCAGCGGCATCGCGGCCACGTACCCGAGCAGGAAGCCCGTGACGATCGGCGTCGCGCGTTCGAGGTGGTTGAGCGGGATGTCCACGTCCTCGGCGATGTCGATCAGGACCGTCACCACCACGTACGCGTCCAGCGCGGCCAGCAGCACCACTGCGCCGCCCGCGCCGAGCACCACCCGGCGGGCGCGCCTCACGTGGCGGGAGGCGGCGTGATCGTGATGGGCGCGTCGTAGTCGCTGAACGTCACCGTCACCGTGCCGTCCTTCAACGGCAGGCTGGCCTTGGTGAGGCGGCTGCTGGCCTGGTCGAGCCAGACCTTGCCGTTCACGCCCTGCGTGACACCGGGGACGATCCGGCCGACGACGTCGCCGGGGAAGGTCGTGGCGACCCGGTAGGAGCCGCTCTCCACGCCCTCCACCTTGGGATCGGTGGCCGTGGCGAGGAGCTGCGCGATGCCCTTGGTGGGTTCGAGGATCACCGACGGGTCGTAGAACTGCGCGAGCTGGGCGCGCGTCATCTTCTGGAAGCCGCCCGTCGGCCCCTTGAAGTGCACGGTGTCACCGATCAAGGTGAACGTGACCTCCTGCAGGGTGCCCAGCACCTCAAGTGTGATGGTGCCGTCGGCGTCGCCCTGCGCCGTGAGCCGGCCGTCGGCCTTCTTGACCGGCACCTGCGGCTTGCCCTCGGTCGCGATCGAGAAGCCGGCCGACTTGACGGCCTTCATGGCCTCCGAGGCCTTCTTCATCAGGTCGGGCCCTGCGGGCAACTCGGCCCCGCCACCACCCGACGAGCACGCCGAGGCCAGAGCGAGGACCGCCACGATCAGTAACCTTCTGAGCATGACCGGATCGTATCCACCGGCTGGAACGCGCGTGGGGCGTCGCGGATATCGGTTGGATGTCAGCGCGCCTTCTTCAGCTGTCCCACGAGAAAGTCAGTGCGGCTTCTTCAGCTGCTCCACGAGATGTCAGCGCAGCTTCTTCAGGTGCTCCACGATCGGCGCGTACGCCTCCTCGATCGCCTCAAGCTGATCGTCGGTGAGCAGGTCGACGAAGTGCTCGCGCACGCCACCCACGTGGTGCGGCGCCACCCGCTGAATGGTCTCCCACCCCTCGTCGGTCAGCACCGCGAACGTGCCCCGCCGATCGTCCCAGCAGTCCTCCCTGGTCACCAGGCCCTTGGCCTCCATGCGGGAGATCTGGTGCGACAACCGGCTGCGCGACTGGATCGTCGCGTCCGCCAGGTCGCTCATCCGCATGCGCCGTTCCGGGCTCTCGGAGAGGTTGACGAGGATCTCGTAGTCGTTCAACGAGAGTGAGTGCTCCTGCAGCTCGCGGTCGAGCCGGTGCATGAGCAGCTTGTGCAGCGCCAGGTGTGTACGCCAGGCACGCTGTTCGGCGGATGAAAGCCAGCGAGGCGCGCTCATCGAATCTCCTCAAGCGTGGAAACCCCATTCTTCAGGGCGGAGAGGAAACGCGGAACGGTGCGACAGGATCGAACATGTGTACGCAGCGTTACTGATCGTGTACTAAGATTTGAGTTGTGGCGCAGATCGTGAAGCGGGCCTACAAGTACCGCTTCTACCCAACCCCCGAGCAAGCCGCTGAGCTGGCCCGGACGTTCGGTTGTGTGCGACTGGTCTACAACAGGGCGTTGCAGGAGCGCACTCGCGCCTACCGGGAGGGGCGGCGGGTCTCCTACGCGGAATCCTCGGCGGCGCTGACGGCGTGGAAACGCGACAGCGAGTTGACCTTCCTGGCGGAGGTGTCGTCGGTGCCGTTGCAGCAGGCGCTGCGCCATCTGCAGGTCGCCTTCGCGAACTTCTTCGCCAAACGAGCCCGCTATCCGGTGTTCAAGTCCCGCAAGAGATCGCGGCTGTCGGCGGAGTACACCCGCTCGGCGTTCCGCTGGCGGGACGGGCGGCTGACGCTGGCCAGGATGGACGCGCCGCTGGCCATCGTGTGGTCGCGGCCGCTGCCGGAGGGCGCGCAGCCGTCCACGGTCACCGTGTCCAAGGACGCGGCCGGGCGCTGGTTCGTGTCGATCCTGGTCGAGGAACGCATTGCCCCGCTGCCGCCGGTCGAGCGGATAGTCGGGGTGGATGCAGGTCTGACCGCCCTGGCGACGCTGTCCACCGGGGAGACGATCGCCAACCCCCGGCATGAGCGGGCCGACCGCCGTAAGCTGGCCAGAGCCCAGCGGGCGCTGGCCCGCAAGCAGCCGGACGGCGCGAACCGGGCCAAGGCCCGGCTGAAAGTCGCGAAGGTCTACGCCCGGATCGCCGACCGTCGGCGCGATCATCTGCACAAGGTCAGCACCCGGCTTGTTCGCGAGAACCAAGTGATCGCCGTGGAAGACCTGCCCGTCCGCAATCTGATCAAGAACCGCTCGCTGGCCCGCGCCATCGCCGACGCCGCATGGCGCGAACTGCGGAGCATGCTGGCGTACAAGGCTGTTTGGTACGGCCGGGAGTTGGTGATCATAGATCGCTGGTTCCCCTCCTCCAAACTGTGCTCGGCCTGCGGCGCCCTGCGGGGGAAGCTGCCGTTGCAGGTGCGGGAGTGGGCCTGTGCCTGCGGCGTGGTCCATGACCGGGACGTCAACGCCGCGCGGAACATCCTCGCCGCCGGGCTGGCGGAGAGGTGAAACGCCTGTGGAGCTGATGTAAGACCTCAACAGGGGCTCCTTTCCTGGGCGGGCGGTTGGCGGTGAAGCAGGAATCCCTTTCCTCAGGGAGGGGAGCAGCCAAGATCCCCAATCTAGCGCACGTATCGTGGAGCGCTATGGAGGAGAAGTCGGGGGAGAGCCTGGGCACCGTGCTCGTGGCCGGAGCGGCGAACCTCACCATCGCGCTGGCCAAGCTCGTCGCCGGCCTCATCAGCGGCTCGGCGGCCATGTTGTCGGAGGCGGCCCACTCCGCCGCCGACACCGTGACCGAGATCCTGCTGCTGGTGGCGGTGCGCCGCTCGGGCAAGCCCGCCGACCGGCGTCATCCGTTCGGGTACGGGAAGGCGGGCTTCCTCTGGGCGATGATGGCGGCGGTGGCGACCCTGGTGGGCGGGGCCGGGTTCTCCATCACGCACGGCCTGCACGAGATCAGCCACGGCGAGGAGTTGTCGAACCTCACCCCGTCCTACGTCGTGCTGGCGGTCTCGTTCGTGATCGAGGGCGTGTCGTTCTCGAAAGCGTTCTCCCAGTTGCGGGCCGAGGCGGCGCGATACGACGTCAACCCGTTCCGCCTGGTGCGGCTCACCTCCGACACCCCGCTGAAGGCCGTGTTGTTCGAGGACGCCGCCGCCCTCGTCGGACTGCTGATCGCCGCCGCCGGGCTGCTCGGCTCGCAGCTCACCGGCTCGGCGCTCTGGGACGGGGCCGCCTCCGTCGCGATCGGCCTGCTCCTGGTGGTCGTCGCCCTCATCCTGATCCAGTCGAACCTGTCGCTGCTCATCGGCCAGGCCGCGCCCCAGGGCATCGAGACCGGCATCCGCGCAGTGCTGACGGCCCAGCCCGAGGTGCAGGACGTGGTCGAGCTCCTCACCATGATGATCGGGCCGGGCCACATCCTGGTCGCCGCGAAGATCGACTTCAGGGACGAGTTCAGCGCGGCCGGGGTGGAGATCGCCTGCGAGGAGGTGGACCGGCGGCTGCGGGAGTGTTTCCCCGGGGTCATGCAGGTCTTCCTCGACCCCACTCCGACCCGCCGCCGCTGACCTCCGGGATGGCCACCCTCCTGGCGGGCGCGTCGGTGACGATCGCGACCCTGATGTCCGGTCCTGTGCTCCATTCCAGCAGGTGACGTCCCGTCAGGTCGTCGCCTCCCGCGCCGAGCTTGTCGAGGGTCAGCTCGCCGCGCTTGATCAGCGCCTCCTTGCGGGTCCAGTGCCTGATCAGCTCGTCGTTGCCGGTGACCAGAGCACGTTCGCGCGGGGTGAGCACGCGGTCGGCCAGCATCTTGTCGAGAGGACCTGGCCGTACGTGCTCGGCGTCCACCCCGACCTTGCCGGGCCCGGCCGCCGCGCAGACGTAGCCGCGCGTGTGGCTGAAGCTCACGCCCAGATCGGGGGCCTGTTCAAGGTACGGCCTGCCGTGCCCGAGCCCGTGCAGGTCGCAGTATTGCAGCAGCGTCAGCTCCCGGGGGTCGGCGTCGAGCACGGCGGCGGCGCAGATCCTGATGAGGAGGTGGGCCGCGATGAAGCAGACCCGGTCCTGCTCGAACATGAAGTGGGCCGCCCGCTCCCGCTCCACCTCGGTGAGCCAGTCGTCCGGCGCGCGCACCTCGTCGGGGTGGCCGCCCATCGCTAAAGGGCCGATCGTCAATCCTTCTTCTTGTCGCCGTCGAGGTTGTACTGGTCTTCCGAGGCCGCGCCGAGCACGGTCACGTCATTGATCTTCCAGCTCCCCTTCTCCTTCACAAGGCTGATCTTAAGGTGGGAATCCGTGACGGAGCGGATCGCCTCGGAAGTGTTCACCTGCTGATCGACGACGACGATGGCGTGGGCGGTGGCCTCGTCCACGTCGGACAGGTACACCTCGCGCACGGTGGCCTGCGAGACGGCCTCGAGTTTGACGATCACCTGCGCCATCGCGCCGCCGAACGCGGTGTCGTAGGTGGCCAGGAAGTCGCCCGTGGCCTGGGCCGCCAGGGTGGAGCGGGTGGTCTGGAGGTCCTTGTAGTCGTAGCTGAGCAGCGCCCGGCTGAACGCGCTCGCCGCGCCCGACACCTCCAGGCGCAGGGACCGCTCGGCCTCCAGCGCGGCGCGGGCGTCCTGGGCCTGGGCGGCGGAGACCCACTGCAGGACGGCGGTGGCGGCGATCGCGGCCACCAGCATCGCGCCCAGCGCGCCGAGGACCTTGGCCCGCGTGAACCGCCCGCCCCTGGACGTCTCGCCTCCAGAGCCGGTGCCCGCACCGGACTCCACCTCCGTCGCGGGGTCCTTGTCCGCGCCGCCTCCGGCATCCCCATCGGGAACTGCGGCGCCGGATGCGGCTGCCGGTGGGGTGGGGTCGGTGGGGGGTTCGGCGGCTGCCGGTGGGGTGGGGTCGGTGGGGGGTTCGGTGGCGGGGGGTGGGGTGTCGGGGTGGGCCTGCTCGGCCAGGTCGTGCCTGGTGCTCATGTCGGCTCCTCACGGCGGCGGGCGGCCCGGCCCGCCGCGATCCAGCCCACGATGCCACCACTCGCCACCACGGCGAGGAAAATCGCGGCAATCAGCGGGACGGTGTTCATCGGGGTACCGGACGCGGCCCGGGTGGAGGCCACGCCCGACGGCGATTCGGTGGCTCGCGGGGTTTGCCGCGCGGGAGTGCGCGTCGCCTTCGTCACCGGGCGGTCGGAATCGTCCGGTTGGGCGGCGACGTCCCGGTGCCGGTCGGACGGGTCATCGGAGGTGTCCGGGGCCGGGGCGCGGTTGGGGCAGGCGCGAAGCTTGGGGACGGTGGGCGGGCCGAGGGCGCCCGCGTACTCCTCGGCGGGCGTCGGCCCACCGGGCACGCTGAAGACGAACGCCGCCTTGCCGTACACCGTGCCTTCGCGCCGGTCGCTGATGTCGTCGGCCAGGGAGAGCGCGGTGGGGATGATGCTCAGCAGGTGGTGCACGTTCCGCTCGGTGGCGGCCGAGAACGCCGGCTCGTGCGGCAGCCCCAGGGCCGTCAGCAGGCACGAGAACCCCGGCCTGGACGTCCGTACGGCCTGGTCGATCTGGGCGAACACGCCGGGCCCCTGGTCGAGGAAGGCGTTCAGATCCGTACGGGACTCCCGCAGCGCCGCCGTCACCGTGCTCAGGTCCGTGATCCCTGAGGCCAGCTCCCCCCGCCTGCCGGCCAGCGTGTGCGTGAGCCGGGTGAGCTGCACGGACAGGTCGTCGAGCACGGCGGCGTTGTCGGCCAGGGTGCCGGTGAGGGAGTGGGCGTCGTCGATGATGTTCCTGATGGCGGGCGCCCGCCCGTCCAGCGCGACGGCCAGTTCGTGCACGATGGTGTCGGCGTCCTCGGGCGGCACCGCGCTCAGCAGCTTGCCGACCCCTTCGAACAACTTCTTGTAGTCCAGCGGCACGGTCGTCCTGGCCAGCGGGATCGTGTCGCCGGCCGCGAGCCGGGCCCCGGTGACGCCGGCGGCGGGCGGGGAGAGCTCCACGTACGGCTCCCCGACGGCCGATCTGCGCCGCACCTCGGCCGTGACGCCCTTCGGCAGCCGGATCTCCCTGTCGATGTCGAGGCCCACGACGATCTTGCCAGGCGCCAGCCGCACATCGCCGATCTTGCCGATCCGGACGCCCAGGTACGCCACGTCGAACCCGCGAATCAGCCCGGGGGAGGAGACGAACTCGGCCGACACCCGGTAGGGCCGCTCGATCGCGTCCAGCCGGATGATCGTGCTGAACGCCCAGACCGTCATGACGATCCCCAGCAGCACGAAGAACCCCAGGTTCAGATAGATCCGGTTTCTCATCGCGGCGGCTCCAGCAGCAGGCGGAAGTCCTCGATCCGATCGCGTACGGGATCCGCACGCTTGGACGGCAGCACGCCCTTCAGCCAGACGTAGATCAGCACCTGCCCGTTCACCGTGATCGGCGGCGCGTCGATGAACTTCTGGAGCTTGACCACCAGCGCCTTCAGGTCCTCCTTGCCCCGCTGCATGGCCGACGAGATCGCCGCCAGCTCGCGCAGCAGCGTGCGCAGCCGCGCCGCGTGGCGCGGATAGACGGTGAGGTTGGCCTCCTTCGCCAGCCTGGTCAGCGCGACGATGGCCTTCTTGACGTGCTTGCGCCCGTGGGCGAGCCGTTCGGTGGCCGAGGCGAGCGTGCCCGGCAGCCGGTCCAGTTCTGCGCTGCCCTTGGCCAGGTCGTCCCCGAGCCTGGCCAGGGCGTCGATCGTGGTGCCGAGGTCCTGGCGGGCGGCCGCGTAGGCGTCGGTGACCTGCGCGGTCTGCTTGATCAGCTTGTTGACCTCGTCGCCCTGCCCGGCGAACGCCGTGGAGGCCGCGTCGAGGACGGCGTTCACGTCCTGCGCGCCGAGCGCCTCGATGAGCGGCCCGGCCCTGGCGGTGACCTGCTCGATGTCCGGCTCGACCGAGGTGTCGGAGATGGTGGCGCCGTTCTTCAGGTACGGCCCCGTGGCCAGGTCCTTGCCCGGCGGCGGGCTGAGCAGCACGTAGTTCTCGCCCAGCACGGACGTCTTGGCCACGGTGGCGGTGCTGCCCTCGGGCACCCGGTGCGCGGACTGGATCGACATGGTGACCTTGGCCCGGTACCCCTGGAGCTCGATGCCGGTGACGGTGCCCACCCGTACGTCGGAGATCTGCACGCTGTGTCCCGCCACCAGGCTCTGCACGTCGTCGAAGACCGCGTTCAGCGTCAGGTCGCCGCCGGTCGCGCCCAGCGTCTGCAGGGAGCAGGACGCGGTGAGGGCCAGCGCCGCCAAAGCGGCCGTCAACCTCATCGCCCGCCTCCCCGCTGCGAGAAGGGGCAGTTGCTCAGCCCGCCGGGCAGGCACGGCACCTCGCCCAGGTTCAGGGCGTCGAACAGCGGCGTCAGCCACGCCCTGGTCATCGCGTTCAGCACGACGCGGATCTTCAGCACGTGCTGCTCGCGGTCCCAGGAGTCGATCAGCACGTCGGCGAAGTCGGCCGCGCCCTTGACCGCCCGCGCCATGGAGGCGCTGTTGGCCCGGACCGTCAGCACCAGCTCGGCCAGGGTCCCGGCGGCCTGGGGGAGGCGTTCGGCGTACTGTTCGATGATCACGTCGCCGCGCCGTACGAAACCGGCCATGGACGAGACGAACCCGCGCAGCCGCCGCCGCTCGTCCGCCAGGATCGCACTGGCCTCGGAGAAGGCGTCGATGGCGCCCGTCACCTGGCTCTCGCGCTTGTTGAGGCTGGTGGCCAGCTTGTTCAGCCCTTTGGCCAGATCGACGAGCTGCTGGTCCTGCTTGGCCAGGACGCCGGTGAGCTCGGAGGTGTCGGCGATCGCGTTGTTGATCGTCTTGCCGCGCCCCCTGACGCCGTCGGCCAGGTCGCCGGCCACGTCGCCCAGCTTGTCGTCGTCGAGCGCGTCGGTCAGTTTGGTGAAGGCGTCGAGTGCGTCGTCGATCTCCACCGGCAGGTCCGTACGCTCCAGCGGGATCGTCGCCCCGGGCTGGATCCGCTGCTTGCCGGGCTTCCACGGGGGGTAGAGCACGACGTTGCGCTCGCCGAGCGTGTTCTGCGGGGCGACCACGGCCTTGACGTCGGAGGGTAACGGCACGTTCCGATCGACTCGCAGCTCAACCCGTACCTTGTCGCCAAAAATCTGGATCTGTTCTACGTAGCCCGCGTCCAGCCCCATCACCTTCACCCGCGCCTCCTCGTACAGGGAGGGCGCCTTGTTGAAGATCGCCACCAGCCGGTACGGCTCCGCCCCCAGCACCGAGCATCCCGAGGCCAGTAACGTCCAGACCAGCAGCACCACCGCGAGCCGTCTCATCTGTCGCTCTTCCTGTCCCTGGCGATCGCGGCCAGCACCTCCGGATTGATCGGGCCCAGACCCGTGGCGATGGCCTCCAGCCACGGCCCCTGCCCGCCCATCGTGGACAGCCCGGAGAACGTCGGCCCCGCCCAGGCGAGCAGCGAGTTGAGCCGCTCGTTGCTGCCGCTGAGCCGCGTGGTGATGGCGGCGTTGTCGTCGAGGACCTGGACGAGCGTGCCCTCGTGCTCGGTGATCAGCCGGGTGGTGCTCTGGACCAGGTCGCTGCCGTCGCCGAGCAGCGTACGCAGCTCGTTGCGGCGTCTGCGCAGCTCGCTCAGCATCACCTCGACCGCGTCGATGAGCCGTCCGAGCTGCCGGTCCTTCTTCTCCAGCACGTCCATGATCTTGGTGCCGTTGTCGAGCAGCCGCTGGACCTGCGGCTCGCTCCTGCTGATGGTGTCCGACAGGTCGCCGATGTTGTCCAGCAACCGGGTGACGCGGCCGCGCTTGAAGGTGTCCATCTTGCCGAGCTCGGTGAGCAGGTCGTCCACGGCGTCGGTGTCGAGCCGCTCGATCAGCCGGGTCGCGTCCTTGATGGCGTCGTTGATCAGCGTGGGCACGCCGGTCCGCTGTACCGGGATGCGCCGCCGGCTCTCGGGGAGCTGGTCGAGGTAGGGGGCCGAGACGGCGCCGGTGAGCTTGACGTACCGGCCGCCGAGCAGGTTGGACAGCGTGATGTCGGCCCGGGTGGCGCGGCCGAGCCGGACGCCGTCGTCCACCCTCCACGTGACGACCACGTTGCCCTGGGCGTAGTCGGCGCGTACCTCGGTGACCTTGCCGACCCGCACCCCGGCGACGCGGACGTCGTTGCCGGTCCGCAGGCCGCCCGAGTCCACGAACACGCCCGACACGGTGTAGCCGCCCTCCAGCAGCCCCAGGTTGCCGACCAGGAACGTGGCGACGAGCACCGCGGCGAGGGTGGCCAGCGACACCAGCCCGACGGCGTGCTTGTTTCTGTCGCGGAAAGACTTCACTCGCCCACCAGCAGCTTCCGCAGGTCCTTCTCGCTCTGGATCCTGGTGTTGCGCAGCGGCGGCGGCGTCTGCATCCCGTACGGGCAGGGCGCGGCGTTCAGCGCCACGCAGGGGACCGCGGTGATGAAGTAGTGGCCGCGGTTGACGCTGGAGTACGCCCGCGCGAACAGGGGCTGGAACGTGCTGACCGTCCGGTCGATCTCGCCCACGTGCCGCCTGATGCCGCCGGTCAGCCCCGACAGGTTGTCCACCAGGCCGCCCAGCTCGTCGGCGTTCTTGCCGAGCACCTCGTTGGAGGTGTGGAAGGTGGCCGACAGCTCCACCAGCGCGTCGTCCACCAGCTCGCGGTTGTCGGCGAACGCCTCCGACAGCGTGACGAGGTTGTCGATGAGCCGCTCGATCTGCTTGTCCCGCCTGGCGACCACGCCGGTGACGGTGGCGTAGTCCTTCAGGAGTTGTTCGATGGTCTTCTTGCGCTCGGTGAGCGTGGTGGTGATGGCGTTGACGTTGTCGAGCAGCCGCGGGATGTTCCTGTCGTTGCCCTTGAGCGACTTGGCGGCGGCGGTCAGGAGCTGGTTGATCTGCTCGGGGTCCAGGCTGCGGGTGAGCGGGCCTAGGTCGCTGACCAGTTCGCCGATGTCCACCACGGAGGAGGTGCGGGTGATGCGCGAGCCCGGCGGCAGCCGGCCGGGGGCGGTGCCGGGCAGCAGGTAGATCACGCGCTGGCCGACGGCGTTGCGCCAGCGTACGGCGGCCTCGGTGTCGGCGGGCACCCTGACCGCCTCCCGCACCTCCATGGTCACCTCCGCCCGCCCGTCCACGACCCTGATCGTGTCCACCTGCCCGACGGGCGCCCCGGCGATCTTGACCTGGTCGCCCTCGACCAGCCCGGACACGTCGTCGAACATCGCCACCAGCCGGTAGCCGCCGCCCGTGCTCACCCGCGCGATCTGCACCCCGACCGCCACGATGAGCGACACGCACACGCCGATGAACAGGGCGAAGCGGACGAAGGTCCACCGGCGCCGGACGCGTTCCATGTCAGCGCCTCCCGTCGGTCGGGCCGCAGGCGCCGACGATCAGCTCGCAGACGTCGGTGGCGACGAACGCCTCCACCTGGAGCTGGCGGTTGCCGCCGGGGCCCGGCGCCTCGATCAGCTCGTTGAGCAGGTCCACCAGCCGGTTCAGGCCGCGTACGCCGTCGCCGGCCAGGCCGAGCTGGGCGTAGATGAGCGCGGCCACCCGCTCCCCGGAGTGCACCCCGGCCCGCAGGTCCTGGCGGTGCGCGGCCAGGCCGTGGGACACCTGCCCGGAGATCGAGGTGATCTCCTGGAGCAGCGCGCGCACCTTGTCGGCCCGCTTCAGCAGGTCCGGCGTGATGACGTTGACGTCGGAGGAGATCGAGACCAGCTCGTCGCCCTTGTCCGACAGTGCCGTGCCCAGCAGGGCGGTGTCCTGCAGGAACCGCCGCGCCCGCTCCCGCTGCCTGTGCGCGACGCCGACGATCGTGCCGGCGTCGCCGAGCAGCTCGCGCAGGTTCTGGCCTTCGCCTTCGAGGCCCTTGGCCAGGGTGTGCACGATGACCGTGACCTCGCGCGGATCGATGGCGTCCAGGCCGCGGTAGGCCTCGCCGAGCGTGTCGGACAGGTCGAGCGGGTCCTCGGTGTCCGTGATGACCGCGCCGGCCGCCAGGAACGGGCCGTTGGCCTCGCCGGCGCCGGGCCGCAGGTCCACGAACTTGGGGCCGAACACCGACGTCGGCTCCACGGAGGCGACCGTGGTCCGCGGCACCTTGATCCCCGGGTCGAGGTGCATGGTGACCACGGCCCTGCCCTTGGCGTCGAGGGAGACGCCGGTCACCTTGCCGATCGTGATGCCGCGGATCTTGACGGGGGAGCTGCCGTCCAGGCCCTGCCCGGCCCGGCCGAACACGGCGTCGATCCGGGTGCCGGTGATCGCGGTGGCGGTGCGGACGACGTACAGGGTGGCCGCGGCGATCACCGCCAGCACGGCGAACGCGATGCCCACCCGGGCTGCGAGGGAGAGATCAGCTCGGCCCACCGGATCACCCCGTCAGCGGTATGTTGCCGCCGCCGCCCCAGAACAGGAACGACAGCAGCAGGTTGAGCAGCACGATCGTGACGATCGACTGGCGGATGGCCCGGCCCGCCGCCACCCCCACGCCCACCGGCCCGCCCGTGGCGTGGAAGCCGTGGAAGCAGTGGATGACGATGACCGCGAAGGCGAACACGGCGACCTTGGTGACGCTGAACACGATGTCGCTGACCGGCAGGTACAGGTAGAAGTAGTAGTCGTAGACCCCGGGCGCCAGCCCGAACAGCACCGTGCACATCAGCCGGGTGGCGAAGAAACTGGCGAACAACGCGATCAGGTAGATCGGCACCAGCGCCAGCAGCGCCGCCACGACCCGGGTGCAGATCAGGTAGGTGAAGGCGTTGATGCCCATCACCTCCAGCGCGTCGATCTCCTCCGAGATCCGCATCGCGCCCAGCTCCGCCGTGAACGACGAGCCGACCTGCGCCGCCAGCGCGGTGGCCGCGATGATCGGGGTGATCTCGCGGACGTTGGCGAAGCTGCCGACCAGGCCCATGAACGACTCCGCGCCGATGGCCTGCAACCCCTGGTAGCCCTGCAGGCCCACGGTCGCGCCGACGACGAACGCCATCGTGAACACCACGAAGATCATCCCGCCGCCGATGACGGTCGCGCCGACGCCCACGACGACGTCGCTGACCTGCCGGACGACGACCTTGGCGTACTTGAGCCGCAGCACGATGTCGCGTACGGAGTAGAACAGCACCCTCCACACGAACAGCGGCCAGTCGGCCAGCGTCGCGAACCGCTCGGCGACGTCCCGCCCCCGCAGGGCGAGTCTGAGGCCGGCGGTCCGCGTCGCCATCAGAGCGACCTCGGCGGGTAGGCCAGGAAGTACACGGCGGAGATCACGTAGTTGAAGGTGAACACCAGCATGAACGTCACCACGGTCGCCTGGTTGACCGCCCGCCCCACCCCGACGGGGCTGGCCGCGCACGTCATGCCCTTGTAGCAGGCCACCCCCGCCGCGATGAACCCGAAGATCCACGCCTTGAACAGCGTGACGTACAGGTCGGAGGCCACCACCAGCGACAGCGCGCCCTCGAAGTACGCGCCCGGCGTGACGCCCTGCACGACCACGTTGAAGAAGTAGCCGCCGCTCGCGCCCGCCAGGATGACCAGCGGGCACAGGCACACCGCGATCGTGCTGGCCGCCCACATGCGCGGCGTGACCAGGCGGTGGATCGGGTTGACCGCCATGACCTCCATCGCGCTCAGCTCGTCGCGGATGTTGCGCGCGCCGATGTCGGAGGTCATGGCGCTGCCGCCGGCCCCGGCGATCAGCAGGGCGCTGGCGAGGGGGGCGACCTCGCGGATGAGGCCGACGAAGACCGCGCTGCCGGTGGCCGAGCCGGCGCCGAGCTGCCGGGCCAGCTCGCCCACCTGTAAGGCCACGGTGGCGCCGAGCGGCAGGGAGACCAGGAGCACGGGGACGCTGGTGACGCGGGCCAGGAACCAGCACTGGTCGACGAACTCCCACCACCAGCGCCTGACGTCCCAGCTCCGGCGCAGGCCCTCCAGGACGATGACGAACAGGTCTCCGACCTGGCCGAGGGCCGAGCCGGCCCGGCGTCCGACGTACCCGGACCAGGCCATCACCACCTCCGCCGCCTACGGATTGGCAACCTTACTGACGGGTTTTCCAGTAGGCCATGCTTTGGTGGGAATTTGAGGAAAAGGTATGAGACCCAGGTCACACCTTGTCAGTACGGCACGAAACGTGACCGGTCCGTTACGACAAGGCGCCCATCCAGGATTCGACCTCGTCTGGGTGGCGGGGCAGCGCGGAGGACATCAGCCTCGCGCCGTCGGCGGTGATCACGAGGTCGTCCTCGATGCGGACGCCGATGCCGCGCAGCTCCTCCGGCAGCGTCAGGTCGTCCGGCTGCAGGTACAGTCCTGGCTCCACGGTCAGCACCTGGCCCTCCTCCAGCACGCCGTCCAGGTAGACCTCCGCCCTCGACCGCGCGCAGTCGTGCACGTCCAGGCCGAGCATGTGGCCGCTGCTGCACAACGTGTAGCGCCGGTACAGGCCCGTCTCCATGAGCGTGTCGGTGCTCTCCTTCAGCAGGCCCCAGTCGCGCAGGCCCTCGCAGATGACACGCATGGCCGCCAGGTGGAAGTCGCGGAAGCGCGCGCCGGGCCTGAGGGTGGCGATGGCGGCCGTCTGGGCCTCGTACACCAGCTCGTACGCCTGCCGCTGCACGGCGCCGAACCGGCCCGAGAGCGGGAAGGTCCTGGTGACGTCGGCGGTGTAGAGCGTGTCCGACTCGACCCCCGCGTCGAGCAGCAGCAGGTCACCGGGGTTCAGGGCGCCGTCGTTGCGGATCCAGTGCAGCACGCACGCGTGCGACCCGGAGGCCACGATGCTGTCGTAGCCGACCGCGTTCCCCTCCAGCCGCGACCGCAGCCCGAACACGCCCTCCAGGTACCGCTCGCCCCGGGGGTGCCCGATGGCCTGGGGGAGCGCGCGTACGACGTCCTCGAAGCCGCGCGCGGTCGCGTCCACCGCGGACTGCAGCTCGCCGACCTCCCACTCGTCCTTGACCAGCCGCATCTCCGACAGGAACGACTCCAGCTCCGCGTCCCCCTCGCCCCTCGGCACCCGCGCGTCCACTGTGGCGTCCACTCCGCGCAGCACCCTGGCGGGCCGCCCCGCCTCCAGGTCGCGGATGTGGGCGCACTCCACCTGGTACAGCTCCGCGGCCTCCGCCAGGTCGGGGCGGGGGCCGGCCCAGAACTCGCCGTAGCGGCGGTCGCGGTAGAACTCCTGGCCCTCCTCGCGCGGGGCGCGCGGCCTGACGTAGAGGACCGCCTCGCCCGATGGCTCGATCACCAGCACGTCGTCGGACTCGTTCGCCCCGGTCAGGTAGGAGTAGGCGCTGTGCGGCCGGAACCGGTAGTCGGAGTCGTTGCTGCGCACCTTCAGCCCGCCCGCCGGGATCACCAGCCGCTCACCGGGGAAGCGCTGCGCCAGCGCGGCGCGCCGCTTGGCCGCCCACGGGGCGATCGGCCGTGCGCTCACCTCGGCCCCTCCCGCTCGCGCCCACCCCGTACGCATGAACGCGGCCAGTTCGCCGGTGACAGGAAGGTCGTGGCTTCCGGTGTTGAGCGGCTCGGTCATTTCGCTGTCCCCAGGTAATTATCCGGATTGGTACGGACGCAGCCTACGTGACCGCTTGACGCGGTCCCTAGGGTGTTGTTTGCCTGGACCCAGGCTTGGAACACTGAGGATCAGGGGTGGTGCACATGCTCATCGGTACGATCCTTCGCAACAAGGGCAGCGAAGTCACGACAGTTGCGCCTGGGGCGACCGTGCGGGAGCTGCTCGCCGAGCTCTCCGAGCACAACATCGGAGCCGTGGTGGTCTCCTCCGACGGGCTCACCATCGAGGGCATCGTCTCCGAGCGCGACGTCGTGCGTCGCCTGCACGACCGGGGCGCCACGATCCTCGACGCGCCGGTCTCGTCGATCATGACCACCGAGGTCACCACGGTCGGGCCGGGCGAGAACGTCGACACGCTGCGCCACACCATGACCACGCAGCGCTTCCGGCACATGCCCGTCGTCGAGAACGGACGGCTCGTCGGCATCGTGAGCATCGGCGACGTGGTCAAGAGCGCCATCGAGGAACTCGAGACGGAGAAGGCGTCGCTCGTCGATTATCTCCATCGTTGACAGTGATGGCACGCTTGGTCCGTGATGTACGGGCCCCCACCCCCTGAGTATCCCCGGGCGACGAGCAGTCCGCCCATCATCGTGCTCGTTTCCGGGCTGACCGCGCTGCTGGGCTTCCTGCTGGGGGTGTTCGTGGGGTTCGGCGCGCAGACGGCGACGCCGGCGGAAGAGCCCGCGCCCAAGGTCACGGTGACGGTCGAGGAGAGCCAGCCGGCCATGCCCGACGCCACCACCCCCGGCGAGACGACGACCCCGCCCCAGGAGACGGCCCCCGGCACGCCGCCCGCCCAGACGTCCCAGCCGGGCCAGACGTCCCAGCCGGGCCAGACGTCCCAGCCGGGCCAGACGTCCCAGCCGGGCCAGACGTCCCAGCCGGGCCAGACGTCCCAGCCGGGCCAGACGTCCCAGCCGGGCCAGACCCAGCCCGGTGCGACCACGACGCCTCCGGCCGCGGGGACCACCACCGGCCCGGCCGCGGGCCTTCCTTCGCTGCGCACGCTCGTCGTCGGCACCGACATCCAGCCAGGCACCTACCGCACGGCCGGGCCCACCGGCGGGTTCTCCATGTGCTACTGGGCCAGGCTGAAGAGCGTGACCCCCGGCACGATCGCGCTCGCCGACGTGCTCGCGAGCGGCATGCCCACAGGCCCCGCCAGCGTCACCGTCCAGGCCACGGACAAGGCCTTCCAGACCGGTGGTTGCGCGGAGTGGACCCGGGCTTGACGCACCTTTCTGCCTGAAACGCTGGACAACCCGTCAGGAACGCGCAATTCTATCCGGCGACAGAAAGGAGCCCCGTCCCGAGCGTGCTGGCGTGAGTCCCTGCTCTCTATGGGCCATGCCACTCCGGCGTCCCTGGCCAGGACGCGCAGCGGAGAGTGCGGAACAGCGCGCGTCGCCACCGATCCGAACCCTTTCGTTCGCGAGGAGTGTCCATGCGTCTTTCCGTCATCGTCTCCGCCATCGCTCTGGCGGCCACCGCTCTCATCTCCGCCCCGCCCGCCCAGGCCGCCGAGCTGCCGGCTCCCGTCGCCTGCGCCGGCTGCTGGAAGCCCGCGCTCAACACGAGCTGGGAGTGGCGGCTCTCGTCGCTGCCCGCCAAGCCGTACCTGGACGTGCAGATGTACGACATCGACGGCTTCGCCGCCCAGGACGGCGCGATCGTCAAGGCGCTCAAGGCCGCCAAGCCCGGCCGCCGCGTCGTCTGCTACATCAGCGCGGGAACCTACGAGGACTGGCGCCCCGACGCCGGCCAGTTCCCCGACGAGGTGCTCGGCACGCCGCTGGAGGACTGGGAGGGCGAGCGCTGGCTCGACATCCGCGCTTACACCGGCACGCTCGGCAAGATCATGAAGGCCCGGCTCGACATGTGCAAGGCCGCCGGGTTCGACGCCGTGGAGCCCGACAACGTCGACGGCTACAGCAACGACAGCGGCTTCCCGCTCAAGGCCGCCGACCAGCTCGCGTACAACACCTGGTTCGCCAACGAGGCGCACAAGCGGGGCCTGTCCGTGGCGCTCAAGAACGACGTGGAGCAGATCCCCGCGCTGCTGCCGTACTTCGACTTCGCGCTGAACGAGGAGTGCTGGGAGCACTCGGAGTGCACCACCGCGCAGAACGGCGACTACGGCTACGACCAGTTCGTCAAGGCGGGCAAGGCCGTCTTCCAGGTCGAGTACAACCTGGCCACCTCGAAGTTCTGCGCCAAGTCCAACGCCCAGAACTTCAACTCGCTGAAGAAGACCTACGAGCTGGACGGCACCCGGACGGCCTGCCGGGGCGTGTAAGGAGCACTTTGCACTGGTAGGGCGAGCGTAGGAGGATGCGCTCAGCCCATCAAGGAGGAAGTCATGTCGGTGTTGCGGAGCTTCGTGGACAGTGTGCGCAGCGGGGCGATCGAGGTGATCGACCTCACCGCGCCTCTCACGGCGGAGACGCCGATCCTGCAGTTGCCGCAACCGTTCGGCAACACGATCCCGTTCCGGCTGGAGGAGATCAGCCGCTACGACGATCGAGGCCCGGCCTGGTACTGGAACGACATCCACACCGGGGAGCACACCGGCACCCACTTCGACGCCCCCGTCCACTGGGTCACCGGCCGTGACGGCCAGGACGTCTCCCAGGTGCCCGCGCGCAGCCTCATCGCGCCCGCCGTGGTGCTGGACCTGGCCGCCGAGGCGTCGAAGGACCCCGACTTCCTCCTCCAGATCGACCACGTCAAGGAGTGGGAGCGGGCCAACGGCCCGCTCCCCGACGGCGGCTGGCTGCTCTACCGGACCGGCTGGGACGCCCGCTCCGCCGACCAGGCCGCCTTCCTGAACGCCGACGAGAGCGGCCCGCACACCCCCGGCATCTCGCCGGAGTGCGCGCGGTGGCTGGCGAGCGAGACCCCGATCCTCGGCCTCGGCGTCGAGACCGTCGGCACCGACGCGGGCGCCGCCCACTCCTTCGACCCGGCCTTCCCCTGCCACTCCTTCCTGCTGGGCGCGGGCAAGTACGGTCTCACCCAGCTCCGCAACATCGACCGCCTCCCGGTGACCGGCGCCGTCGTGCTCGCGCCGCCGCTGCCCATCGTGGGCGGCTCCGGCAGCCCCGTACGCGTGCTGGCCCTGGTCGAACGCTGATCGCCGCCGGCATGTAGGCGGGTCAGAGCTTGCGGAAGGTGCGGGCGTCCTCGGCGGCGGCCAGCACGTCGGCCAGCCTCGCGCCCGCGCCCGCCGCCACCGCCGCCGCGATCGCCCCCTCCACGAACGGCACGTCCGCCACCACCCGCCGCCCGGCCTCCTCCAGCAGCCGGGCGGTCAGCACCGAGCTGCCGAGATCGGGGATGAGCAGCACCCCGTGTCCCCGATCGACGCTGCGCACCGCCGCCTCGATGAGGTCCAAGCTCGTGCCCAGCCCGCCGTCCTTGGTCCCTCCGGCCGCCGCGATGGGCGCGTCCGCACCCGCGATGGCCCGCGCCAGCGCCGCCGCCTCGGCCGCCAGCCCGGCACTGTGGGAGACCAGCACCACCCCGACCATCCACGCCGTCCTATCGTCAGCCAATCCGCCATGGGGGCCATCTCGCGTCGGCGCCTATCCCGCCACGGATGCCAGCGCCGCCAGGAACAGCGCCGCCGACGCCGCCCCTGGATCCTCGTGCCCGATGCTGCGTTCGCCGAGGTAACTGGCCCGCCCCTTGCGCGCCTGCATCGGAATCGTGGCCTTGGCGCCCTCCTCCGCCGCCCGCGCCGCCTCGTCCAGCGCCTTGCGCACCCCGACCCCGTCGCGTACGGCCAGGGCCAGCGCCCGCGAGGCCGGAGCCAGCGCGTCCACCATGGTCTTGTCGCCCAGCGCGGCCTTGCCCAGCCGCTCGACCGCGACGACCCCCTCCTCGAACGCCGCCGAGAACCCGGCCAGCGTCACTGGCGACTCCAGCGTCTTGCCCATGGCCCGGAACACCGATCCGTACAGCGGCCCCGAAGCGCCGCCGACGCGGCGGATCAGCGTCGTGCCCACCGTCGCCAGCACCTGCTCAGGGGACTCCGGCCGCGTGTCGGCCAGCGCCTTGCAGACCTCGGTCAGGCCACGGTCGAGGTTCGTGCCGTGGTCGGCGTCGCCGATGGCCGCGTCGAGCCTGGTCAGCCGGTCGCGGTCCTGGCGTACGAGCTTGGCGGCCTCCTCGAACCAGGCCACGAACAGATCGGTCTCCATCAGCGCCCCCAACGCAGCGCGGGCGTCTCGACCGGGGTGTCCCACAGCCGGGTCAGCTCGTCGTCGAGCAGGCAGACCGTCACGGAGAAGCCCTGCATATCCAGACTCGTCACATAGTTGCCCACCAGCGAGCGGGACACTCGCGCCCCCTTGCCCTTCACGTACGCCGCCACCTCCGCGAACACCACGTACAGCTCCATGAGAGGCGTGCCGCCCATGCCGTTCACCATGACCAGCAGGTCGCCCCGCAGCGGCAGGTCGCCGTGGATGGCCTCCATCGCGATGCCCGCCAGCTCGCGCGCCGGCGCCAGCGGCACCCTGGCCCGCCCCGGCTCGCCGTGGATGCCGATGCCCAGCTCCACCTCCGCCTCCGGCAGGTCGAAGGTGGGCTTGCCGGCGGCGGGAGTCGTACAGGAGGTCAGGGCGATGCCGAACGACCTGCTGCGCCCGTCCACCTCGCCCGCCACCGCGGCGACCGCGGCCAGCGGCGCGCCCTCCTCGGCCAGCGCCCCCGCGATCTTCTCCACGAACAGCGTCGCCCCGGTGCCGCGCCGGCCCGCCGTGTAGAGCGAGTCCTGTACGGCCACGTCGTCGTCCACCAGCACGCTGACCACCTCGACGCCCTCGACCAGCTCGGCGGCCATCTCGAAGTTGAGGACGTCGCCGGTGTAGTTCTTGACGATGTGGAGCACCCCGGCGCCGCCGTCCACGCCGTTCGTCGCCTCGATGATCGGGTCGGGCACCGGCGAGGTGAAGATCTCGCCGGGGCAGGCGGCGTCGAGCATGCCGTAGCCGACGAAACCGGCGTGCAGCGGCTCATGGCCCGAGCCGCCGCCGGAGACCAGCCCCACCTTCCCGCGGCGCGGGCCCTCGGCCCGGTAGACCACCTGGTCGCGGATCCGCAGCGACGGGTGGGCCGCGGCCATGCCGTTCAGCGCGTCCTCAACGACGGTGCCTGCCGTGTTGATGAGCTTCTTCATGGTCAAAACATCTGCCCGTTTTCACGACCGCGCAAGCGTCGTAGCGTGGGCGACGTGGACGTCTTCTACAGCCCGTACGATCCCGCGGTCAACGACGAGCCCTACTCCGTCTACGCGCGGCTGCGCGCGGAAGCGCCGCTGTACCACAACACCGACCTCGGTTTCTGGGCGCTGTCCCGGCACGCCGACGTCTCCGCCGCGCTCTCCGACAGCGGCCTGCTGTCCAGCGACCACGGCCCCCTCCTCGACCCGGGCGCCTGGGGCACACACGTGCGCACGTTCCTGTCGTTCGTGGCCATGGACCCGCCCGAGCACACCCGCATGCGCGCCGCCATCTCCCGCGGCTTCACCCCGCGCCGGGTCGCCGCGCTCGAACCCATGATCAGGCAGATCGCCCGGGGGCACATCGAGCGGGCGGTCGAGCGGGGGACGTTCGACTTCGCCCGCGACTTCGCCGCCGTGCTGCCGCTCGACGTGATCTCCGAGCTGGTCGGCGTCCCGCCGTCAGAACGGGCCAGGGTGCGCCGCGACTCCAGGTCCATCCTCGAGTACGACCCCCAGGGCACCATGTCCGAGGACGGCGTCAAGGGCGTCGTCTCACTCGGCGGCTACTACAGCTCCATCGTCGCCGAACGCCGGGCCGCGCCCCGCGACGACCTCGTCTCCGCGCTCGTCGCCGACGACGATCTGACCGACGAGGAGATCGTGGCGTTCCTGTTCCTGCTCATCGGCGCGGGCGCCGAGACCACCACCCACCTGCTCAGCGCCGCCTGGTACTGGGCGTGGCGCAACCCCGACCAGCGCGCCGCCGCCTTCGCCGGGGCGATCGAGCGGTGGACGGAGGAGTCCCTGCGCTACGACACCCCCGCGCACGGCACCGCCCGCCGCCTCACGCGCGACTTCGAGTGGTACGGCACCCGCGTCCCCGAGAACGCCAAGGTCTGGCTCCTGATCGGCTCGGCCAACCGCGACGAGCGCGTCTTCCCCGACCCCGACGTGTACGACCTGAACCGCGACACCGCCCGGGCCATCAGCTTCGGCGCCGGCCGCCACTACTGCCTAGGCGGCCCCCTCGCCCGGCTGGAGGGCAGGGTGGCGCTGGAGGAGCTCACGAGGGCCGTCGCCCCCGACTACGACATCGACCCCACGGGCATCAGGAGGACCGCGCACGGCAACGTCAGGGGGATGGTCCGCCTCCCGACTTCCGTGAAGCGTGCCTGAATACGTTACCTTCTGCTCATGGCTGAGATCGTGTACCCGCCGGTGATCGCCGCCGCGCGGACCCTCTTTCGCGTGCTCGACGTCCGCTTCCACATGGAAGGGACCGAGCACGTGCCGAGAACCGGAGGGGCGGTGCTCGTGAGCAACCACATCAGTTACCTCGACTTCATCTTCGCCGGGTTCGCCGCGCTGCCGTCGAAGCGGCTGGTGCGGTTCATGGCCAAGCAGGACGTGTTCGACCACCGCATCTCGGGGCCGCTGATGCGCGGGATGCACCACATCCCGGTGGACCGGGGGGCGGGCGCGGGCTCGTACGCCACGGCGCTGCGCATGCTGAAGGCGGGCGAGGTGGTGGGCGTCTTCGCCGAGGCCACGATCAGCCGCTCGTTCACCGTCAAGGAGATCAAGAACGGCGCCATCCGCATGGCCCAGGCCACGAAGGTGCCGATCATCCCGGTGGCGCTGTGGGGTGGCCAGCGCATGTGGACCAAGGGCCGGCCGCGCAACCTCCTGCAACGGCACATCCCGCTCACCATCCTGGTGGGGGAGCCCATCCACCCCAAGCGGGGCGAGAACGTCAACGACCACGCGGCCGACCTGCACGTGCGGCTGTCGGAGCTGGTGGACCGGGCGCAGCGGACCTACCCCGAGGTGCCGCCGGGGGTGTGGTGGCAACCCGCCCACCTCGGCGGCTCGGCACCTACCCCGGAGGAGGCGGCCGCCATGGACGCCGCCGAGGCCGAGGCCCGCGCCAAACAAGACTAAGCGCCTCCGCCCGCGCACTTCCGCCTGTGGGCCGTTGCTCGCGCGCGGCCCGCCCGGCGCCATGCGCGGTTCGCCCAGCGTCATGCGCGGTTCTCAGTGCCATGTGCGGTTCGCCCGGCGTCACGCGCGGTTCGCCCGGCGTCGTGCGGCCGCTCGGGCTCCAGTGCCGCGCCCGCTCGGGGCACGTGGCGCCGGTGCGGTGGGGTGTTGTGCGGCGCGAAGGGGTCGGTCGGTGGTGGGCGGCGCGAAGGGGCGGTGCTGAGCCGTTGGTGCAGGGTGGAGAGCGCGACAGGGGTCGACGCACCGTGGTCCGGCCATCCCGCCGTTAGGAGGGGAAGGTCAGATGGCTGCCTGGTAGGCGCTGGCGCGCATGCCCGCGAGTAAGCCCGCCGTCTGTTCGGGCGTGAAGCGCCGCACGGGGTCGTGGTGCAGGAGGCCTTCGATGAGGGGCCGCATCACCCCGGCCCGCCGCGGCGGTGGGTAGGGGCCGCTGCGGGCCATGCCCAGCACCGTGGCCGCGTCCTGCCCCGGGTAGGGCGGCTGGCCTTCGATGGCGCTGTAGAGGGTGGCTCCGAAGGACCACATGTCGGCCTCTTTGCTGGCCGGCCCCCCGTGCAGCCGTTCGGGGGCCATGAACGCCGGGGTGCCGCGCAGCCGCCGGGAGGTGGTCATGCGGATGTCGCCCTCGGCGGTCGCTATGCCGAAGTCGGTCAGCACCACCCGGTCGCCGGTCAGCATGACGTTGGCGGGCTTGACGTCCCTGTGCAGGACGCCGGCCTGGTGGGCGGTGCGCAGGGCCGCGAGCAGGTGCTGCCCGATGGCCGCCACCGACTGCGCGGGCAGCGTGCCCACCTGGGAGAGCAACTGGTGCAATGAGAGCCCGTCGAGGTACTCCATCACGATCCAGAGCTTGCCACCCTCCTCGATCAGGTCATGCACCGTGACGATGTTGGGATGCGTCAGCCCGGCAGCCATCCTGGCCTCACGCAGCACCCGGCGGCGCACCATCTCGGCCTCTCCGGCCAAGGTCAGCTCCTTAAGCGCCACCGTACGGTGGAGGAGCTGATCGAACGCCCGCCAGACGACTCCCATACCCCCACGACCGGCCTCCTCATTCAGGAGGTACCGTCCGCCGATCTCCCGCATACCATCCCCTCAAAGCTCGGGGATAATCATGTCACCTCAGCACAGGCTGTAGGGTGCCTAACGTGATCTGGATATGTCGGAAAGTGTAGGTTTGCAGGTCAGAGGCCCAGAAATTTGATCTGACAAAGCGCGCCACACGAGTCCGACTGCTGCCAAACATACTCCCGTTGCGCCCACCAGCACGGCTCCAAGCCCCGCGAACTCGGCCACGACGCCTCCCAGGGCCGCCCCGAGCGGCATCCCGCCCATCCCGACGAGCCGGTATGCCGAATTGACCCTCCCGAGCAGTTCCGCCGGGATCAGCCGCTGCCGGGTCGAGATGACCAGCACGTTCCCCGCCGCGCCCACCAGCCCCCACAACACGGCGGTGGGATAGAGCGTCCAGGCGGACGGCACGATCACCGGCACCAGGAGCAGCAGGCTGCTGATCAGCCAGTTTCCCACCAGCGTCCTGAACTCCCCGAACATCGCCGCGGCCCGCCCCGCCAGCAGCGACCCGAAGACCGCGCCGACGGCGAAGGCCGTGGTCATCAGCCCGTACTCGCCCGGCCCCAGCCCCATCGCCGACCCGTCCCCGACCACCCACAGCACGAAGACGGCGAAGTAGGCGGCGTTGGCCAGGTTGAGCAGCCCGGCCGTGATGGCCAGGGCCCGCAGGACCCGGTGCGACCACAGGTAACGCAGCGCCTCGGCGATGTCCGCGCGTATCGGCCTCTTGGCGGCGGCTCGCAGCCGGTACGTGCCGCGCATGCCCAGCAGGAGCAGCCCGGCGACCCCGTACAGGAGGGCGGGGGCGCCGAAGAGCACGGCGGGCAGCGACACGACGAGCAGGCCGGCCACCGGCGCGCCGACGAAGTCGTTGCCGATCATCTGGGCGGTGGAGACGCGGCCGTTCGCCCTGGTCAGATCGTCCTGGGAGACGGCCATGGGGAGGATGGACTGCGCCGAGAGGTCGGCGAAGACCTCGCTCACGCCGGCCAGGAGCACGGCGGCCAGCAGGAGCCACAGGTTCAGCAGCCCGAGGGCCGCCAGGGTCGTGGCGGCGGTGAGGATGACGGCGCGGGCGAGGTTGGCGCGCACCATGACGCGGCGCCGGTCGGCCCGGTCGGCGATCGCGCCCGCGTGCAGCGCCAGCGCCAGCCACGGCAGCGTGGCCGCCGCTCCCACCAGGGACACCAGGGTGGGGGAGCGGGTCAACGACACGGCCAGCAGCGGCGCCCCGACCTTCAGCACGCCGTCGGCGAGATTGGACGACGCGGTGGAGGACCACAGGAACCAGAAAGATCGCCCAAGACGTACCATGCCCGACTCCGACTAGTGTGTAAGGGAAAGTGTGCATAAGTTTCTTTGCAAAGATAGGCTTGCACAGCGATGCAGATCAAGAGCTTTTCCGCCCGTACGCTCGACGCGAACGCCCTGAAGTCGTTCGCTCACCCGCTGCGACTGCGTATCTACGAACTCCTGGACGAGCACGGCCCCTCCACCGCCACCGGGCTCGCCGGGCTGCTCGGCCAGAACACCGGGGCGACCAGCTACCACCTGAGGGAGCTGGCCAAGCACGGCATGATCGAGGTGGTGCGGGGGATGGGGCGCGGCAAGGAGAAGTACTGGCGCGTGGTGCCCGGCGGCTTCTCCTACGGCGAGCCGCCCGCCGCCGACGACGACGCCGAGACGGCCGGCGCGATGGAGTACCTGCTCGACGATCTGGTACGCCGCCGCGGCGCCGAACTGGCCCGCTGGCGCCAGGAGTCCGCCGAGGCCCCGGAGGAGTGGGTGGAGGTGAGCACGTACGGGCGGCGGTCGCTCAGGCTCACGCCCGAGGAGACGGCGCGGATGCGGGATGAGGTGTTCGAGGTGCTGGAACGCTATCGGGCGGCGTCGGACGGCAGGCAGGATCCGCCCGAGTCCGCCGGGCACGTGGTCGTCCACTTCGACGTCCTGCCGCTGGGCGCCGGCCGCCGGGACTGAGGGCCCGGGTACCCGTGGCGATCACAACCTAGGGATTTCCCTAGGTCCCGCCCTGAAGCCAGGGGTTCACGCCACCCCATAGCCTCCTTCAGCAACCTCCGGCCGTTTCACCAGCAACCCCCTCCACCGGCCAAGGAGACAGAGCATGGCACGCAGCACCGGCGCGGGCGGCGGACGGACCGTGGATTCGGGACCCGTACCGCTCCCGGCCCCCTGGAACGCTCCAAGGGCGGGCCGAGGACGCTCCGATGGGCGGCCGGCGGGGGCTCGCCCAGGGGTGCTGCGAGCCGGGATGCTGGGCGCGGCGCCGCCGTCGGAGCGGGCAATGGTTCGGCGGCGCCGCGGCCCTTACCCGGACAGTGACCTCCTGGCCCTCCGGACATAGGGCCAGGAAGGGGCAGCCCCTCGTCCCGGGCTGGAGGGACGAGGGGCTGTTCGGTATCTCAGCTGATCAGGCCGAGGGCGCGCGCGGCCATGCCCTCGGGGGCCGTCTTCGGGGAGCCGCAGGAGAACGGCGGCCGCGGGTCGTACTCGATCGCGAGCTGCACGCTCTGCGCCGTCTCCACGTCGGTCGCCTGCGCCAGCAACGTCAGCGCCATGTCGATCCCCGCCGACACCCCGGCCGCCGTCACGATCTTCCCCTCGCCGACCACCCGCTCGCTCACGGCCTCGGCCCCGTAGCGGGTCAGGAACTCGAGTATGGCCCAGTGGGTCGTGACCTTGACCCCCTGCAGCAGCCCGGCCGCGCCGAGCAGCAGCGAGCCGCTGCACACCGAGGTCGTCCAGCGGGTGTGCTCGTGCGCCTGCCTGATCCAGCCGACCAGGGCCTCGTCCTCCAGGACGTCCAGGGTGCCGGGGCCGCCGGGCACCACGATCACGTCCGGCGCCGGCACGTCGGCGTACGAGGCCGTGGCCATCAGCGTGAGCGTGCCCTGGTCGTCGGTGACCGGCCCGGCCTCGGCCGCGGCGAACGTGACCGTCCAGCCCGGCGCGAACGCCAGCACCGTGTACGGGCCCACCGCGTCGAGCGCCGTGAACCGGGGATAGAGCGGGATGACGACGTTCATGTGCTTACCTCTCCTTCGACTGGAACCTGCGCCGGTGGTCGCCCGGCGAGACCCGCCAGTGCCGCCGGAAGACCCGGTAGAGCGTCTCCGGGCGGCCGAGCCCCGACTCCCTGGCCACCGCGTCCAGCGGCAGGCCGGTCACCTCCAGGAGCCGCCTGGCGGTGTCGGCCCGGCTGCGTTCGACGTACCGGCCGGGGGACAGGCCGGTCTGCTCGGTGAAGACGCGTGAGAAGTGGCGCTCGCTCATCCGGGCGCGCGCGGCGAGCGCGGGCACGCTGAGGTCGGCGGCCGGGTTCGCGTCGATGTAGGCCTGCAACTCCCTGAGCGGCTCGCTGCGCGGCGTCATGGCCCGCATCGGAGTGCTGAACTGGCTCTGCCCTCCCGGCCTGTGCAGATAGACCACGAGGCCGCGGGCGACGGTCCTGGCGAGCGCGTGGCCGTGGTCCCTGGCCACCAGCGCCAGCGCCAGGTCCACGCCCGACAACACGCCCGCGGAGGTCCAGACGTCGCCGTCCTCGATGTAGAGGGGGTCGGCGTCGACCTCGACGCGGTCGTAGCGGCTCTTGAGCTCACCCGCCACCAGCCAGTGCGTGGTGACCCGCCGGTGGTCCAGCAGCCCGGCCTCGGCCAGCAGGAACGCCCCGTTGCACACGGACGCCACCCGCCGCGCCCCCGCGGCCAGCCGGGCGATGCCCGCGATCAGCTCACGGTCGGCCACCTGCTCGGGCACCGACAACCCGCCGGCCACCAGCAACGTGTCGACCGGCCCTGCGGCCTCGCCCAGCGAGGAGGCCGTGACCGTGACCCCGTTCCCGGCCGTCACGGCCCCGGGATTCACGGCGATCAGCTCGACCCGGTAACCGTCCGTGGGCCGCAGCAGTGCCGCCGTCCCGAACACGTCGGCCGGTCCGGCCATGTCGAGGAGCTGGAAACCGGGGAATACGACGATCAGAACCCGTCGTTGCATGCCTTCCATGCTGGTCGCGGGCCCGTCATGGCGTCAACGACGCACTTATTGCACTTTAGGCCACGGACGGCCCGTCCAGGATGATCGCGGTGGCCTCGTCCGCGTCCAGCCAGTCGCCTTCGAGCCGCAGCCCGGCCGACTCCTCGATGAAGGCGAGCGCCGCGGCGCGCCTGCCCTGGAAGTCCTCGGGGCCGAGGCCGTCGAGCATGCCGCGGAAGCCGGCCAGGACGCTCGGATCGCCGTCCTCGCTCCGGAACTCGGTGAAGACGAAGTCGCGCGTCCACGCTCGGATCCGGCCGTCGGCGGCGTACAGCAGCGTCCAGCCGCCGTTGAAGTGCCAGCTCGTCATCCACAGCCGGGCCCCCTCGCTGAGCTCCGCGAGGGCGTCGTCCGGCAGGACGAAGCCGTGGCCGAACTCGAACAGGCCCCAGGCTCCCGCGTCCTCGAAGAGGAAGAACAGTGGTCGGTCCTCCAGTGAGGGCGCCTCCCTGGGATGCCGCACGACACGGTGCTCGGGATCGCGGCCGCCGTTCAGCCGCCACAAGAGGTCGTCGACCGTGAGCTCCTCGTCCAGAGGCCGCACGACGATCCAGCGGAGCCGGTCCTCCAGCCACCCGTACCGCTGGAAGAGGGCGCGGTAATGATCGATCACCCGGCGCACGATACGCCGAGAGCCCCCGGGGCAGGCCGGGGGCTCTCGCCGAAGATGGGCGGAAATCAGCCCATGTGCGGGTAACGGTGGTCGGTGGCGGGCACGAACGTCTCCTTGATCGCGCGGGCGCTCACCCAGCGGGTCAGGTTGAAGATCGAGCCGGCCTTGTCGTTGGTGCCCGAGGCGCGGGCGCCGCCGAACGGCTGCTGGCCCACGACGGCGCCCGTCGGCTTGTCGTTGACGTAGAAGTTGCCCGCCGCGAAGCGCAGCCGCTCGGAGGCGGCGGCGATCGCGTAGCGGTCCTGGGCGATGACGGAGCCGGTCAGCGCGTAGGGGGCGATGCCCTCCATCTGGTCGAGCACCGTGTCGTAGTCGCGGTCCTCGAAGACGTGCACGCCGAGGATCGGCCCGAAGTACTCCTTGACGAAGATCTCGTCGGCCGGGTCGGCGCACTCCAGGATCGTCGGCTTGACGAAGTAGCCGGTGGAGTCGTCGTAGGAGCCGGTGAGCACGTCGATGTTCGAGGCCGCCCGCGCCCGGTCGATCGCCTCCTTGTGCTTGGCGAACGCCCGGCCGTCGATGACCGCCCCCATGAACGTCGACAGGTCCGCCGCGACGTCGCCCACGGTCAGCGACTCGGCGGTGGCGACGAAGTCGTCACGCATGCGGTTCCAGACCGAGCGCGGCACGTACGCCCGCGAGGCGGCCGAGCACTTCTGCCCCTGATACTCGAACGCGCCCCTGATCAGCGCCGTCGAGAGCACCGCCGGGTCGGCGGAGGGGTGGGCGAGCACGAAGTCCTTGCCGCCGGTCTCCCCGACGATGCGCGGGTAGCCGTGGTAGGCGGAGATGTTCGTGCCGATCGTGCGCCACAGGTGCTGGAACGTCGCGGTCGAGCCGGTGAAGTGGATGCCGGCCAGCGCCGGGTGGGCGAGCGCGACCTCCGAGACGGCCTGCCCGTTGCCGGTGACCAGGTTGATCACGCCGGGCGGCAGCCCGGCCGCCTCCAGCAGCCGCATCGTGAGGTGCGCGGCGAGCTGCTGGGTGGGCGAAGGCTTCCAGACAACGACATTTCCCATCAGGGCCGCCGAAGTCGGCAAATTTCCGGAAATGGCGGTGAAGTTGAACGGCGTGATCGCGAGCACGAAACCCTCGAGCGGCCGGTACTCCATCCTGTTCCACACACCGGGCGACGAGATCGGCTGGTCGGCGTAGAGCTGACGCGCGTAGGCCACGTTGAACCGCAGGAAGTCGATCAGCTCGCAGGCCGCGTCGATCTCCGCCTGCTGCGCCGACTTCGACTGCCCCAGCACGGTCGCCGCGTTCAGCGTCTGGCGCCACGGGCCCGCCAGCAGGTCCGCCGCCTTCAGGAAGATCGCCGCCCGCTCGTCGAATGACAGCGCCCGCCAGAGCGGCGCCGCCTGGAGCGCGGCGTCGACGGCGTCCCGCACGTCCTGGGCCGTGGCGTCGTTGGCACGGCCCAGGACGGAGGCATGGTTGTGCGGCTGCACGACGTCGATGGGGGCGCCGCCGCCCAGACGCTGCTCGCCGCCGATGGTCATGGTCAGGTCAAGGGACGACCCGGCCAGTTCCTTGATGCGGTCCTCCAGCGCGGCCCGCTCGGCGCTGCCGGGCGCGTAACCGTAGATGCGCTCGTTAGCGGGCACGGGGACGTTGCTGATGGCATCCATTTTTCACTTACCCCCAAGGGCACGAAGGAAGAAGGTGACGTTGGCGGGGCGCTCCGCCAGCCGGCGCATGAAGTAGCCGTACCAGTCGTCGCCGTAGGGCACATAGACGCGAACCGTGTGACCGGCCCCGGCCAGGGCCTCCTGCCGGTCGGTCCTGATTCCGTAGAGCATCTGGAACTCGTGGTCGCCGATCGCCCGTCCGAACCGGTCGGCGAGCAGCTCCGTGATCGCGATCATGCGGTCGTCGTGCGTCGCCACCATGGGGTAGCCCTTGCCCGCCATGAGGATCCGCAGGCATCGCGCGTACGCCTTGTCCACGGCGGTCCTGCCCTGGTGCGCGACGGTGGCGGGCTCGCGGTAGGCGCCCTTGACCAGGCGTACCCGTGAGCCCTCCGAGGACAGGTCGCGGCAGTCCTGCTCACTGCGGAACAGGTACGCCTGGATCGCCACCCCCGTCGCGGGATAGTCCTCGCGCAGCTTGCGCAGGATCGTCAGCGTGGAGTCGACGGTGGTGTGGTCCTCCATGTCGAGCGTCACGGTCGAGCCGTTGGCCGCGGCGGCGGCGCAGATCTCGCGGGCGTGCTCCAGAGCCATAGAGTCGTCGAGCCGCTGCCCGACGGCCGACAACTTCACCGACACCTCGCCCCTGGGCCCGAGGCCGAGCGGCCTGATCGCCTGGAGCAGCGTGATGTAGGCGTCGGCGGTCGCCTCCGCGGCCCGCCCGTCGAGCGTCTCCTCGCCGAGATGGTCGACGGTCACGGCGAGCTTGGCGTCGCGCAGCCGTTCGATCGCGTCGCGGGCCTCCTCGACGCTCTCGCCCGCGACGAACCGCTTCACGACCTTCTTGGTGGGCGGGAAGCCCGCCACGGTACGGCGTACGACACCGCTCCTTGAAGCGGCGAGCAGCAGTTGACCCAGCATGCTCATAGTGTAGAAACAGCAGCTCAGAGGGGGCCATCGACGCGCGTAACGCGTGGTGTGGCAGGCTGTCGTACAAATGCACAACTCGGCAGACCTACAAGAGATCGTCGACGAGATCGCCGCCCGGCTGGGGGCGTCCGCGACGCTGGAGGACCGCTCGTTCCGGTTGCTGGCCTACGGCGCTCAGCACGGTGACATCGACACGGTCCGTCAGGAGTCCATCCTGCGCCGGCGCGCCACGGGGGAGGTGCGCGACTATTTCGAACGCTACGGCATCGCCCGCGCCGGCGGCCCGGTCAGGATCCCCGCCGACGCCGAGCTCAAGGTCCTGGCCAGAGTCTGCTGGCCGCTGCGCCACGCCGATGTCACCTACGGCTACCTGTGGCTGCTCGACTCGGGCGAACTGACCGACGACACCCTCCGCGCCGCCGCGCCGCTCGTCGCCAGGGCCGCCGCCGCGCTCGCCCAGGAGGCCAGGAGCAGGCAGGACGTCGGCCGCGGCCTGCGCGCCCTGCTCTCGCCCGACCCCGAGGAACGCGCCGGCGCCCAGATCGAGGTGCCGGGCCCGGTCACGGCCATCGCCGTGCGCGAGTCGCAGGAACGCGTGGCCGCCCTCTGGACGCTCCCGCGCGGCGTCCTGGCCCGCCCCGGCTCACCGGTCGCCCTGCTCGCCGCCGCCCACCTGGCCGGCGAGGCGGCGCGAACGGTGCAGAGCGCGTACGGCACCGCCGCCGGCATCGGCGCCCCCAGGGACGACCCGGCCGAGGCCTGGCTGAGCTGGCGCGAGGCCCGCCAGGCGCTGCGCATCGCCGAGCACTTCCCCCGCCACGCCCCCATCGCCCGCTGGGAGGACCTGGGCGTGCACCGCCTGCTGGCCCGCCTGAGCCAGGCGGACCTGCGCGAGCTGGCGGCCGAGACGGCGGCGCTGAACCCCGAGCTGGCCCAGACCGTCGAGATCTACCTCGACCGCGGCGGCCACGTCCAGAAGACGGCCGCCGAGCTCGGCATCCACCGCCAGACGCTCTACTACCGGCTGGGCAAGGCCGAACGCCTCACCCACCGCGACCTGTCGGACGGCGACGACCGCCTGGCCGTGCACCTGGGGCTCAAGGCGGCCAGACTGGTGCCGTCCTAGGCCGGCCAGGACCTGACGCAACGTGCTAGGCGTCCAGGACCCGGCACAACATGACGGTGGTGCTCGTCCTAGGCGTCCAGGACCTGGCGCAAGGTGACGGCGAAGGCCTCCGGCTCGCCTGCCATCCCGAACGTGGCGTCGAGGAAACCGCCGTGGTGGCTAGGGAAGATGACCGGCTCGGCACCGAGCCGCGCGGCGATCGCCTCGCCCGAGCGGCGCGCCATCTGCCCTTCCGACTCGGCCCCGACGGCGATCACGACGCGGGCCGAGGCCGCGCGCAGCGCCTCGAAGTCGTGCTCGTAATGGGTGCAGGTGATGAGGTTCTGCGCGAACATCACGTCATTCCTCGACCCGTCGTCCGCGGGGAGCCCGGGCACCTCCTGCACGGGCCGGTCGGCGAAGTCGGCGGGAATCTCGCCTTGATGCGCGGTGACCGCGATGAACTTCGCCATCGCCGCCCCGAACCCGTCGCGGTCGTAGGTGCGGCGAATGTCCTGCACGGCGGCCAGCGCCGCCTCCCGGTCGGGCAGGGTCTGGGCGGCGGGCGGCTCGTGGGCGACCAGCGTGCGCACCAGCCCGGGATGCCGCGCCACCAGCGCCAGCCCGTTGACGGCGCCCCCGCTGCTGGCGAAGACGTCGACGGGCCCGCCGCCGAGGGCGTCGATCAGCCGCCGCAGGTCGTCGGCGTGCAGGTCGGGCGTGGACTCGGCGAGCCCGTCGCTCCGCTCGCTCCTGCCCGTGCCGCGCGGGTCGTAGGTCACCACCGTGCGGTCACCGAAATGCCCGGCCAGGACGGTGAAGCCGCTGGCGTCCATCGGCGAACCGATCAGCAGCAGGATCGGCTCGCCGCTCGCCGCGGCCTCCCGCACGTCGTAGGCGAGGGTGGCGCCGGGCACCTCAAGGGTGTGGGTCTTGGACTCGGTCATTGGCTGACTCCTTCTCGATGGCCGCCAATGTAGACCTCAGGACCGACACAAACTCATCGGCTCAGCTACCTGGCCTTGTAGACCTTCACCCAGTCCACGTACATCGAGACCGTGTCAGGCGTGGCGGAGTCGCGGCAGCGCGGCTCGCAGACCACGTCGTTCTGCAGCGCCAGCCCCATCTTCCGCCCAGAAGGCACGTACGAGCCCCGATAGTCCCAGAGCCGCTTCCCGTCCAGCCAGAACGTCAGCCGCCCCGGCAGCCAGTCCACCGCCATCGTGTGCCACCGGGTGAAGTCGGCCCGGAGCTGACGCTGGGCGCGGCCGTGACCGCCGTGGACGAAGATGCCGCCACCCCGCCGCTTCGGGTCCACGATCTCGGCGAAGTCGACCTCGGAATAGTCGGAGTCCTCACCCTGCGAGGTCGGCCACAACAGGGCCACCGGGGTGTACCCGGCGCCCGCCTCCGCCTTGAACCTGACCTCCCACCGGCCGTACTCCTGCGCCAGCTTCGTCGCCACACCCCCCGACAGGTCCTTGCCGCCGTACATACCGCCCTTGAGGCGCAGCACGCCGCCGGAGACCGAGGACGCCTTTCCTGTGCGGGGGTTGTGTCCGGCCTGGGGCGAGTGGTAGATCATCCATTTGTTCGTGTTGATCGAGGAGCCGTTGAAGTTCTCCACGAGGACGGGGGCTCCCCAGCTCTGGGTCTGCGCGTGCGCGGTCTGGGGAAGGACGGCGACGCCGGCGAGCGCCACCGCCGCCACGATCGTGCTGCGTTTGGACATGCGGACCATCGAAGCAAAGATTTCACTCTGATAACACCCCATCTGTCACTTTGGGCGCACCGAGCAACGTACGGGTCAAAGCCTCACGGCCGCGGCTCACCGTGGTCAGGATGCCGATCGTGTGGAAATGGTGCCGGCAGGTGGCTGATGCCACCTGCCGGAGTGTGGGAGACAGGTCAGGCGCAGGCCGCCTCGTAGACCCGTACGAGCTCCTGGCTCACCCGCTCCCATGAGTAGCGCGAGCGGGCCCGGTCGGCGCCCGCGTAGCCCAGCGCGGTGCGCAGGGTCGGGTCGTACAGCAGCTCGCGGGCCAGCCGCGCGGTACGCGCGGGCCGGTCCGGCGGCACCAGCAGCCCGGTGACGCCGTCGATGATGGAGTCGAGGTGCGCGCCGACGGACGAGGCGATCACCGGCACGCCGCAGGCCATGGCCTCCAGCGCGACGATCCCCGTCCCGGCCTCGCGCGGCACCGACACCACTGCGTCCGCGCTGCGCATCAGCTTGGGCACCGCCGCCCGCTTCACCTGGCCGAGCAGCGTCACGCGGTCGGCCACGTCGAGCTGCTCCGCCAGCGCGCGCAGGCGGCGCGCGTCCCTGTCGCCGTCCAGGTCCTCGGGCTCCGGCCCGCCGGCGATGACGAGTTCGACGTCGCCGAGCCCCTGCAGGGCCCGCACGATGGTGTGTGCGCCCCGGTCGATCGTGAGCGGCCCCACGTGCAGGAGACGCTTGCGGGTGCCGCGGGTGGCGATCGCGCCGCGGCGCTGGAAACGTTCGGTGTCCACGCCATACGGGACGACCGCGATGTTCCCGCGCGGCACGCCCAGCCTGATGAGCGCCGACTCCTCGTCGCCCGACCCGGCGATGACCGCGTTGGCCCGGCGGCCGAGCGCCCGCTCCAGCTGCATGTGCGTGGCGTCGATCAGGTGGAACGTCTGCGTGACCGGTACGCCGAGCCCCTTGGCCGCCGCCACGGCGACGAGTCCGCCGGTCCACGAGTGGGCGTGGATCACGTCGGGCCGGTCCTGGCTCCACCGCGTCATCAGGTGGTCGCCGACCTCGTTCAGGTACGGGACCACGTCGTCACTGGTGAGCTCGCAGGCCGGGCCCACCTCGATGTGCTCCAGCGTGACTCCCGGGGCCACCCGCGTCTTGGGCTTGCCCTCGGCGTTGTCACGGCGGGAGTAGATGGTGACGTGGTGCTCGCGCCCCAGCTCACGTGCGACGGAAAGGATGCGGTGGCGCTGGTTACCGTTGGCGGAAGCGACGATCGCGATATTCATGGCACACCTCAGCGTGGAAAGCCTTCAGGTGTGCCTGCGTCTTAGGCACGTCGTTCTATGATTCCGACAATACCCAGGTTCACGCCGATCGCAAACCCCCGCAGATCAGACACCACGGAGCGCGAACACCACGATCTCGTCCCACACCACGCCGCCCGAGAACGCGTGCCTGTCCGCCTCCACCGCCTTGACCACGGTCGAGGGCGCCTGACCCGCGCACCGGCTGAGCACGTCGGCCAGCCGCTCCTCGCCGTACGGCTCGCCCCGCTCGTCCCTGGAGGAGACCAGGCCCTCCGAATAGAGCAACAGCGTCTCGCCCTGGGCGACCGTCAGCCGCTCCACCCCGGTCTCCGCCTCGGGGGAGATGCCCAGCGGCACCCCGCCGCCCGCGGCGAAGCGCACCCGCCCGTCGGGCTGCAACAGCGCGGCGGGATGGTGCCCGGCCGACGACAGATGGATCTCGCGGCCCTTCACGAACCCCGCCACGGCCATCACGAACATGCCGGTCCCCTGCGTGACCAGGGCCTCGTTGACCTTGCGCATCACCAGGTCGGGGTCGGAATCCCAGGCGCTGAGCACCCGCAGCCCGCCGCGTACCATGGCGCTGACCGAGGCCGCCTCCTCGCCCTTGCCCGCCGCCCCGCCCAGCGCGAACCCCCACCCGCCCGAGACGGGGAAGACGTCGTAGAACTCGGCGCCCACCGACGCACCCGGATGGTAGACGGCGGCCGCCTCGTAGCCGGGCACGTCGGGCAGGTTGCGCGGGGCGACGCTGGCCGACAGCGCGTCCGCCGCCCTGGAGCGGATCTGGAAGCTGGTCTGAGCGCGTACGGCGAGGCCGATCTGCAGCCCCACCTCCTGCATGATCGCGAGGTCGGCCAGCGAGAACGGCGGCCTGTCGTGCGTGCGCACCAGCGTCAGCACGCCGTCGGAGCGGCCGATGGGCACGCACACCATCGAGCCCGCGCCCATCGTCGTCAGCACCGGCCCGTCGGCGCAGAACCCGAGCAGCGTCTCGTCGTCCAGCATCTCCTGCACCACGCCGGAGCCGCGCTCCAGCACCTGCACCACGACCTGGCTGCCGGCCGGATCGGCGGCCTCCACCTGCCGTACGAGCTCACCCAGCGGATGGTTCTTCGGCGCCATGACGACCGAGCGGCGCGGCACGCCGTCACGCACCACGTCGGCGATCACCCAGTCGGCCCACTCGGCCGCCAGCAGCCGCGTCGCCCGCTGCAGCGCCACGGGCCGCAGCAGCGCCTCCTCGTCGAGCAGCAACCTGGCCATCCTGACCAGCAGGTCCTGCCGCTTGGCCGTCTCCAGCAGCAGCGCGCCGTCGGTCTGCTCGGGCCGCCGCGCGCCCGGCTCGGGCAACTGCACCTCGGTCGGCAGCGCGACCGCCGCCACCATCTGCTGCGGCTCGCCCGGCATCGTCAGCCTGGTCAACGCGAGTTGCACAGTGTGCGTGCGCCCTTGGTGCGCCAGCCGCGTCTCGAACGCCGACGGTTGCCCGGTCTGCAGGACCGACGTCAGATGCGAACGGAACGCCGCCCGCCGCGACACGTCCACCAGCAGCGGAAACGACCGTCCCACGAGGTAGCCGTCGGGGCTGCCGAGCACCCGGGAGGTCTCGGGGTTGATCCGCCTGACCACGCCGCCGCCGTCGAGCACGATGACGGGCACGGGAAAGGCCCGGAACACCTGCCGCAGCAGCTTCAGCTCCCGCTGCGCCCCGTCCTTCTTGCCCCCCGCCCGCTTGGGGACCTTGCGCAGCTCCTCGCGCGCCTCAGCCAGCAGTTCGGCGGCGGTGTCGAGCTCGGCGAGCGCCGCGTCGAGCGTCGGCGCCAGGTCGGCGGGATAGGCGGCCCTCGCTTCACGTAGCGACGAGACGCGCCCGGTCAGCGCGTCCAGCGCGTGTTCGAGGTCCGGCATGGTCATGGTCTGAACGCTACGCCACTCGGGATAATGCTAGCCATAAGGGGTAGAGCCTTGTTGCTATGGAATCGACCGCGATGATCACTCCCGGACTTGCCCGCGACCTCGCGACCCTCGGACGGCTGGGAGAGGGCACCTCGACAGAGAGCGTGCTCCGCGGCCTGACCACGGCACTGACGGCCGGCGTACCCGGCTGCTCGGGCTCCTCAGCAGAGCACTGGCGCGACCACCGGGTCCTCGTCTCCGGCTCGCACAGCGAGCTCATCATGCTCGTCGAGGGCGAACGCGAACTCGGCGAGGGCCCGTCCATCGAGGCCAGGCAGAGCGGCGGCCGCGCGACCATCACAGACGTGCTCAAAGAGACCCGCTGGCCCCGCTACGAAGCCCTGGCCACCCGCTGGGGCGTGCGCTCCGTGCTGGCCGTGCCCATCGAGGCGCCGCCGGCCCTGCTGGTCGTCGGGCTCTACTCGGTACGGCCAGGGGCCTTCTCGCCCCAGGGCGCCCACTCCCTCGCCGGCATGCTGACCGAGCAGGTCGGGGTGGCCATGGCGAACATGTGGGAGTTCGAGGAAGTACGCACCGACGCCGCGCAACTCCAGGAGGCCCTGGCCGGACGCTCCCTGATCGACCAGGCCAAGGGCATCATCATGCAGACCAGCGGATGCACCGCCGAGGCCGCCTTCGAAGAGCTGCGCAGGATCTCCCAGCACCACCAGGTCAAGGTCGCCGACCTGGCCAGGCTTCTGGTGGAGGAGCACCAGCGCAAGTCCTCGAAGCGCTGACCCGCCCTATTTGATGGCGGCCAGCGCGTCGTCCAGCGTGTCGTAGAGCGGCAGGCGCTGCGCCAGCCCGGTGATCCACATCACCTTGGACTTGGAGTATTCGACCCCGATCAGCGCGAACTTGCCGCCCGCTGCCAGGCTCGTCTGCCAGTGATGCACGATGAGCCCCAGCGCCCGTGAATCCATGAACGTCACCCCGGCCAGGTCAAGGATCAGATCAGTGCCCGTCATCGTCAGGCAGTCGGCGAACTGATCGCGGGTCGTGGCGTCGAGCACGCCATCGACCCTGACCACGGTGATCTCGTCCACGGTCGACGACGTCAGGCGGAGGGCCGCCAATGGCTCCTCGCCGTTCTCGGGCATTGTCACGGGGCAACCCTACTGTCACCGCGCGATCCAGGAATACTTCCGGCCGTATGGGGGACACTGGAGGCGAAGTCCAGCAGAGGGCTTCGGTCTCGAGAGTTAGAGCGAGGCGTGCCTCTGCATGGGCTTTTTCCTGTGATGAGGCCGCCTGCGATCCATATGAGGAGCAGCGATGGCTGTGCAGGAATACATCCTCGAGGAGATGACCGCGGAAGAACTTCTGGCCGAGATGGTCAGGGAAGCCACGCCCGACAGCCACAGGGAGCGCCTGCGCGAGCGCATCGTCGAGATGCACAGGCCGCTCGCCATGGAGATCGCCCGGCGCTACCGCTACCGCGGCGAACCGTTGGAGGATCTCCTCCAGGCCGCATATGTTGGCCTGATGAAGGCCGTCAACGGCTTCGACCCGACCCTGGGCCACGCGTTCAGGGGGTACGCGGTCGTGACCATGACCGGCGAGGTCAAGCGGCACTTCCGCGACCGCACCTGGGCCATCAGGGTGCCCCGTCTCTACCAGGAACGCCGCTCCGAGCTCAACCGGCTGGTGGCCGACCTCAGCCAGGATCTCGGCAGGTCGCCGACCGTGGCGGAGCTGGCCGCGAAGATGAACATCACCGAAGAGGACGTGCTGCTCACGCTCGACGCCTCGGCCGCGTACAGCACGCTGTCGCTCGACGCGCCGCTCGGCACCGACGACGACGCCGCCTCACTCGGAGACGTCATCCCGGAGGACGACGACACGCTGAGCAACATGGTCGACAGGGAAGCCGTCAAGCCGCTCATCGACGCGCTGCCCTCCCGCGAGAAGCACATCCTGCTGCTGCGCTTCTTCGGCAACATGACGCAGGCCGAGATCGCGGCCGAGTTCGGCATCTCCCAGATGCATGTTTCACGCATACTTCGCAAGGTTCTCGACCAGCTGCGCACCGAGCTGGTCGGCTGACAAGGGCGGTCGCCGGGTGAACGAGGACGTCGAGCCCCAGTCGGGCTACACGAGTCCGCCACCCGGCGTGCCCGTGAAAGAGCGCCGCTTCCGGCTGCCGGATCTACCTCAGGTCCGTCAGTTCGCCGAGGACGAAGCCGGCGCTCTCGGCATGCCGGAAGAGGCCATCGGCGATTTCGTCATCGCCGTCAACGAGGTCGCGACCAACGCCGTCACCCACGGGGCCGGACGGGCCACCATCCGCACATGGGCGGTCAACGGGGACCTCGTCGTCGAGGTGCACGACGAGGGGGCGTGGAAGCCGGGCCCCATGCCAGGCTCCGTGGGCGGCATGGGGCTGTGGGTGGCCCGCCTGCTCTCCTCCGACCTGACCCTGCGCGTGGGCAGCGGCGGCAGCACGGTGATCATGCGCTTCCCCGGCAAGGAGTGACAACCCGGCGAAGCATGACAATTCGGCAGGGAATGACAATTCGGCAAGGAACGGCAAGAGGCCGC
>NZ_JBHSPA010000073.1:102641-217015 GCF_042656245.1 Nonomuraea insulae
TCTTCCAACGGTTCCTGAACGGTTCCTAACGGCGGGCTCTGCCGCCGCGCCAGTTGCTGTACCCGGTGCGGATGCCGGCCGTGCCGACGCCTGCCTGGTGCAGGGCCAGCAGGGTCAGCCCCAGCAGGACGAACGTCATGCCGGAGAAGCCACCGGGAATCGTCGCGCCTACCAGGTCGAGCAGAAAGCCCAGCCCGAAGATGATCGCAGCGATGATCGCGAGCATGTCATGTCACCTCATTCCCTGACTCTGGTACGGAGTGGGCTGAGAAGGGGACGTGCCGGAGATCGTGAGCAGGCGCTCCAGGACGTTTCTGTAGTCGCGCAGCGCCAGACGCAGCTGCTCGGTGTCGGCGCTCTCTGTGTCCTTCCAGCGGTCGCGCAGGGCGTTCGTACGGTTGGACAAAGCGCTGGTGAGGGCGTCCACCACCTCGCCGACCAGCCCGTCCGCGCGCTGTACCGCCTCGCCGGGGTCATCCACGAAGGCCGCCTGCAGGTCGCGCCAGCGGGCCTGCACCTCCGCGGGATCCTGATCGAACAGGACGGTCTCGTCGGGGGCCGCGTGAGCGGGAGGGGCGGGGTCGGTCTCCTGGGCCTCGACCTGCTCGGGCTCCGGCGCCAGCATGTCGCCGCCGGCCCTGGCGTACGGGTCGCGGAGAGGGGTGTCGTCCTCGTCGTTGGCAACGGGGGTGTCGGCAACGGGGGTGGCGGCCGGGTACTCGTCATCGACCCGCGGATCGCCGCCGGGAAGGGGCGTACCGTCGGCGGTCTCGCCGCGACGAACCTCGGTATCGGCCTCGCTACGGGCGAACTCGTCGTCATCGGCGAGTTCGTTCCTCTGCGCGGCCTCCCTTTCCCTGTCCTTGTCGGTCTCGTCGTCGGTCAGGTCGTGGCGTTGCGACGGCACCTTCAGCTCGTCGCTGCTCATATCGTTCACCGTCCTCGACTGGTCTCGTGGAGCAGTTCCTCGAACAGCGCGCGATAGTGCACCATGGCCTGCCGGAGGTCCTCCGTGGAGGCCTCCTTCCTGGCCGCGTGCCCGCTGATCTCGTGAGCCGTCCTGTAGTGGTCGAGCGTCGCCCCGTGCCCCACCGAAAGGTCGGACAGGCGCTGCTCGAAGTCCTCCGTCGGGTAACCCCGCTCCGCCATGACGGCCGTGACCAGCTGGTCAGCCTCGGTCACCGCGAATCCGGGCGCGTCCACGAAGCGTTCCTGAACCTCGATCCACCGGCTGGCGTAGGCGTCGCGCGACTCCTCCGTCAAGGGCTTGATGTCGAGCTCCGAATGGCGCTGCTCGCGGCTGAGCAACTCCTGCTCCGCCTCCCGGCGGTTGTTGTCGTGTTCGGCGACTATGCGTTCGTACTCCGGGCCGAAGCGTTCGCGGAGTTGTGTGCGGCGCTTCTGCTGCAGTACGAAATATCCCACTGCGGCGAGCGCCACCACCGCGACCACGACGACGGCCACCCATATCCAGGTGGTCATGATGTTCGCCTCCGGTCTCTGTGTAGAGTCCCAGCGACTGCCCTCGAACGACGTGTCGAAACTTGCGGACCTCAGCGGGCTTCGAGCGCCTTCCTGGCGGCGTCCAGCACGGATGCGACGTGTGAGCCCTCCGGGGCGGCAGGGATCTCACTGAACCCTTCGCCGGCGTCGTACCGCACGTCGAGCCCTTGGTCCACGAGCCGCTGAGCCCACCGCAGCGCGGTGTTCAACCGCTCAGCCGCCGGCGGCTTCCCCTGGGCCGCCGCCGACAGATTGCGCAGATTGGTCGCCGGCCCGGACTGGGAGTGGACGCGGGCCAGCTTCCAGGGGAGGGCGCCGCTGTGGTCGAGCATCTGCTTGGCCAGCCCGGCGGCCCGCTTGGCCTGCAACACCCCTGACTCGCTGACCCCGAAGTGAACGGCCAGCTCCTGCACGCTCATCCCCTCGGCGACGAGCCTGGCCAGCTCCTTGCGATCAATGGTCGCCTTCCGCCCCACGTGGCCGCCTCCGCTCAGGCTTTTCCAGGTATGCCCGCTTGACCTGCAGGAACAGCAACCATTATAAGAACTGAGATCGCTACCGATGGTAGCGCCCGCCCAGCGGAGCGCACTGGACGGCCCGAGCCCGAGCAGTGCCTAGCTGAGCAGGCTCTTGGCGGAGCCCTTGGAGGTGCCGGACAGTCGATAGGCGATGGTGACCATGCCTTCACCGGCCATGCAGCTCTTGACCTGAACCCGCTGAATGGAGTTCCCCATGTCGACGAGAAGATCATAAGGCTTGGCTTCCAGCGGCAAGGAGGGCGTGAAGCCGCGCAGAGTGAACCAGGCGGCGGCGATGCTGGTTGCGGCTTCACGCAGGTGCCTGAGGCCGGCGACCGGCTGAGGGGCGGGTTCGCTGGTGACAGTGTCCAAGTGATCGGTCGTGACCCCTGCCAGGGCTGCCTGTCGCTTGATCGTGGTTCGATTCTGGCGCGTGTCGCTCACGCCGAGAGAGTCGGTCGCCTCGGCCCAGGTGGAGCGCTCTGCCGATTGTCGAAGCTGTGCGGGGCTCCAGCGCCGCGTGCCGGTGAAGTGATCGGTGTCAAGTCTGAGGGCCTCGACTCGCTTCTTGAGGACGTCGAGTTGCCGGCCGCCCTTGGAAGCCAGCCCAAGCGTCCGGGAAACTCCACGCCACGATGTGGCACCGGCTACAGCCATCGTGAGCTCCTCGTCGTTCCATGTCCTGGTGAAATGGTCGACGCTGGGCGGGGCGGGACTAAGGAGGGCTGATTGTTCAACGGTGGCGACCGTGACTTCTGGGCGTGGGCTGAGCCGCGGACGGGGACGCCGGGGACGCCCAGGTTGTGCTTGGAAGTGCGATGTGTCGAGCTCCAGCGCTCTGGCGCGGGCCTGCATGATCTTGCGGGAGGCGGTGGCGGTGGGGTGGTACCCGAGACTTCTGGCCACACCGGACCAGCTGATGGATAGCGCGATCGCGCTGCGGAGGTCCTCGTCGCTCCATCGCATGGCATCGCGGCGGGTGTGCTTGGATGTGGTGGCTGGCACCACTGGAGAATAGAAAAACCCGATCACCAAATCTCGGCAATCGGGAATTGTTGTTCAAATGTCGGGACGACAGGATTTGAACCTGCGACCCCCTGACCCCCAGTCAGGTGCGCTACCAAGCTGCGCTACGTCCCGGTCAAGCCCCTGCTGGACCTTTTGATCGGGTTCCAGCTGGCCTTGCGTGAAGAACACTATCACGTGCGGCAGACCCCTCTGTGCCAACTTTTCGAAGGCTGGAAAGGGCCTGCCGGGCGGCGGCCCGCGCACGATTTCCCGCCGGAAGCGGGCAGGCGGCAGGCCTCTATTCGCCAGGACGCCTCGCCCCGGCCGCGATGCTGTGCGGCCGGGGCGGTTGGAGCTTTGGTGCCTCAGCGCACCCCGGCTGAGGCATGTGTAGGTTATGACCTTCTGTCCGGTTTGTATAGGTTTTTGGAACGTCTCCGAAATTCTTGGCGCTTGAGATCGCCAGTCGCAGCGCGATCACCGGGGCGGTCGCGCTGCTGGCCGGGCACAACGTCGTGCGGCGGTCGCGGGCGGCGGGGCAGCCGGTGGACCATGTCACGCTCGACCCCCAGGCGCTCGACCCGACCGGGTTCGTGGGGGCGATCTACCGGGAGCAGGCCGACATCGCCCGCTCCGCGCTCGACCTGATCGAAGACGGGCCCTCCGAACGGCGATCGATGCTCGAAGAGGGCGCCGCGTTCTACGACCGGCGCGACCATGGGCGTGCGGTACGCGAGCACGCATCCGGACAAGGTCGCCGGCCTCGTCCTCATCGACGGCGCCTACCCGGTCACGATGTTCGGCGAGGCGCACGTGCGCAGGCGGTTCAGACGACTGGGGTGGCTCATGCGCATCGCGGCGTTATTCGGCCAGTCGGCGAAGATGAGCCCTGCCGAGGCGGCACAGGTGGTCATCGAGATGGACGCGCTCAACGGCGGCGTCGAGGCGGACTTCGCGGCCATGCGGTGCCCGGTCGCCTTCGTCGTCGCGAGCGGGGCGCGCACTCAGGGGCCCCGGCGGAGGACAACGCCCGGATGCGGGCCACCGTCTCCAAGGCCACGGCGGTCAACGAGCGGGTGACGGTGTACGCGACCTCGACCAGCAACCACGTGCAGCTCATCGCCAAGGACGCCGAGACCGTGGCCGGCGCGATCGAGGACGTCGTCAAGCGGTAGGGCGGATGACCGGCTGGGGCAGTTGTCATATGACTTATGGATTTGTACGATGACGTACGAATTCTAACCGCCCATCCCGAGGACCACCATGGCTTCCGACCGCATCCGGCACGTCTCCCTCTCCTCCGTCACCCTCCCCCTCGCCGTCCCCATCAGCGATGCCAAGGTCCTCACCGGGCGGCAGAAGCCGATGACCGAGATCGCCTTCCTCTTCGCCGAGATCACCACCGAGGACGGCCACGGCGGCACCGGCTTCAGCTACTCCAAGAGGGCCGGAGGCCCGGCGCAGTACGCGCACGCGAAGGAGGTCGGCGAGAACCTGATCGGCCAGGATCCGTCCGACATCGCCAAGGTGTACGACATGTTGTTGTGGGCGGGGGCCTCGGTGGGGCGGTCGGGGGTGGCCACGCAGGCGCTGGCCGCGATCGACATCGCCCTGTGGGACCTCAAGGCGAAGCGGGCCGGGTTGCCGCTGGCCAAGCTGCTGGGGTCGTACCGGGACTCGGTGCGGACGTACAACACCTCGGGCGGGTTCCTGCACGCTCCCATCGAGGAGGTGAAGGAGCGGGCGAGCCAGTCGCTCAAGAGCGGCATCGGCGGCATCAAGATCAAGGTGGGGCAGCCGGACATGAAGGAGGATCTGCGGCGGCTGGCGGCCGTGCGGGAGCACATCGGGGACGACACGCCCCTGATGGTGGATGCCAATCAGCAGTGGGATCGGGCGAGCGCTCTGCGGTTCGGGCGGGCCGTGGAGGAGCTCGGGCTGGTGTGGATCGAGGAGCCGCTGGACGCGTACGACGCCGAAGGGCACGCGCAACTGGCGGCGGCGCTCGACACCCCGATCGCGACCGGGGAGATGCTCTCCAGCGTGGCCGAGCACGTACGGCTCATCGAGGCCCGCGCGGCCGACATCATCCAGCCGGACGCCCCGCGCGTCGGCGGCATCACGCCCTTCCTGCGGCTGGCCACGCTCGCCGACCACGCGGGCCTGCAACTCGCCCCGCACTTCGCCATGGAGATCCACCTCCACCTGGCCGCCGCCTACCCGCGCGAGCCCTGGGTCGAGCACTTCGAGTGGCTCAACCCGCTGTTCGAGGAGCGGCTCGAAACGCGCGACGGGCGCATGATCGTGCCGGATCGGCCGGGGCTGGGGTTCACCTTGAGCGAGCAGTGCCGGGCGTGGGTCGTGGACAGCGTCGCGTTCGGGAAGGCGTGAAAATGGGGGACCGGATCGAGGCGGTGCGGTTCGGGCGTTACGCCGTGCCGCTCGCCCACGCGGTGAGCGACGCCAAGGTGGCCACGGGGCGGCAGCGGCCCCTGTCCCAGATCGATGTCCTGACCTGCGAGATCACCAGCAGGGACGGGGTGGGCGGGCTGGGGTTCTCCTACACCACCCGGGCCGGCTGCCAGGCGCAGTTCGCGCACGTGAAGGAGATCGGCGAGCTGCTGATCGGTCAGGATCCGTCCGACATCGGCAAGGTGTACGACATGTTGTTGTGGGCGGGGGCCTCGGTGGGGCGGTCGGGGGTGGCCACGCAGGCGATCTCCGCCGTAGACACCGCTCTGTGGGACCTCAAGGCGCGCCGGGCGGGATTGCCGCTGGCCAAGCTGCTGGGTGCCCACCGGGACTCGGTCAAGGTCTACAACACCTCGGGCGGCTACCTTCAGGCGCCGATCGAGGAGGTGAAGGAGAAGGCCGGTCTGTCGCTCAAGAGCGGCATCGGCGGCATCAAGATCAAGGTGGGGCAGCCGGACATGAAGGAGGATCTGCGGCGGCTGGCGGCCGTGCGGGAGCACATCGGGCAGGACACGCCCCTGATGGTGGATGCCAATCAGCAGTGGGATCGAGCCAGCGCTCTGCGGTTCGGGCGGGCCGTGGAGGAGCTCGGGCTGGTGTGGATCGAGGAGCCGCTGGACGCCTATGACGCCGAGGGGCACGCTCAGCTCGCGGCGGCGCTTGACACTCCGATCGCGACCGGGGAGATGCTCTCCAGCGTGCCGGAGCTCGTGCGGCTCATCGACCTGCGTGCCGTCGACTTCCTTCAGCCGGACGTGCCGCGCGTCGGCGGGATCACGCCGTACCTCAAGGTCGTCGCGCTGGCCGATCACGCGCACCTGCAGGTCGCGCCGCATTTCGTGATGGAGATCCACGTGCATCTGGCCGCCGCCTATCCGCGTGACTCCTGGGTCGAGCACATCGAATGGTTGTCGCCGCTGTTCGAGGAGCGGCTGGAGATCGAGGGCGGGCGCATGCGCGTACCTGAGAGGCCGGGGCTGGGGCTCAGCCTGGCCGGGCGGGCGCAGGAGTGGCGGCTGGACGAGGTCGGGTTCCGCGGGACGGGGCGGTAGATGCCGCCGGAACGCAGGCTCGACCGCGACACCGGGCGGGGGCTCGCGCACGAGCTCGTCGAGCGGCTCAAGGACCGCATCCTGGCCGGTGAGATCGAGCCGGGGCAGAAGCTCCCGACCGAGTCGTCGCTCATCCAGGAGTTCGGCGTCAGCCGTACGGTGGTTCGCGAGGCCATCTCGCGGCTCCAGGCCGCCGGGCTGGTCGAGACGTTCCAGGGGCGTGGGTCGTTCGTGCTGGCCCTGCCCGCCTCGACGGCCTTCTCCGTGGAGGCGGCGCAGGTCCGCACCCATCGCGACGTCCTCGACATGATCGACTTTCGGATCGGGGTCGAGTCGGAGGCGGCGGGGCTGGCCGCGGAGCGGCGTACGGAGTTGCAGCTCAAGGCCGTCGAGCGGGCGCTGGTCGATCTCGGGCGATCAGGGGAGCAGCCGGGCAACGCGGTCGAGGCCGACTTCGAGTTCCATCTCAAGATCGCGCTCGCGTCGGGGAACCGGTTCTACTCCGACCTGCTGGCCTCGCTCGGGCCGATGATGATCATGTTGCCGCGGACCCGGCTGGAGCATGTCTACAGTGTTTCGAACGCCACTCACCTGACGAGGGTGACGCTCGAACACGAGAACATCTACCGCGCCGTCGCCGACCAGGACGCGGCGGCGGCACGGGCGGCGATGCGGGTGCACCTGTCCAACTCCCGCGCCCGCCTGCAGACTCCGTAGCCCCGCCCGCAGGGCTACCAGCGGGCCGTGTTCGGGGTGAAGTCCGGGACGACGCCGCGCATGTACGCGGTGTCCTCCCGCCCCCGCTGCCCGCACTTGACGTACTGCTCGTGCAGGGCGGCCAGCGCGTCCTCGTCCAGCTCGACGCCCAGACCGGGACCCGTGGGCACGGCCACGCCGCCGCCCGCGAACTCCAGCACCCCCGGCTTGACGACCTCCTCCGTCTTCCACGGGTAGTGGGTGTCGCAGGCGTAGGTGAGGTTCGGCGTCGTGGCGGCCAGGTGGGTCATGGCGGCCAGGCTGATGCCGAGGTGGGAGTTGGAGTGCATCGACAGGCCCATCCCGAACGTCTCGCAGATGCCGCCCAGCAGCGCCGAGCGGCGCAGCCCGCCCCACAGGTGGTGGTCCGAGAGGACGACCTGGACGGCGTCGGCGGCGACGGCGGGCTTGAGGTGCTCGAACGCGATGACGCACATGTTCGTGGCCAGCGGGAGATCCGTGTGCCGGGAGACCTCCGCCATGCCGTCGATGCCGGGCGTCGGGTCCTCCAGGTACTCCAGGACGTCCGCGAGCCGGTCCGCCACCTTGATCGAGGTCTCGACAGTCCAGGCGCCGTTCGGGTCGATGCGCAGGGCATGGCCGGGGAAGGCGGCGGCCAGGGCCTCGACGGTCTCCATCTCGTGGCGGGGCTCGTACACGCCGCCCTTGAGCTTGATGGCGGTGAAGCCGTACTCGGAGACCATGCGGCGGGCCTGGGCGACCATCTGCTCGGGCGTGCGGCCCTCGCCCCACGTGTCCTCGTCGTGGCCCGGGTGGCCGGCCCACTTGTAGAACAGGTACGCCGAGTACGGCACCCGCTCGCGCACCGCCCCGCCCAGCAGGTCGCTCACCGGCCGGCCGAGCGCCTTGCCCTGCAGGTCGAGCAGGGCCACCTCGAAGGGCGCCACCACGGTGTCCACGGCGCTGGAGACCTCCAGCATGCCGCCGAAGCTCGCGCCCGCCCCACCCGTGGAGGCCCCCAGCGTCTCGACCACGACCCGGCGCAGGCCGTTGAGGTCGAAGACGTCCGTGCCGGGGAGTGCGGCGGCCACCGCGCGGAGGCGTTCGACGTGGGCCTGGTCGGCGTAGGTCTCGCCGAGGCCGACCAGCCCGTCGTCGGTGCGCACCTGGACGATGGCGCGCAGCACGTACGGCTGGTGCACGCCCACGACGTTGAGCAGGGGCGGGTCGCGGAAGGCGACCGGCGTGACAGTGACCCTGCTGACCCTGCTGACCTTCACCGGGCGGCCTTCACGGTCAGCACCGGCACGCTGGACTCCATGAGGATGCGCTGCGCCTCGCTGCCCATGATGAACTTGCCCACCAGGGAGCGGTGCCGCAGCCCGATGACGATGAGCGTGCCGCCGCTCTCCTCGACGAGCTCCTCGAACGTCTCGGGCAGGTCGTCCTCGTGGAGCGGCTGGCGTACCTCGGCGTCCACGCCCGCCTCCCGCGCCCGCCGCAGCAGCTCGGCGCCCGCGGCGTCGTCGATCTTGTGTTCGTCGACGGTGGCGCCGCGGCGGGGGGAGTTCACGATGATCACGCGCTCCCCGCGCAGGGCGCCCTCGCGCAGGCCCGCGTCCACGGCGGCCTCGCCCTCGGGCGTCGGAACGTACCCGACGAGGATGGTCATGAGATCTTCTCCTCAACACGATTGCGGCGCACGGACTTGCGGATCAGCGGCCAGACCGCGACGGCCACGACCAGGGCGAGCACCGTTCCCGAGATGGGGCGGGTGAAGAAGCCGGTGGGGTCGCCGCCGAAGATGAGCAGCGCCTGCCGCGATGAGTTCTCGATCATCGAGCCCAGCACGAACGCCAGCACGAGCGGTCCCGGCTCGAAGCCGAACTTCTTCATCAGGTAGCCCAGCAGGCCGAACACGATGACCATGTAGACGTCGTACACCTGGTTGTTGACCGTGTAGGCGCCCAGCAGGGTGATCAGCACCGTGATCGGGGCCAGGATGGCCGGGCGCACCCGCAGGATCTTCACGAACACGCCCACCATCGGGATGCTCATGATCAGCAGCAGGATGTTGCCGATGTACATCGAGTTGATGACGCCCCAGAACACGTCGGGGTGCTCGGTGACGAGCTGCGGGCCCGGCTGGATGCCCTGGATGAGCAGCGCGCCGAACATCAGGGCCATCGTCGCGTTCGCCGGGATGCCGAGGGTCAGCAGCGGGATGAACGACGAGGTCGCGGCGGCGTTGTTGGCGGTCTCGGGCGCGGCCACGCCCTCGACGGCGCCCTGTCCGAAGCGCTCCGGGTTCTTGGCGCGGCGCTTCTCCAGCGCGTACGCGGCCAGCGACGACAACACCGCGCCACCACCGGGCAGGACGCCCAGGATGAACCCGACGAGCGAGCCGCGCCCGATCGCCCCCGACGACTGCCTGAGGTCCTTGCGGGAGGGCCACACGTTGCCGACCTTGGCGGGCGAGTGCACCTGGTTGTGCCGCGCCTCCAGGTTGTAGAGGATCTCGCTGAGACCGAACAGACCCATGGCGATCGGGATGAAGTCGATGCCCTCGGCCAGGTTCAGGTTGCCGAAGGTGAAACGCTCGGCGCCGGTGAACGTGTCGCGGCCCACGGTCGCGATCAGCAGGCCGATGCAGGCGGCGACGATGGCCTTGAGCTTGTTGCCGTTGCCCACCGAGGAGATCAGCAACACGCCCAGGATGCCCAGGGCGGCATATTCCGGCGGCCCGAAGTCGAGCGCGAACCCGGCCACGATCGGGGCGACCAGCGTCAGGCCGAGGATCGAGACCGTGCCGCCGATGAACGAGCCGATGGCCGCGATGCCGAGCGCGGTGCCCGCCTTGCCCTGCCTGGCCAGCGCGAATCCGTCGAAGACGGTCACCACCGAGGACGCCTCACCCGGCAGGCGGAGCAGGACCGAGGTGATCGTGCCGCCGTACTGGGCGCCGTAGAAGATGCCGGCCAGCATGATGATCGCCGACACGGGCCCGATGCCGTACGTGATGGGCAGCAGGATGGCGATCGTCGCCCCCGGGCCGAGACCCGGCAGCACGCCGATGAGCATGCCGATGATGACGCCGATGAGGCAGTAGAGCAGGTTGGCCGGCTCCAGCACGACGCCGAAGCCGTTGAGGATCGGGGAGATGTCCATGTGACTTTCTCAGATAAGGCGTGGGAGCGGGATCTGCAGCAGCACCACGAAGAGCAGGTAGAACGCTGCCACGGCGCCGATGCTGATCACGATGGAGGAGCGCCACGACTCCTTGCCCAGCCAGCGCAGCCAGACGAACATGAGCAGCAGCGAGGGGATCTCGAAGCCGATCACCGGCAGCAGCGCGGCGAGCAGGACGAGCGTCACCAGGCCCACCACGGTGAGCAGGCTGGAGCGGGAGAACCGCTCGGTGTCCTGCAGGCCGCGGCCCGTGACGACGAGCGTCGCCGACAACACGACGATGACGACGCTGATGGCGAACGGCCACAGGCCGGGACCGGGCTGGGTGAGCTGCCCGAGCCCGAGCGCGAACGAGCCGATCGCCCCGAAGACGCCGACGGCGAGCGCCACCACCGCCGCACCGATCTGCGCGAGCGGGCCGGCGTGCGGCGGCCTGGCCTCCTCCATCTCGGCCTGGAGCCGGTCGGCCTCCTCCTGAAGAGAGCCCTCCTGAAGTGAGCCCGCCTGAAGAGAGCCGGCTTCGGCGGACGAACCAGCGGAGGAACCGGTGGACGCCGCCTCATCGGACATGGACATGGGCACTCCTTCGATCAGCCGGCCAGGCTGATGCCGAACTCGTCCAGCTTCGCCTTGAACGTGGTGGTGTCGCTCTTCAGCGAGCTGAGGACCTCCTGCGGGGAGGTCTCCATCGGGGTGAGCGAGTTCTGCTCGTTGAACTTCTTGTACTCGGCCGTGGCGAACGTCTTCTTGGCCGCGTCGAGCAGCTTGGTCTTGACGTTCTCCGGCGTGCCCTTGGGCGCGGTCAGGAAGCGGTACTGGGTCACCAGGACGTCGAAGCCCTGCTCCTTGGCCGTCTTCACGTCCGGGAGGTAGGGGATGCGCTCCTTGGAGAAGACGGCGAGCGGGACGAGCTTGCCGGCCTTGATGTTCTCGATGGCCTCGCCGATCTGCATGGTCGAGACGTCCACCTGGTTGCCGAGCAGGGCGGTCAGGTTGGGGGCGCCGCCGTCGAAGGGCACGGCCGTGGCCTCGACGCCGGCGGTCTTGAACGTCAGCGCGGAGGCGAGCTGGGCACCGGTTCCGACGCCGGTGGTGCCGTACCGGATGGTCTTGCCGGCCTTCTTCATGTCCTCGATCGAGGTGAAGCCGGACTTGGTGTTGGTCGCCATGACGTAGTCGTCGCGCGAGACGCCGGTGATGACGTCGAACGAGTCGATCTTCGTGGCCTCGGCGGCCGACACCGTGAGCGGCGTGATGGTGAAGAGGGAGGCGTTCTGCACGGCGATCTTGTAGCCGTCGGGCTTGGCGGACTGCAGTTCCTTGGCGGCGAGCGCGCCGTTGGCGCCGGGCTTGTTGAGCACCGGGGCGGAGACGCCGAGTTCCTTGCTCAAGCCCTGGGCCAGCGCCCGGGTGATGAGGTCGGAGGAGCCGCCCGCGGAGGCGCCGACGCTGAACTCGATGTTGCCCGACGGGTATTCGCCGTCGCCGCCGCCGGAAGAGGTCGTCTTGACGCCGCCGCACGCGGTCAGCGCGATCGCGGCGGCCGCGCCGACGACGCCCACGAGAATGCGGCGGGGGGCTGTCTGAGATGTCGGCATTGACTTCTCCTTCATGCGGGCGGAGGACGCCCATTGGCCTGCTCTGGAGAGAAGAGGAGTTGCGTAAGGTTACGGCAAGGTTTCCGCTCTGTAGTTCTCCGGAGACTAGGGACCTGCCTCGATGCCTGTCCAGGCTAAATTCGGTATCAAGTGATACTCTCTGTGCATCATGCTAACACTCGATCAGATTCGGGCATTCGTCGCTGTTGCGGAGGAGCTCCACTTCGGCCGCGCGGCTGATCGGCTGCGCATGACCCAGCCCCCGCTCAGCCGCCACATCCAGAAGCTGGAGCGGGCGGTCGGCGTGATCCTTTTGGAACGCGACAACCGGCGCGTGGTCCTCACCGACGCCGGGCGCGCCTTCCTGGACGACGCGCGGCGCATGCTCTCGCTCGTCGACACCGCGGGGGACCGGGCGCGGCGGATCGCCAGCGGCGCGGCGGGCACCGTACGGCTCGGGTTCACCGCCGTCTCGGCCATCAGCATGCTCGGCGCGCTGCTGCGGCGGTTGTCGGAGCGGCTGCCGGAGATCGACGTCATCCTGCACGAGCGGGTGACCGCCGGGCAGGTGGACGGCCTGCTGCGCGGCGAGCTCGACCTGGGCCTGGCCCGCCCGCCCTTCGACATCGACACGCTCGACTCCCGCGTCGTCTTCCGCGAGCCGCTGTGCGCCGTCGTCCCCGTCGGTCACCGGCTGGCCGAGCTGGGGCGGCCGCTGGCGCCCGACGACTTCGACGGCCTGCCGGTGGTCAGCTACAACCCGGTCCAGTCGCGTTACTTCCACGAGCTGACCGTCCGCTTCCTCACCAACGCCCACCCCAGGATCGAGCAGCAGGTGCACCAGATCCTCACCGCCGTGCTGCTGGTGGCGGCGGGCAGGGGCGTGGCGCTGGCCCCGGCCAGCGCTCGCTCGCTCGGGGTGGACGGCATCGTCATCTGCGACCTCGTACGGGGCGGCGGCGACCCGCTGGACGACGAGGCCGCCACGAACGAACCGGTCGAGCTGCACGTCATCTGGAATCGCGAGTCCACCAACCCGGCACTCGGCCGCGTGCTCGAACTGCTGCCCGACCTGGGAGCATGATGCCCTATGGGTATCGCCGGATACGCAATAGCACTTGGACAGGAATCGCCCCCGCTTCTTAGCCTGGCGGGCAGACAGACCTTAACGTGAAGCGAGGAGCGCCCCGCCCATGCCCGATTACGCCCCGCAGGAGCTCGCCACACAGCTCAAGAGCGGCCTGCTGTCCTTCCCCGTCACCCATTTCACCCAGGACCTTGAGTTCGACGAGGCGGCCTACCGTGAGCACCTGTCCTGGTTGAGCGGGCACCCGGTGGCCGGCTTGTTCGCCGCGGGAGGCACGGGCGAGGGCTTCTCGCTGACCGCCACGGAGATCGACCGCGTGGTCCGCGTGGCGGTGGACGAGGTGAACGGCAGGGTCCCGGTCGTGGCCCCCGCCACCGGCGGCACCGCGACCGCCGTGGAGCAGGCCAGGGCCGCCGAGGCCGCGGGCGCTGACGGTCTGCTCCTGATGCCTCCCTACCTCACGGAGGCCGGTCAGGAGGGCCTGGTCGAGCACGTCTCGGCGGTCTGCGCCGCCACCGGCCTCGGCGTGATCGTCTACAGCCGGGCCAACGCCGTGCTGAACGACCGCTCGGTCGCGGCCCTGGCCGAGCGGAACGAGACGCTCGTCGGGTTCAAGGACGGCGTGGGCGACATCGAGAACCTCACCCGCATCTACGCGGCCGTCGGCGACCGCCTGGCCTACATCGGCGGCCTGCCCACCGCGGAGACGTTCGCGCTGCCGCTGCTGCAGCTCGGCGTGAGCACGTACTCCTCGGCGATCTTCAACTTCGTGCCCCAGTACGCGCTCGACTTCTACGCCGACGTGCGGGCCCAGAACCGGGATGCCGTCTACCGGCGCATCCGCGAGTTCGTGATCCCCTACCTGGACATCCGGGACCGCATGAAGGGATACGCCGTGTCGATCATCAAGGCGGGCCTGACCGCCGTCGGCCGCCCCGCCGGGCCGGTGCGGCCGCCGCTGCAGAACCTCAAGGACGGCGAGCTCGCCGAGCTGACCGCCCTCATCAACAAGATCAGCTAGGGGCGCCGTGTCTCCCACCATCCAGAACGTCGAGGTTGTCCCGGTCGCCGGATACGACAGCATGTTGCTCAACCTGAGCGGCGCGCACGGGCCGTTCTTCACCCGCAACGTCGTCATCGTGACCGACTCCGACGGGCGCACGGGACTGGGCGAGGTGCCCGGCGGCGAGGCGATCAGGCGGACCGTCGAGGAGGCGGGCGCGCTGCTGGCCGGGCAGCCGGTGGCCCGCTACCGGGGGTTGCTGCGATCGGTGGCCGAGCGGTTCGCCGGGCGGGACGCGGGCGGGCGCGGGCTGCAGACGTTCGACCTGCGCACGACCGTGCACGCCGTGACCGGCCTGGAGTCCGGCCTGCTCGACCTGCACGGTCAATACCTCGGCGTGCCCGTGGCCGACCTGCTAGGCGAGGGCCGGCAGCGCGACCGGGTGCCGATGCTGGGCTATCTGTTCTACGTCGGCGACCCGGGGAAGACGGACCTGCCCTACCTCGTGGACGACGGCGACGACCGCTGGTCGCGGCTGCGCCGCCAGGAGGCGCTGACGCCGGACGCGGTGGTGGCGCTGGCCGAGGCCGCCCAGGAGCGGTACGGGTTCACCGACTTCAAGCTCAAGGGCGGCGTGCTGGCCGGCGAGGAGGAGATCGAGGCGGTCACGGCGCTGGCCCGCAGGTTCCCCGAGGCCCGGATCACGCTCGACCCGAACGGCGGCTGGCTGCTGGCCGACGCCGTACGGCTGTGCAGGGGGCGCGGCGACGTCCTGGCCTACGCCGAGGACCCGTGCGGCGCCGAGGGGCGGTTCTCGGGGCGGGAGACGATGGCCGAGTTCAGGCGGGCCACCGGGCTGCCGACCGCGACGAACATGATCGCCACGGACTGGCGGGAGCTGGCGCACGCCGTACGCTCCGACGCCGTGGACATCCCGCTCGCGGACCCGCACTTCTGGACCATGGCCGGGTCGATCCGCGTCGCGCAGCTCTGCCACGACTTCGGCCTGACGTGGGGCTCGCACTCCAACAACCACTTCGACATCTCGCTGGCCATGTTCACCCACGTCGGGGCCGCTGCGCCGGGTGAGATCACGGCGCTGGACACGCACTGGATCTGGCAGGACGGCCAGGCGCTCACCACGAAGCCGTTCGCGATCAGGGACGGCGCCATCGACGTGCCGGACACGCCGGGGCTCGGTGTCGAGCTCGACCGCGGGGCTCTGGCCGAGGCCCACGAGCTGTACCTCAGCAAGGGCCTGGGCGCCCGCGACGACGCCGTCGCCATGCGGTTCCTGGTGGAGGGCTGGGAGTTCGACCCCAAGCGGCCCTGCCTCGTGCGCTGAGGGCGCTCAGAAGCTCGTGCGCTGAGGGCGCTCAGAAGACTGAGGGCGCTCAGAAGAGGGTCAGCGGCTCGTTCGGCATCGGGTCGGGGAGCGGGGCCAGCTCGGGCAGTCGGGCGCGCACGTCGTCGTGGAAGCGGCGGGCCAGCCGCAGCGCGTCCGCGTTGTCCGGGGTGTGGATGAACACGGTCGGCGAGCGGCCCTCCCGCAGCCACTCCGTCACCGTGTCCACCCAGGGCCGCCAGCCCTCCACCGTGCGCTCCTCCGCGTCGCGGCCCAGGTAACGCACGATCGGGTGGCCGGTGAGCGCGCGCGTGCGGCGGGGCACGCGCGGCTTCTTCGTCCAGGCGTCGCGTTCGGCGTCGCTGGTGGGCGGCCCGTCGAACATGACGGTCGTGTCGAACGGGACCCACTCGGCCTCCACGGTCGCCAGGACCCGTTCGAGCAGGCGCTGCGAGCGCTCGTCCTCGAAGAAGGCCGGGTGGCGGACCTCCACGGCGTAGCGGTGCCCCTGGGGGAGCCCGCGCAGGAAGGCCGCCAGCGCGCCGAGGTCGGTGGGGGAGAAGGAGCCGGGAAGCTGCACCCAGAGGGCGTGCGCGCGCGGGCCCAGCGGCTCCATCACCTCCAGGAACGTGCGCAGGTCGTCCTCGGTGTTCCTGAGGCGGCGCTCGTGGGTGATCGGCTTGGGCAGCTTGACCACGAAACGGAAGCCGGGGGAGGTCTGGGCCGCCCAGGACTCGACCGTGGCCCGGGACGGGGTGGCGTAGAACGTCGTGTTGCCCTCCACGGCGTCGCACCACGTCGCGTACGCCCGCAGACGATCACCCGGGGAGAGGCGGTCGGGGAGGAAACGTCCCTGCCAGCGTGCGTGCGTCCACATCGCGCATCCCACATGAAGCCGCATGGATCCGACGTTATCGGAGACGGGCGCGGAGTCAGACGTCCAGGCGGCACAGCCCTTCCGCCTCGGCGTCAGACGTCCAGGCGGCACAGCCCTTCCGCCAGGGCCTTGGTGGTCAGGCGGGTGCGGCTGTCGCAGCCGAGCTTGGCGAAGATGTGCTCCAGGTGGGTCGTCACCGTGCGGACGCTGAGCACGAGCGCCGCCGCGATCTGCGGGTTGGAGTCACCGGCCGCCACCCTGGTGAGCACGTCGACCTCCCGCCCGGTCAGCTCGTACGGCAACGAGCACGGCCGTTCGGCGGCCACGGCCCCCTGCAGCGCCCCCTGGAACCCGACCCCGGCCCGCACCAGCCGCACCTCGTGCCAGTGCCCGTCGGCGGCGAGCCAGAGCCCGTGCCTGCCGAGCTCGCGCGAGTCGATGAACGCCCGCGCGTACGAGGCCATCGCCGGGTCGTCCCACAACGCGGCAGAGGCCGGGTGCCCCGGCACCTCGCGGCGTGTCCCGAGCCGGTCGAAGGCCACCGCGCGGAAGCCCGCGGGCAGCCCCACGGGGTCGATCACGCACCGGCTCAGGTCGGTGAGGTGCGCCAGCATGGGGCTGACCGCCGCCACCAGCGCCCCCGTGAGCCGGGGGAAGGCGTCTCTGGAGGCCAGGTGGAGCAGGCCCGTGTAGCGGCCGTCGGTCAGGAACAGCGGCGCCGTCAGCCCGGCCCGCCAGCCGTAGGGGGCCAGATGGCGGCGGAAGTAGCGCTCGGTGCCCGGTTCCGGCATGCCGACGGGCGCGCGGGTGGCGATGGCCCTGCGGTAGGCCTCCAGCCCGGCGTATTCCTCGGCCGCGTCGCGGTCGATGCGCCGATGGCCGTCGGAGACGACGCTGTGGTGCCGCCCGGTGGCGGGGTCGTAGGCGACGAACTCGTAGGCGTCGAGCGCGGCCACCCGGCGCAGCGCCGTCATCGCCCCCTGGGCGCCGCCACCGCCTGCGACCTGGTAGCCGACCTCGGCGAACGCCTGCAGTTGGCGCACGTCCACGGTGATCTCCGCCACGCTGCTTTTATACCAAAATTAGCCAGAAGTTTTACCGGCCCCTCGCGTGCTACCGTCGGATCCATGCAGCGCGCTTTCGTCACGACGACGCCGGACACCGTCCCGGCGCGCTGATCGCATGCTTCCCGGGCGGACGCCCGGGAGCCTGGTCGTTCGCCCTTTCCCAGGAAAGGATGATCATGAACGACCATCGCAGACTCGGCCGCGAGCTGGGCATCTTCGACACCGACCCGCTGATCGGCTCCGGCCTGCCCTACTGGCTGCCCGCCGGGTCGGCCGTGCGCAAGGCCATCGAGGACTACGTGCACGAGCTCGAACGCCGCAACGGCTACCAGCACGTCAACTCGCCGGTGCTGGGCAAACGCGAGTTGTACGAGCGATCGGGCCACTGGGCGCACTACGCCGAGGACATGTTCCCGCCCATGCTGGTGGGCGGCGAGGAGTTCGTGCTGCGGCCCAGCCTGTGCCCGCACCACGCGCTCATCTACCGATCGCGCCGGCGCAGCCATCGTGAGCTGCCGCTGCGCCTGGCCGAGTTGGGCGGCATGTACCGCTCCGAGCCGTCCGGCGTGCTGGGCGGGCTGAGCAGGGTGCGGGCCATCCAGCTCAACGACGGCCACGTGTTCTGCGCCCCGGAGCGGGCCGCGGAAGAGGTGTCGGCGGCGCTCGACCTGATCGAGGCCGCGCACGCGCGGCTGGGCATCAGGGCCGCCCGCTACCGGCTGTCGCTGCGCGGCGAGGGCGCGAAGTTCGTGGACGACCCCGGCATGTGGGCACGCTCGGAGGCGCTCCTGCGTGACGTGCTGAACGAGCGCGGCCGGGACCACGACGAGGAGCGCGGCGAGGGCGCCTTCTACGGGCCGAAGATCGACATCCAGATCGCCGACCCGGCGGGCCGCGAGTCGACCCTGTCGACCGTCCAGGTGGACTACTTCCAGCCCGAGCGCTTCGACCTGGGCTACGTGGGCGGCGAGCGGCCCGTCATGGTGCACCGCAGCGTCGTCGGCGGCATCGAGCGGCTGGTCGCCCACCTCATCGAGGTGCACGGGGGCGCCTTCCCCGCCTGGATGGCGCCCGTGCAGGCCGTGGTGCTGCCGCTGTCGGACGCCGAGCTGCCCGCCGCCTCCGACCTGCTGCGGCGGTGCCTGGAGGCCGGGTTGCGGGCCGAGCTGGCGCCCGCCGATCGGGGCAGCCTGGGGGCCAGGATCAGGGCGCACCGGCTGGTGCCGTACCAGCTCGTGGTGGGGCCGCGCGAGGTGGCGAGCGGGCGGGCGGCGGTGCGGCTGCGCGACGGCGGCCAGGCGGGCGAGATGCCCGTGGAGCAGTTGGCCGCACAATCGCGACCGTTTGGATCAATCGGATAACGGAGGCTTCCCTGACGGCGTGAACGGCTCTTAGAGTCCCCTGCAACGCCGTGGTTCGGGGAGGACGAAGAACTTGACCGAGCTGAGCGATCGTGAGGCCGAGCTGCTGTCCACACACGAGCAGGAACGCCCGGCACGGCGGCTGGGCGGGCCGCTCCGTCTCGGCGTGTGGGTGCTGGGCGGGCTGTTGTCGGCATACTCGCTGGTGGTGGTGTTCCGGCCGGTCGAGGCGATCGAGCATCGGATGACATTCCTGGCGGTGGCGCTGCCGCTGGTCTTCCTCTGCTACCGCTCGGGGGCGGCCGCGTGGCTACGCCGCCGGTTACGGCGCCCCGAGCCGGCCCCTCGCGAGGGCGGCGTGGAGTGGCCGGGCGTGGGCGACTGGGTGCTGGCCGCGGCGTCGCTGGCCGTGCTGGTCTACCCGCTGGCCGGCATCGACGCCTTCCGCGAGCGCGGCTCGGGCGCCGCGCTGACCGATCTGGACATCGTGGCGGGCCTGGTGCTGACGGTGCTGCTGCTGGAGGCGGTCCGCCGCACCGTCGGCTGGATCTTCGCCGCCATCTGCGTCGCCTTCCTGCTGTACGCCTACTACGGGTCGTACCTGCCGATCGGCTGGACCATCGGGCATCCAGGGTTCGACCTCGGGCAGATCGTCTCCCAGCTCTACACCGGCACCGAGGGCTTCTTCGGCGTGCCGATGCAGGTGGCGGCGAGCTACATCATCCTGTTCACCATCTACGGCGCGGTGCTCGACTTCTCGGGGGCCAGCAAGTTCTTCATCGACCTGAGTTTCGCCGCCTTCCGCAGGTCCCGCGCCGCCCCCGGCCGCACCGTCACCACGGCCGGCTTCCTGCTCGGCACCGTGTCGGGCTCGGGCGTGGCCACCACGGTCAGCCTGGGCAGCGTGGCCTGGCCCGTGCTGCGGCGGGCCGGCTACCCGAAGGAGGCGGCGGGCGGCATCCTCGCGGCCGGCGGCATCGGCGCCATCCTGTCGCCGCCCACGCTGGGCGCGGCGGCGTTCATCATCGCCGAGTACCTCGGCGTGGGCTACCTTCAGGTGCTCCTGTACGCGACCATTCCCACGATCCTGTACTACCTCGGCATCTTCCTGGCCATCGAGATCGACTCCCGCCGCTTCGGCACCCACGCCGTCGAGGTGGACGCCCCCGGGGCAGGCCGGCTGCTGCTGCGCTTCGGCTACCACTTCAGCTCGCTGATCCTCATCGTCGTGCTGATGGCGCTGGACCGGTCGGCCTTCCAGTCCGTGGTGATCGCCACCGCCATCGCGTTCCTGCTGTCCTTCCTCGACCCCGCGAACCGCATGGGCCCCAAGCGCGTCGGGCAGGCGCTGGCCAAGGGCACGCTGGAGGTGCTGCCGGTGACCGCGGTCTGCGCGGCGGCCGGGATCATCGTGGGCGCCATCACGCTGACCGGGCTCGGGCAGAACCTCGCCGACATCATCGTGGACATCGGCGCGGGCAACCTGATCGTCACCACGGTCATGGCGGCCGTCGCGGTGCTGCTGCTGGGCCTGGCCGTGCCGGTGACGGCCAGCTTCATCATCGCCGCGGTGATCATCGGGCCGGCGCTGTTCGACCTCGGTGTCTCGGCGCCCGAGGCGTACATGTTCGTCTTCTACTACGCGGTGCTGTCGGAGGTGAGCCCGCCCACCGCGCTGTCCGCGGTCGCGGCGGCCGCGATCACCGGCGGCAATACGTACAAGACGATGATGATGACCTGGCGTTACACGTTGCCTGCCTTCCTGGTGCCGTTCGCCTTCGTGCTGACGCCGAACGGGCAGGCGCTGCTCGGGCAGGGGCCGATCGGCACCGTGCTGCTGATGACCGGGGTGTCGGCGGTCGCGGTGGCCGCCCTGGCCATGGCCACGGGCGGGCTGGCCGCCTGGCCCGAGCGGCTGCTGGCGGCGGTGGCCGCGGTGCTGCTGTTGTTCCTCGAACCCGTCCCCATCGTGGCCGGTCTGGCCGTGCTGGCCGTGGCCGCCGCCGCGCACCTCATCAGAAGAAGGAGAACAGCGTGAAGCGGATTCTCACGATAGTCGCCGCCACGGTCCTGGCCGCGGCGGGCTGCGGCGGCAGCGGTGCGGGGGGCGGTTCCGGAAACCGGATCTCGATCGCCACGGGCGGCACGACAGGCGTCTACTACGTGTACGGCGGCGGTTTAGCGAAGCAACTCTCGGCGAACATCGCCAACACCCAGGCCACCGCCTCGGTCACCTCGGCCTCCGTCGAGAACATCAAGCTGCTGGCCTCCGGCAAGGCCCAGATCGGTTTCTCCCAGGCCGACACGGCCGCCGACGCGGTCAACGGCAAGGACACCTTCACCTCCAAGCAGCCGATCAAGGCCATCGCCCGCATCTACGACAACTACACCCACCTCGTGGTCGCCCCCGGCGTCGCCGCGACCAAGGCCGCCGACCTGAAGGGCAAGCGCGTCTCGCTCGGCCCCGCCAACTCCGGCACCCAGGTCGTGGCCAGGCGCGTGCTGGAGGCGGCCGGGATCAACCCGGACACCGACATCACCAAGCAGCAACTGTCGATCAACGAGTCGGTGCAGGCCGCCAAGGACGGCACCATCGACGCGTTCTTCTGGGTCGGCGGCCTGCCCACGGCCGGCATCACCGACCTGGCCGCCAGCAAGCCCGACATGAAGATCCTCGACACCAGTGACGTGCTGGGGAAGATGCAGGCCACGTTCGGCCAGCAGTACGTGGCGCTCGATGTGGACATGTCCACCTACAAGCTGCCCGGCAAGATCAAGACCGTCGGCATCGCGAACGTGCTGCTGGTGCCCGACTCGATGAGCGAGCAGCTCGCGTACGACATCACCAAGACGTTGTTCGAGAAGAAGGCCGAGCTGTCGGCCGTGCACCCGGAGGCCAAGAAGCTGGACCTGGCGCTGGGGCAGCAGGTGGCCCCGGTCCAGCTGCACCCGGGGGCCGCCCGCTACTTCAAGGAAAAGGGCTGACCAGGCTGCTCCTGCCGCTCGCGGCGCTCGCGGCGGTGGCCGCGCTCGGCACCGGCTCCGGCGCCGGCCGCCTGACCGTGAACGGCCTGCCCGTCGTGGCGGGCCGGTTCATGATCGGGTACGTGCATTCGATCTACCGCGCGCCCTCCGCGGAGGTCTTCACCGTGGAGGGCGGCCGTTTCACCATGCGGGCGGTGCTCTCGCTGAACGAGGGCGTGCTGGACTACTACGACCTGGAGGGCGAGCGCATCCGCCTGCCGGGCGGCGGGTGGCTGCTGCGCCTGGCCGAGCCCGCCACGTACGGGGAGTTGTCCCTGCTCACCACCTCGATCGGCCGCAGGACCGTGATCTCCGGTGACCGCTGCCTGCCCCTCTACCCGGCGGCCGCCGAGGTGCGGCTCAAGCTGCGGCTCACCACGGAGGTCCGCGGCGAGCCCTGCCGCCTCCCCTACACGGGCCGCCTTCGGCGCTCCGCGCGGGCGGCGGAATCCGCGCTCACAACCAGTCCTTCTTCTTGAACACCGTGTACAGCGCCACCGACGTCAGAGCCACCAGGATCGAGGAGGTCCAGAACCCCCAGGGCTGCCCGGACCCCGGATAGGGCACGTTCTGCCCGTAGTAGCCGGTGATCATGGTGGGCACGGCGATGATCGCGGCCCAGCTCGTGACCCGCTTCATGATCTCGTTGAGCCGGAAGCCCTGCTGGGCCAGGCGGGTCTCGCGGACGTTGGCGAGCATGTCGCGGATGGACTCCACCCACTCGGTCACGCGCAGCACGTGGTCGAAGACGTCCTCGTAGTAGGGCCTCATCACCGGGTCGGCGATGAGGTCCTGGTCGCGGCGGAGCAGCGTGCCGATCACCTCGCGCATCGGCATCGTGATCTTGCGGAGCTTTGTGGTCTTCTTGCGCAGGACGTACATGGCGCGCTGCAGCTCCTTGCCGTTGCGCACCTGGTCCTCGAACAGCGCCTCCTCCAGCGCCTCCGCCTGCCCGTCGAGGTCCTGCACCAGGTCGAACTGGCTGTCCACCACGTAGTCGAGCAGGCCGTGCAGCAGGAACGTGACGCCGTGCCCGGCCAGGCGGGAGGCGGCGTCCCAGCGCCTGACCACCTGGGCGATGTCGAAGTGGTCGTTCTCGCGGATGGTGACCAGGGCGTTCTGGGTGACGAAGACGTTGACCTCGACGGGATCGAGCCGGTCCCCGTCGAAATGAACCCCATAGACGGTGATGAACAGGTGGTTGTCGTAGACGTCCACCTTCGGCCGTTGATGGTCGGACAGGACGTCCTCGACCGCCAGTTCGTGCAGCCCGAGCTCCTCGCTGATCACCCCGAGGTCGTCGGGCGAAGGAGAACACAGGTCGAACCAGACGATGTTGTCCGGATCGTCCACATAGTCGGAAACCTCCTCGACAGGGAAGCCTTCCTTTTCGAGGACACCGTTCCGGTACAGACGCGTGTGCACTAGAGGAGTCTGGCAAATCGTCTCGCGTTACGCACAGCCGCCCCTCCTGGATCGTTGTTGAAGTAGACGCAGGCGTCCCGCCAGCCCGCATCGCGCACCCTGCCCGCCCACGTCCGCAGCGCGCTCTCGCCGTACGCGAAGTTCACCCGCCCCTGGTGCAGGCGCACGTACCCCCAGTCGGCGGTACGCCAGAACGGCCCCTGCGGCCGGCTCAGCCGATCCGCCCAGCACAGCGCGGCGGCCCGCGCGATGAGGATCTGGCGCACCTCCTCGGTCCACCAGGAGTCGTGCCGCGGCTCCACGGCCACCCTGACCCCGCCGGGGAAGCAGCCCAGGCACCGGTCGAGCCTGCCGGGGTCGGCCTTCAAGGTCGGCGGGAGCTGCAACAGGATCGGGCCGAGCTTGTCCTTCAGCTCCGCGGCGGCGCCCACCAGGCGGGCGACCGGCTCCTCCGGCTCGGCCAGGCGCTTGACGTGGGTGAGGAACCTGCTGGCCTTGACCGCCATCACGAACCCCGGCGGCGTACGATCCCGCCAGGCCGCGAACGACTCGGGGCTGGGCAGGCGGTAGAAGGCGTTGTTGCTCTCGACGGTGGCGAACTCGGCCGCGTACGTCTCCAGCCACAGCCGCTGCGGCACACCCTCCGGATACAGGACCCCCCGCCAGTCCCCGTACTGCCATCCGGAGGTGCCCACCAGCCACGTCATGCCGTTGGCACTACCCAGTGGAGCCGGGTGCAGTACTGTCCTGTTTCGTCAGCCGCGTCTCATCCTCCGAGGAGGACCTTTCACGCTATGGGCGCCAACCACGTCCACGGCACACCCGTACCCGGCTCGCGGCGCACGCTGGTGGCCGGCCTGGCCGTCCTGGTGCCGCTGGCGATCGTCACCCTGGCCGCGCTGGTGTGGCTCTGGCCGGAGGGCAGGCCCGCCGCCGCGCCGCAGTCCGGCGTCGAGCGGCTCACCGGCACGGTCGTCAGCGTCACGCTCAAGCGCTGCCAGGCCGTCCCCGAGGGCTCGCCCAAGCCCGACCCGGCCACCTGCGGCAACGCCGTCGTCAAGGTCGGGGACGGTCCCGACCTGGGCAAGGACATCGAGCTGCGGCTGCCGAGCGGCCCCGGGTCGCAGCACTTCGGCGTGGACGACGACGTCATCCTGCTGCGAGGGGCGGACGGGGCCTACCAGATCTCCGATCATGACCGGTCGATGCCTCTGTGGTTGTTCGGGGCGGCGTTCGCGCTGGCGGTGATCGCCTTCGGACGCTGGCGCGGGGTGACGGCGCTCGTGGGGCTGGCGGTGACGTTCGTGCTGCTGCTGACGTTCGTCATCCCCGGCATTCTGGAGGGCCGGCCACCCATGCTGGTGGCCATCGTGGGGGCCGCGGCGATCATGCTCGCGGTGCTCTACCTCACGCACGGCTTCTCGTTGTCCACATCCGTGGCCGTCCTGGGCACGCTGGCCAGCCTGACGCTGACCGGGCTGCTGTCGTACGGGGCGCTGGGGTTCGCCCGGCTCAACGGCATCACCGACGACAGCGCGCTCATGCTGGACATGAGCCTGTCCATCGACACGCAGGGGCTGCTGCTGGCCAGCATCATCATCGGCGCGCTCGGGGTGCTCGACGACGTCACGGTCACCCAGGCGGTGACGGTCGCCGAACTCGCCCACGCCAACCCGTCCTACGGCTTCGCCCGCCTCTACCGTGCGGCGGGCCGCATCGGGCGCGCGCACATCGCCTCCGTGATCAACACGATCATCCTGGCGTACGCGGGGGCGTCGCTGCCGTTGCTGCTGCTGTTCAGCATCGGTGAGCAGCCTCTGGGGGAGGTGATGACGACGCCGGTCATCGCGCAGGAGATCGTCCGCAGCATCGTCGGCACCCTCGGCCTCATCGCCGCCGTCCCCATCACCACGGCCCTGGCCGCCCTGACGGCCTCCCGCCACCGCGACGCCACCGATTCCCCACGTCCCGAGCCCCCCGCCCGCCGTGGGGAACCCTCGTCCCGGCGGCGCGGCACCGCCGTCCGCAGGGACGAGGGTGAGGACTTCTTCGCCCCCCAGAACGACCACGACGACTTCTTCACCCCGCGAACCCAGCACGACGACCTCTTCACGCCGCAGACCCGCTCCGACGGGCCGTCTCGTCGTGAACCGCAGCTCCGCTCCGACGATTCGCCGCGTCGGGAACCGCAACCTCGCTCCGACGAGCCGTCACATCGGGAAACGCAGCCCCGCTCCGACGGGCCGGCTCGTCGGGAAACGCCGTCCGAGCGTCCGGCGCGTCACCGTCGCCGCGCGGGCGCCTGACGCATCGGGCGGGTCAGTCGACCTCGGCGCTGCCGTCCACGCGGAGCTTGCGCCGGGCGCGTTCGTAGAACGTCGTGCCCAGCCGCACCACATTGGCCGCCCCCGGCCAGGCCGCCACCGTGACACTGTCACCGGGGCACAGGTGCCCGACCACGGCCCCGTCGACCTCCACCGCCAGCCGCCCGCTGGTGGGCAGCACCTGGAGGGTCACCTCCTCGTCCGCGGGCAGCACCAGGGCCCGGTTGAAGGACGAGTGCGCGGCGGCGGGCACGACCAGCACGGCCTCCACCCGGGGCGAGACGATCGGCCCTCCCGCGGAGAAGCTGTAGGCCGTGGATCCGGTGGAGGTGGCCACGATGACGGCGTCGGCGGCGTACCGGACGAAAGGGCTCCCGGACGGGGTGACGGAGATGGCGGCCAGCCCGTCACCGGGGATCCGGACGAGCGCGATGTCGTTGAACGCCGTCACGTCCACCCCCGCCACCACGCTGCGGATCGCCATGCGCGGCTCGATCGAGTACGCGTGCCCGTCGATCGCCGACAACGTCTGCGCCAGCTCCTCCACGTTGATCTCCGCGAGGAACCCGAGCCGCCCGAGGTTCACCCCCAGGATGGGCGTCGGCCGCCCGGCCAGCAGCCGCATGGTACGCAGCATCGTCCCGTCACCGCCCAGCCCCACCACCAGGTCGGCCCGCTCCACCAGCGTGGTCGCGTCCACGGGAACGGCGGTGCAGTCGATCCGCCCCACCTCTTCCGGCAGCCCGAGCACCGTCGCGCCCTTGTCCCCGGCCCACCGCAGGATGGTGTCGATCGCCTTCTTGGAGTCGCGCTGAGGATGCAGCACCAGCCCGACCGTCCCGACCATTCCCATGAGGCCAGCCTATGATGTCCCGATCAGTGAACCTCCTCCTGACCGGCCCCCGCTCTTCGCCCATCGGGAGCCGGGCGCGCCGGTCTGGCTGTTTGTCTGACCTTGGCCTTGGCCGGTAAGAAGTTTTCTGAGGGGTGTGTCCTTCCGCGTTCGTCCCGTTCGTAGACATAGGGACGCGGCGAACGGCGCCGCACCACGAAGACAGGAGATCGGCCATGAAGTACATGTTGCTCATCAACAGTCCCGCCGCCGGTGAGGAGAGCGGGGAGATGGGCTCGTTCGAGGACTGGATGGCCTACGACAAGACCGTGAGGGAGTCGGGCATCCACGTGTCCGGGCACTCGCTGGCCGACCTGACCACCGCCACCGTCGTGCGGGTGGGGCCGGAGGGGGAGCGTACCGTCACCGACGGGCCGTTCGCCGAGACGCGGGAGGTTCTCGGCGGCTACTACGTCATCGACGTGCCGGACCTCGACGTCGCGCTCGACTGGGCGGCCCGCTGCCCGGGGGCGCGCGGCGGCGGGTCCATCGTGGTGCGGCCCGTGGCCGAGTTCTGAGCCGATGACCGGCCAGACGCCCGACGCCGGGGCCTCCGTGGAGGCGATCTTCCGTGAGGAGCGGGGCCGGCTCCTGGCGGCCCTGGTCCGCCGCTTCGGCGATCTGGACCTGGCCGAGGAGGTCGCCTCGGAGGCGATCGAGGCGGCGCTGGTCCACTGGCCGGTCTCCGGCGTGCCGCCGAAGCCGGGGGCCTGGCTGATGACGACGGCGCGGCGGCGGGCCGTGGACCGGCTGCGGCGCGACCGCGCGTACGCCGCCCGCCTCGCCGTCCTGCAGGTGGAGGCCGACCGCGCGGGGCCCGCGCCGGCCGCGGACGCCGACGGCGAGCTGCCAGACGAGCGGCTGCAGCTCTTCTTCACCTGCGCCCACCCCGCCCTGCCCGCCGAGGACCGGGTGGCGCTGACGTTGCGCTGCCTGGCCGGGCTGACCACGCCGGAGGTCGCGCGGGCGTTCCTGCTCCCGACGGCCACCATGGCCAAGCGCATCGTGCGGGCCAAGAAGAAGATCCGCGAGGCGCGCATCCCGTTCCGGGTGCCGGGCGCGGACGAGTTGCCGTCGCGGCTGCCCGGCGTGCTCCAGGTGATCTACTCGATTTTCACCGAGGGGTACGCCGCCAGTTCCGGCCCCGACCTGCAACGGCTGGAGCTGGCCGAGGAGGCCGTCCGGCTGGCCAGGATCCTGCGCCGGCTGCTGCCGGGAGAGCGGGAGGTCGCGGGGCTGCTCGGGCTGATGCTGCTCGTCCATGCCCGGCGCGCGGCCAGGATCGGGCCTGACGGGGAGCTGGTGCTGCTGGACGATCAGGATCGGCGGCGCTGGGATCCGGCGATGATCGAGGAAGGGCAGGGGCTGGTCGTCGTCGCGCTCACCGGCGGCCCGCCCGGGCTCTACGGCGTGCAGGCCGCCATCTCCGCCCTGCACGACGAGGCCGCCGACGTCGCGACCACCGACTGGCCGCAGATCGTGGCGCTGTACGACGTGCTGCTCGTCCTCGCGCCGTCGCCCGTGATCGCGCTCAACCGGGCCGTGGCGGTGGCCATGCGCGACGGGCCAGAGGCCGGGCTGGCGCTGCTGGACTCGCTGGCCGGGGAGCCTCGGTTGCGCGGCTACCACCCGTACGCGACGGCGCGGGCCGACCTGCTCCAACGGCTCGGCCGCCTGGGCGAGGCCGCGGACGCCTACCGGGAGGCGCTCGCCTGCGCCGGGACCGAACCCGAGCGGGCCCACCTGCGGCGTCGGCTACGGGCATGCGAGGCCCCGCCCGTACCGGATGGGCTCGATCGGGATGGGACGGCGACTTCGGCGGATGGGCCTGATGGAGGTTGGACGGCGCCCGTACCGGATGGGCCTGACGGGGCTTAGACGGCGACTTCGGCGGGCACCCGGGCCCGTAGCAGTTCGAACCAGACCGTCGTGGAGCCGGCCTCGCGGGTGAAGCCCCAGCGGTGGCTGAGCGCCTCGATCAACGGCAGGCCGCGTCCGCCTGTGGACTGCATGCTCGTACGGCACACGCACGGCGGCCCGTCCGACCCGCCGTCCGCCACGAACACCCGCACCCCCGTAGCCGAACTGGTCACGCTCACCGTGAACGACCCTCCAGAGCCCGACCTGGTGTGCAGGATCGCGTTCGTGGCCAACTCGCTGGTGAGCAGCGCGACGTCGTCGTACAGCGGGTCGTCGCGGCCGAGCGCCGCCGTGACGAGCTCCCTGGCCCTGGACACCTGGGACGGAATCCCAGACAGCCGGGCCACGAGATCGCCGGGGCCGGGTTGATCGTCCTCATCAGCGTGGTGTGAGTCCGGCGATGCCACGGCGACCTCCCCCAGATTTCGGTGACCTAATGAGACGCGCCAGGGGTGGGTCGGAGATTATCGCGAAAAGGTAGGAATGCCCTTTCCCAAGGTCGCCTGCGCGAGCCCGCACGCCGACCGAGTACGCTGCGATCGACGAGTCGTCTAGGCCCGTGGGGGAGCAGGAGGTCGTGTGAGCAGCCTGGAGGCCGTCTGGGTGCAGCCGTACGAACGGCCGGGGGCGGCGGTCGTGACCGGCGTCTTCGACATCCTGCACGTGGGCCATGTCCGCTACCTCGGCGCCGTCGCCGATCGCGGCCTGCCGCTCGTCGTGGGTGTCGAGGACGATCCGCGCGTGCGTGCCTGGAAGGGGCCGACCCGCCCGTTCAACCCGTCGGCGGAGCGTGCCGAAGTGCTGGCCGCGCTCCGTTTCGTCATGGGCGTCTTCATCGTCACCGGTCCATCGGAGGCACACGGGCCTGAGGACTACATCGACCTCCTGGCCCCGATGCATCCAGCGGCGCTCGCCCACACGGCAGGCGACCCCCACGCGGGGGCCCGCGCCGCGGCGGCGGCGATCCTGGGGGCGGAGTGCTGGGAACTGGACGCCATCCCGGACCGCTCGACCACCCGCATCGTGAACGCCGCCGGCAAACCCTGACCCGGCCCCGCCCGGCACACTCGCCAGAGGCGGTCCGGCGTGGGGTGATCCGGCGCGCTCGCCAGAGGCGATCCGGCACGCTGCCTGAGACGATCCGGCGTGGGGCGATCCATCCGGCACGACACGCCCGGCACGCGCCACTTCGCGCCCAGCCACGTGCTGTCCTGTGCCTGGCCGCGTGCCGTCCTGCGCCCAGCCCCACGCATGCTGCCCCACGCAGGGGCGCAGGTCGCGTCGCTTGCGGCGACAGTGTGCGGTCCGCCGCGCAACGACAACCCCTCGGCCTCTGGCGCGGGTGGTGTGTGGAGGTGCCCGGAGCTCAGGGGTCGTGCTGTGTGCCCGTCACCTGCGTGGCCCTTGGGACGCCGCGCCGGTGCGATGGGGGCGCGATGTGCGCAGTGCTCCGCGTGGGGGCAGGGGTGAGGTGGGGGCGGTGGGGTAGGGGGCGGCCATGATCGCGTAATCTTTCGTGACATGACGGCCGACCTGGTGGCGAAGCGGGTGACGAACGTGCTGGCACCGCAGGTGCTGGTGATCGTCATGCCGCCGGTCGTCGGCCTGCTCGCGCAAGGCTGGAGCGGGGCGGCCTGGGGGCTGGTGGCGTCGGCGTTCTGCGGGGGAGTGCCGGCGGCGGTGATCGCGCTCGGGGTGCGTTCTGGGCGGCTGGACTCGCATCACATCGTGGACCGCGCCCGCCGCACCGGACCCCTGCTCGCCGCCGTGGCGGCGGTGCTGGTGGCGCTGGCGTTGCTGGTGGTGATGGGGGCGCCGACGTTGCTCGTCGCCACCGTGACGGCGATGCTGGTCGCGCTGGCCGTGACCGTGCCGATCACCCTGCGCTGGAAGATCTCCTTCCACGCCGCGGTCTGCGCGGGCACGGTCGTGGTGCTCGCGCATGTCCTGCCCGTGTGGCCGGCCGCGCTCGTCGGGGCCGCCGTCGTGGCGCTGGTGTGCTGGGCGAGGGTACGTCTCGCGCATCACACGTGGGCGCAGGTCGGCGCCGGTGCCGTGGTCGGGACGCTGACGACGTGGGCCACCCTGAGCGCGTTCGGCGTGGGCTGACGACAACGGTGGAATAGCGGGCTCGCCGGTGGGGTTGCCGCGAACATGGATGCCACGAACCGCGGCCGGGTGCGAGTGGAGCACACGGCCAAGCGTGTGAGGACCTACCTCGGCGGCCGGGTGGTGGCCGACACCACCTCCGCCCTGCTGGTGTGGGAGTCCCCGTACTACCCCGCCTACTACTTCCCGCTCGACGACGTGGACGACGCCGCGCTCAAGGCGACCGGAGCCACCAAGCACTCCCCGAGCAGGGGCGACGCCGTGGTGTACACGGTCACCTCGGGCACCGCGGAGGCCGCCGACGCCGCGCTGGCCTATCCGGACTCGCCGCTGGAGCAGATCCGGGGGCATGTCCGGTTCGAGTGGGACGCCATGGACGCCTGGTTCGAGGAGGACGAGGAGGTGTTCTTCCACCCGCGCGACCCGTACACGAGAGTCGACATCCTGGCCAGTTCGCGGCACGTGCGGATCGAGGTGGACGGAGTCACCGTGGCCGACTCGCGCGGCCCGCGCATCATCTTCGAGACGGGCCTGCCCGCCCGCTACTACCTGCCGAAGACCGACGTGCGGCTCGACCTGCTGGAGCACACCGACACCGTCACCCACTGCCCGTACAAGGGGACGGCCGAATACTGGACGGTCAACGGCAAGAAGGATCTGGCCTGGTCCTACCGCACGCCGCTGCCGGAGAGCGAGAAGGTGGCGGGGCTGATCGCGTTCTACGACGAGAAACTCGACGTCTACGTGGACGGCGAGCTGCAGGAGCGGCCCAAGACCAAGTTCGCGTGAACACGGCGGTTTGACAAGCGGCGGCCGCTTCCAACACCCTTTCACTATTCGAATAGTGGAAGGGTGTTTTGGTTGATCGAGTTCAACCTGGATCGCGGCTCGGGCGTTTCGACGTATCTGCAGCTCGTTCACCAGGTCAGACAGGCGCTCAGGCTGGGCACGTTGCGCTCTGGTGATCAGTTGCCGACGGCCCGTGAGGTGGTGGAGAGGCTGGCCATCAATCCCAATACCGTGCTCAAGGCTTATCGGGAGCTGGAGCGGGAGGGGCTGGTGGAGGGGCGGCCGGGGATGGGGACGTTCGTCAGGCAGGGCATCGCGGGGGCGACGCTGGCCGATCACAGCCGGCTGCGGCGCGGTTTGGAGGGGTGGGTGCGTGAGGCTCGCGCGGCGGGGCTCGATCAGGAGGATCTGCGGGCGTTGATCGCGGTGGTGCTGGCCGATGTGGCGAAGGAGGGTGTGGCGTGAGCGCGGCGCTGGAGGTGACCGGGCTGGGGGTGCGCTATGGCCGGACGTGGGCGTTGCGGGACTGTTCGTTGGCGGTGCCCGGGGGGCGGGTGGCGGCGCTGGTCGGGCCGAACGGGGCGGGTAAGACCACGCTGATGCACGCGGCCGTGGGCCTGTTGCGGCCGGCGCGGGGCAGCGTCCGGCTGGCCGGCGCGGCGGCGTTCGTGGCGCAGGACAAGCCCCTGTACGAGGGTTTCACCGTTGCCGAGATGCTCGGGTTCGGGCGCCGGATGAACGCCCGCTGGGATGAGGCGATCGCCACGGACCGGCTCGAAGGGCTGGGCATCGCGCTGGGGCGGAAGGTGGGCGGGCTGTCGGGCGGGCAGCGGGCGCAGGTGGCGGTCACGCTGGCGCTGGCCTGCCGGCCCGATCTGCTGGTGCTGGATGAGCCGCTGGCCAACCTCGACCCGCTCGCTCGCCATGACGTGATGCGTTCGATCATGGCGGAGGTGGCCGGGCGGGAGCTGAGCGTGCTGCTGTCCTCGCACGTCGTCTCCGATCTGGAGGAGACGTGTGACTGGCTGGTGGTGCTGAACGGCGGGCGGTTGCAGGTCAGCGGCGACATCGAGGAGCTGCTGGAGGGGCATCTGGTGCTGACCGGGCCGGACGGGGCGTCGGCGGCGGGCACGCACGTGGTGGGCGCGAACCGTACCGGCAGGCAGGTCAGCATGCTGGTCAGGGGCGCGCCGCCGGCCGACCCGCGCTGGCGGGCGCGGCGGCCCGGGCTGGAGGAGCTCGTCATGGGCTACCTGCGCAGCCCCGAGTCGGCGGCGCTGCCCGGGTTGACGGGGGTGGGCGCGTGATCTGGGTGACGTGGCGTCAGCATCGCGCGCAGATCCTGCTGACGGCGGGTTTCCTGGCGCTGCTGGGGTTGCTGCTGCTGGGCTCGGCGGTGGAGGCCGGGGTGTACGTGGCCGAGCACGCCCCGCCCGGCTGTCCCGGGCCCGCCGTGGCGTGCGGCGAGCTGGACGTGGCGCTCGGGCGGCGCTACGACGCGGTCTACTCGGTGTTCGGCTGGATGCCGCTGGTGCTGCCAGCGCTGGTCGGCGCGTTCTGGGGGGCGCCGCTGCTCGGCCGCGAGTATGAGCGCGGCACCCACCGCCTGGCCTGGACCCAGTCCGTGCCCGTGGGGCGGTGGCTGATGGTCAAGTTGTCGGTGCTGGGTGGCGCGGTGGTGGCGGGCGGGCTGCTGCTGTCGCTGATGGTGAGTCTGTGGCGGCCGGTGTTCCGGACGGGGATCGATTCCTCCTTCGGCAACATCGGCGTGTTCAACATGGTCGGAGTGGCGCCGGCGGTGTGGTGGTTGTACGCGTTCATGCTCGGCACGGCGGCCGGCACCCTGTTCCGGCGGACGCTGCCCGCGATGGCGCTGGTCGTGGCCGGGGTGGCGGCGACGATGTTCGTATTGTTCGCCGTCAGCGACCAGTACGCCGAACCGGCCCGCACCGAGCTGTCCGGCACGGTGGTGCTGGACGATCCCGACATCCGGCTGGTGAGCGCGACCTGGGTGGACCCGTTCGGGCGGGAGATCGCCGAGCCGGCCGGCACCGGCTGCCCCCGCCGGGTGGATGCCGGGCAGAGCAACAGGAACGCCGAGGTGTGGCAGGCGTGCCTGTTCGGCAAGGGCTACCGGTATGCGGTCTACTACCACCCGCCGTCCCGGTTCTGGCGCTTCCAGTGGACCGAGGCGGCCATCCTCACGCTCGCCTCGGCGGCCCTCGGCGGGCTGGCCGTGCGGCGCACCCTGCGCCGCCCCGGCTGAGGCCCGTCAGGCGTGCCGCGGGTCGCGGCCCAGGTAGCGCAGGAGGGCGGCCACGTCGTCGTCGCCCTCCTGCGGCTCCAGCGCCGGCGCGTACGCGCCCCAGGCCCGCAGCGGCTCGACGATCTCCCTGGCGACCTTGAGCAGCGGCCGGGCCAGCTCCGGCGTGAGCGGCGAGGGCCGGCCCGTCGCGATGGCGAGGTCCCAGGCGTGCACGCCCGCGTCCAGCGCGCACGCCGTCGAGCCCGACCAGGGCGACATCTTGTGCGGCGGCACCGGCGTCGGCACCTCGGCGGCCTCCCGGTCCACATCGGCCCACGCCCTGGCCGAGCGGGACAGCGCGTCCTGCAGGACCTCCATCGGGTCCCCGTCGAGCTCGCCCGTGGGCTCGAACGGGTTGTACGCGGGCCCGGGCTCGCCGGTCAGCGCGGAGGCGAATCCGAGCTGGTCGCCCACGGCGTGCTGGAAGACCTGGGCGACGCTCCAGTTCGCGCAGGGCGTCGGCAGGCCCCATCCGTCGCGCGGGATGTCTCCCGCGGCCGTGCGCAGCGCCTGGTGCGCGGCGTCGAGAACATCCCAGCCACTTTTGATGTCGTTCATGAGCGAAGTCCCTTCCCGTTCAGTGTCTTCACTCTATCAGAACGGAATGATTTGTTCCACTAATCGAGCCCGCGAATCAGCACGTCGAGAGCCCACAGGAAGTCGGCCTCCACGTCCACGCTGTCCTGCGCGCCGCTCAGCGCCCTGCTGAAGTGCGGCAGCGCCACCGGATCCACCCTCGTGACGTACGCGCTCGTGTCCCTGGCGCCGCTCTTGTCGGCCTCGGAGAACCCGCCGGTGGACATCAGCAGCGTGCCGAACACCAGGCCGTTCACCGCGCTCAGCGCCCGCCAGGCTCCCGCCTCGTCGAACCCGGCCGCGAACAGCGCCCCGAGCAGCGCGTCGAGCGGCTCCAGAGCGCGTACGGAGGTCGGGTTCGACCGGTCGGTGACCAGCGCGAGCGGCACCACCGGATGGCGCAGGAACGCCCGGTACATGTTCAGCGCCACCGCCCGCACCTGCTCCCGCCACGGCAGCTCCGGATCCGGCCGCTCGACCTGGGCGAACACCCGCTCGGCGATCCCGTCGAGCAGGTCGGCCTTGTTCGAGACGTGGTTGTAGAGCGACATCGCCTCCACGCCGAGAATCTTGGCCAGCCGCCGCATCGACAGGCCCTCCAGGCCCTCCTCGTCGGCCAGCGCCAAGGCCGCGTCGAGGACCTTCTCCCTGTTCAGCGGCTCGCGCCGGGTCATTCGGTGCTCCTCTCGCCCCTCTCCCATTGACAAAGCTTACGGTGTATGTGCTCTACTTACGACGTAAGCATACGCTGTAAGTAGGGGGGACGATGAACGACGTGATCATCGTCGGTGGCGGGCCCGTGGGCCTGCTGCTGGCGTGCGAGCTCAAACTGGCCGGGGCGGACCCGCTGGTCCTGGAGGCGGCCGCCGGCGAGGAGCGCAGGACGCGCAGCCTCGGGCTGCGCTCGCTCAGCGCGCGCACCGTGCAGTCGCTGGCCCTGCGCGGGCTGGTCGAGCTGGTGGAGCGGGAGCAGTGGGAGATGCTCGAGGGGCTGGCCGGCCGCCGCGAACCGGCCGGGGCCGACGTGATCGCCCACATGATCGAGCTGCTGCGGAAAGGGCAGGTCAGAGGTCACTTCAGCGGGCTGCCGCTGACGGAGGAGGGCGGCGGCGCCGAGTACCTCATGCTGAAGCAGCACCGGCTGGAGGCCATCCTGGCCGAGCACGCGGCCGGGATGGGGGTGCGGATCTGGCACGGATGCACGGTCACGGACGTCACGCAGGACTCCACCGGCGCCGTGGCCACCCTCGCCGACGGGCGTGCCGTGCGCGGGGCGTACCTGGTGGGGTGCGATGGCGGGCGGAGTCTGGTGCGCAAACGGACCGGGATCGCGTTCGACGGCACACCGGCCACCATGACCGGGCGGACCGCCGTGGCCACGCTGGCCGATCCCGGCATGATCGCCTCGTCGCTGCGCTCCCCCGGCGGGCTGGTGACCCTGTCGCTGGTGCCGGGGGAGATCGCCACCCTCGAGTTCGACGGGGGGCCCGGCGACAGGGACGCGCCGATGACGGCCGCCGAGCTGCAGGACAGCCTGCGGCGGGTGAGCGGGCGCGACGTGGTCGTCGAACGGATGGAGACCGGGATCCGCTACAGCGACAACACCCGGCACGCGCGTACGTACCAGGAGGGGCGGATGTTGCTGGCGGGGGACGCGGCGCACGTGCACTCGCCCCTCGGCGGCCAGGGGCTCAACCTGGGGCTGCAGGACGCGGTCAACCTGGGGTGGAGGCTGGGGCTGGTGGTGCGGGGGCTCGCGCCCGAGAGCCTGCTCGACGGCTACACCTCCGAACGGCATCCGGTGGCCGCCAGGGTGCTGCGGAACACGCGGGCGCAGGTCGCGCTGATGCGGCCGGGGGCGCAGGTGGACGCGTTGCGGGAGGTGCTGGCGGAGGTGCTGGGGCTGGAGGAGGCGCGGCGGCACTTCGCGGGGATGGTGGACGGGACGGAGACGGATTACGCGCCCGGCTCGGCCAACCCCCTGGTCGGGCGGTTCGTACCGGCGACGGCCGTGACGGGGACGGCCGTGACGGGGACGGCCGTGACGGGGACGGCCGTGACGGGGACGGCCGTGACGGGGACGGCCGTGACGGGGACGGCCGTGACGGGGACGGCCGTGACGGGGACGGCCGTGACCGGGATGGCCGTGACCGGGATGGCCGTGACCGGGATGGCCGTGACCGGGATGGCCGAGTTGTCGCGGGACGGTCGCGGGCTGCTTGTCGGCCTTGACCGGGCGGGCGATCTCGGGGCCGTCCTGGCGGGGCACCGCGACCGGGTGGGGCCGGCGTGGGCCGCCACCGGCGCGGAGTTCGGCGGGGCGAGCGCCCTGCTGGTGCGGCCCGACGGTTACGTCGCGTGGGCGGGGGACCTGGACGGGGCGGGCGACGCGCTCACCACGTGGTTCGGCCCGCCCACACGTCCGGCCGCGTGACGTTCGGCCGCGTGACGTTCGGCCGGTGCTCGGTCGGGGGCGCGGGCCGGACGGGCGGGTTACGTGAGGAGGCGGGTGAGGACGCGGGTGCCGAAGTCCAGGCCCTCGACCGGCACCCGCTCGTCCTTCCCGTGGAACATCCCGAAGTAGTCGAGGTCGGACCGGAGCATGAGCGGCGCGAACCCGTACCCCTTGATGCCGATCCTGGCGAAGGACTTGGCGTCCGTGCCGCCCGCCATCACGTACGGGACCGGCCGGGCCAGGGGGTCCTCGGCGACGAGCGAGCCCGCGAGCGAGTCGAAGAACGCCGACGGGTACGGCGCGGCGGGCGCCTCCTCCAGGTTGACGAACTCGCGGGTGATCTTCGGCCCGAGCAGTTCGTCGATGGTGGTCAGGAACTCCTCCCGCAGGCCCGGCAGGTAGCGCCCGTCCACGTGCGCCTCGGCCGTCGAGGGCACCACGTTCACCTTGTAGCCGGCGTTCAGCATCGTCGGGTTCGCCGAGTTGCGGATCTGGCCCTTGAACAGGCCGCCCAGCGGCCCGAGCCGGGCCGCCTCCGCGTCCAGGCGGTCGAGGTCGATCGGCTGGCCGGTGATCTCCGACAGGCTCTGGACGAGCGCGGCGACCGACGGCGTCAGGCGTATCGGCCACTGGTAGGCCGCCACCCGCGACAACGCGTGCACCAGCGTCGCGACCGGGTTGTCGACGGCCGGCCTGGATCCGTGCCCGGCCACGCCGTGCGCGGTCAGCTTCATCCAGGCGGTCCCGCGCTCGCCCACCGCGATCGGGTACACCCGGTGCTCGCCGGAGACCACGCTGAACCCGCCCGACTCGCTGATCGCCTCCGTCACGCCGTCGAACAGCTCCCGGTGCTCGCTCACCGCGTGCCGCGAGCCGTAGTCGCCGGTGGCCTCCTCGTCGGCCAGGAACGCCAGCACCAGGTCACGCTTGGGCCGCACCCCCCGCGCCGCCAGGTCGAGCACGGTCGCCAGGGTCATCGCGCAGGAGCCCTTCATGTCGACCGCGCCCCGCCCGTACACGCAGCCCTCCACGATCTCCCCGGAGAACGGGTGCAGCCGCCACTCGGCCGGGTCGGCGGGCACCACGTCGAGGTGGCCGTGGATGAGCAGCGCGTCGGGGGAGTCGCCGTCGATCCTGGCCACGACGGTGGTCCGCTTCGGCTCCGACTCGAACACCACCGGCTCAAGACCCGCGTCGGCCAGCAGCGTGGCCACGTATTCGGCGGCCGGGCGCTCACCGGAGCCCGGATTCGTGGTGTCGAACCTGATCAGATCCGAGCAGATCTCGGCAACGCTCTTCACGCTCTCCCCTTCAGTGTCAAAGGCGGCACCCCGGGCGTCTCCATGTCGAAGATCAGCCCGTAGAAGGCCAGCTCGGCCTCCAGCACCGCGACGATAGTCTCCTCCCTGCGCCAGCCGTGCTGCTCGCCGGGGAAGGTGAGCAGAGCCCACTCTTTGCCATGTTTGTCCAGTTCGGCGGTGAATCGCTCGGCCTGGCCGACGTCCACGATCGCGTCCTCCAGGCCGTGCAGCATGAGGCACGGGCCCGAGGCCCGGAAGGCGTTCAGGAGCGGGGAGCGTTCGGTGTAGCGCTGCCGCGTCTCGGGCAGCGGGCCCACCAGGCCGTCGAGGTAGCGGGACTCGAAGTCGTGCGTCTCGGCCGCCCAGCTCTCCGGGTCGGTGATCGCGAAGTGCGCGACGCCGCCCGCGAACACGTCGCTGTGGACGAGCGCCGCCACCGTCGTCCAGCCGCCCGCGCTGCCGCCCCGGATGGCGAGCTTGGCGGCGTCGGCCCGGCCCAGCTCCACCAGGCCGCGCGCCACCCTGGCGCAGTCGTGCACGTCCACCACGCCCCACTGGTGGCGCAGCCGTTCCCGGTAGGCGCGGCCGTACCCGGTCGAACCACCGTAGTTCACCACGGCCACGCCGATGCCCCTGCTGGTGAAGTACGCGATCTCGAGGTCGAGCATGATCGGCAGGTTCCCGGTCGGGCCGCCGTGCACGAAGATCACGTACGGCCCCGGTCCCTGGGCCTCGTTCGGCGGGTAGAGGTGCGTGTGCACACCCTCGATCGTCATCGCCTCGGGCGTGGGCAGCAGGGCGCGGTCCGGCAGCGGCTTGTGCGCCGACACCACCTCGTGCGCGCCGTCGGCCAGGCCGACCAGCGTCACCTCCAGCGGCGTGTACGGCGTCGCCCCCACGGCCACCGCCTTGCCGCCCGCGACGGAGACGGTCGGGGACCAGTGGGTGGCCGCCCCGCCGATCTCCCGCAGCTCGCCGCTCCCGGGGTCGAGCACACCCAGGCGGCGGTGGTCGGCGGTGCCGTAGACGACGACCAGGCGGCCGTCCTCGGCGACGGCGAAGCAGGTCAGGCCCGGCTTCCAGGCCGCCGTGCCGAACTCCAGCTCCATCGGGGTCAGGTTGCGGGCGGGGGAGCCGTCCAGACGCACGAGGTGCACGTTCCACCAGCCGGTGTGGTCCGTGACCGCGTACAGGCTCGTGTCGTCGCGCCACTCGGACTGCGTCACCGACTCGCTCGGCCCGCCCGCGACCACCTCGTACGCCCCAGCCACACCGTCCTCGTCCAGCGTGGCGACGCACAGTTCGGTGCCGTCCCACGGCATGTTCGGGTGCTCCCAGCCGATCCAAGCGACATGTCGGCCGTCAGGCGAAATACGGGGATTCATCAGGAAATGATGGGCTTTGGCGATGACCCTGACCGGGCCCCCGTCCAGCGGCACCGCCACCAGGTCGCGCACGTCGTCGATCTCCCTGACCGCCCACACCTCGTCGCGGCCCGGCGGGAGACAGAGGTCGCCGTACCGCGACGGGCCCTCCGGGGTGAGCGCCACCGGATCGGCCCCGTCCAGCCGGTACAGGCGCTGGTCGGCCCAGTTCGTGAAGACCAGGCCCCCTGCGGGGAGTGGGCGCCAGGAGCGGCCCCCGTACTCGACGACCCGGTTGCGCGCGTTCCAGCCCGAGGGGAGCGCGTCGACGCGGGAGCCGTCCGGCAGGCGGCGCACCACGCAGCGCCTGCCGCCCTCGTGGGGACGCGGCTCGTCCCACCACACCTCGACACCGGAGGGCGTGGCCACCGCCTCCACCCACTGGGGGCCGCCGTCGGTACGGGCCACGTCGATCGGTCGAATGCTCATCAATTCACCAATTGCCGTCGGGACAAGGAGGAAGAGGGAGCTCGGGCGGATGCAGGACGTACGCGATGCCGCCGCTGCCCGAGCTCCTGAGCCACACGTGCTCGAACGCCGCCCGTGGATAGACCCGGCGGACCTCGGCGTCCGTGGGCGCGGCGGGGTCGTTCACCACGACGTCGCCCCCGGCCGTGAAGCCGGTGACGACCAGGATGTGGCCGTTGGTGGTGTAGCAGGAGCCGGGCAGCTCGTGCGCCTTGAACGACTGCGAGGTGATCACCGGGATCCCGGCCCGGACGAACCGCTCCAGCTCCGCCGCCGACCGCAGGCGCGTGACGAACCCGGCCATCTCGTACCGTCCCGCGTAGGCCACGCTGAACGGCCAGTTGCCGGTGCCCTGGTAGCTCTCGTCGTACGTGCCCGCCGCCGCGTGATCCACCACCGGCGCCGGATCGCCGTCGCCCACCCACGCCAGCTCGCCGGCCACCGGTCCGCGCCCCCAGAACCCCAGCACCATGGCCACCGAGGCCGGGCTGCACCAGTTGGCGCCCCCGCCGTCGTAACGCGGATGATGCCCGGCGTGCGCGTGCTGCGAGTGCCGGGGCACGGCCAGCTCCACCGCGCCGCCGGTCCCCGGCGGGCTCGGCTCGGGCGGGCGCTGGGGGAGCGCCGAGGCCATCACGCCCAGACCGGTCACGCGGGCGCCCTCGCCGTGCCGGGTCACCCGCACCTGGTAGGCCACCACCGGCCGCCTGGCCACGAAGGTGTCCACCGCCACGTCCCCATCCTCGTCGCCCTGGCCGGGCACCGAGGTACGCGGCTCGCCGTGTTCGGACCAGCGGCCCATGACGTACCACTTGGTGAGGTCGCCGGAGGCGGTCCTGGCGCGCAGCTCGATCTCGATCCAGGAGCCGGGCGGGGTACGCGCCGTCCACGACGGCACGAGCTGGGTGGCGGCGAAGCCGATCGCTCGTTCCTCGCCGATCCACACTCCGGAGCTTTCCCGCACGGCGAAGCGGGCGAAGGCGACGCGGGCCAGATCGACGGTGAGCACCGGACACATTGTGGTTTCGCACTGCATGTCGCACATCGGATGGTTTACGTACCGGCCCGATTGTGTCAGTGATCATCTCTATGGTTCGGGGCATGACATCCGCAGTTCAGGCATACTCCTACGCCGGCCCCTCGGTGCTGGCCGACGGCAGACTCGGCCTCTCGACCTCCGGCGGCACGGCGTTATCCGGCCTCCAGGCCCACCCCAGATTCTTCAGCGGGCTGCTCTCCCAGGCCGCCCCGGCCGCCGCCGGGCTGCTGGCCGTGGCCGACGTGGCGCTCACCCGCTACCACCAGCCCCGGCCCGGCTGGACCCGCGACCCGGTGGTGACGTGCGACGGCGGGCGGCAGGGACCCGCTCCACCTGGGCGTCGGGCCCGACGAGCTGACCGTCACCACGCTCGACGGCGCGGTGGTGGAGAAGAAGGTGCCGCTGCCGTCGCGGTGGTTGCGCGGGTTCGCCGAGGTGCAGGTCATGGCCGCAGGGTGGGACCTGCGGGCCGAGCTGGCGGGCCCCCAGGCCGTACGCTTCCTGCGCTCCCTGCCCCGCTCCGCCCGCTCCACCGTCTGGGCCACCCCGGCCGGCCGCGACCTGCGCCTGTCCTCAGGGCCCGCGCCGGGCGGCGTCTGCCTGTCGGGCACCGGGCGGGTGGCCACGCTGCTGCCCCTGCTCAGATTCGCCAAGGCGCTGCGGGTGTACGGCCCCGCCGACGACTCCGCCACGACCAGCGCCTGGGAACTGGAACTGCCCGGCATGCGCTACACCCTGGCCGTCTCACCCGCGCCGTCGCGCGGCTTCTCCGGCGAGGGCCAGGTCCTGGACGACCTGTCCACCGACGAGGCCGCCGCCGACGCCGACGTGGTCGGCATGCTGCTCAACTTCGAGCCCACCGTCGAGCTGGGGCTGCTCGCCGACCGCTCCGGCCTGCCCATCGATCGGGTACGCGCCGCGCTCACCCAGCTCGGCACCTCCGGCCGCGTCGGCTACGACCTGCACGAGGCCGCCCACTTCCACCGGGAGCTGCCCTACGACAAGGACCAGGTGGCCGAGCTCAACCCACGCCTCACGGCGGCCAGGAGGCTGATCACCTCAAGGGCCGTACGCCTGCTGGCCGACGACCGCGCCGAGGTGACGACCGGGGGCGGGGTGCGGCTGGTGGCGGTGACGGAGGGGACGTGCACGTGCCCCTGGTGGTTCGACCATCGGGGGTCGCGCGGCCCCTGCAAGCACGTGCTGGCGGCCAGGATCGCCGCCCGCGTGGCGGTGGAGGCGGCCCTGTGACGGACGAGTCACCAACGCCGCACACGGTCAGAGGTAGAGGCCGGTGGACTCGTCGCCCGGTGTCGGGGTGATCTCGCGGCCCGCGCGCAGGGCGTACAGTTCCGCCAGCGTCGCCCCCGACGCACCCACGCCGTCCGGGGACCCCAGCCATGTGACCGCCTCTTCCTTGCTCAGCGGCCCCACCTCGACCTGCGCCAGGCAGCGGCCGGGGCGGACGACGGCGGGGTGGAGGCGGGCCAGGTCCTCGTTCGTGGTGATCGCCACCAGGACGTCGCGGCCCTGCCCGAGCAGCCCGTCGGTCAGGTTGAGCAGGCGTGAGAGCCCCTGCCCCGCCTGCGCCTTCGCGCCCGAGCTGATCAGCTCGTCGCAGTCCTCCAGCACCAGCAGCCGCCAGCGCTGCGCCTCCTCGTCGGTGTCGTAGCCGACCGCCACCTCCATCAGGTAGCCCGGCTCGTTGAACAGGCGCTCAGGATCGAGTACGCAGTCCACCTGGCACCAGTCGTGCCACTGCTTGGCCAGCGAGCGCAGCAGCGTGGTCTTGCCGGTGCCCGGCTGCCCGTGCAGGAGGATGAGGCGGCCGTTGACGTCGGCCGGGGTGATCGACATCAGCCGGTCGAGGGCCGGGCGGACCTTGGCCGTGTAGTTCGAGCTGATCTCGTCCCAGGGCTGGGCCGTGATCGGCTTCTCTGAGCGGGTGCCGCCGTGCATGCCCCGCCACCAGAAGCCCATCTCGATGTGGTCCACGTCGGGTGCGGCCTCTTCCGCCCCCTCGATGCTCTCCGCGAGCACCGTCTTGGCCAGGTCCTCGTTGACCGCGGTCACGCTCACGGTCGCGGTGCGGTTGCGGTGGCGTACGACGCGCAGGGTCCAGCCGTCGCCGCAGATCAGCCTCGACTCCGAGCCGTCCTCGACCCGCGCGGTACGCAGCACGCGCCCACCGGCGGGGGTGAGCGTGGCGTCAGGGCGTACGCGTTCCAGGTTGGCCAGCCGCGACCACGGCTGGACACCCGTCGCGAACGGCGACAACGCCAGCGCGTCGATGACGTCGATGGCGGAATCGGCGTCGTCGATCCAGATGTTCATCGGGAGCTCTGAGGAGTCCGGGCTGGGGAACGGCACCTCCCTGATCACAGACATACCGTTAATGATCTCCGTGTCGATGGCGGATGTCGAAGGGTTTAGACGGGGAAATCGCTTAGTTCTTCTTGAGGGTACCGGTCTGAGTGACGAGACCGGGGCCAGGCACGTCACGCCAGGTGTATGTGAGGTTGTCGCCGTCCCTGTCGAGGGTGATCGTTCCGGCGATGCAGTTACCCTCGTTCGGGCCCAGATAAAAGGTGAGACGGCTGGTCTCCACCTTGGTCAGGTTGATGGTGCCCCGGCAGTCGTCGTCCTGGTCCTTCTCCGACCACTCCGCGCTGGATTCGCCCTTCTCCAGCTTCACCTCGTTGTCGGCGCCGTCGGAGTCCAGGAAGTTCGTGCTGAGGGTGTGGCCCCGCCAGTCTCCCGCGAAGGTGGCCGGGATCTTCAGATCAGGATCAGACGTCTGCTCCGCCGTCTCCTCAGGGGTCGCCGTCTCCTCAGGGATCGCCGTTCCGTTGTCGGGCGTCTCCGTCGCGGTGCCGGGTTCCGTGCGTGCGGACTGCTCGGCCGACGGCGAGCGTACGGCGACTGTGCCGGGGGCGCGGTTCAGCAGCAGGACGGCGCCGCCGGCCACGGCGAGGGCGATCACCGCCGCCACGATGCCGATGAGCGGGCCCCGCCGGCGGTTCGCCCGCGCCGTTCCCGCAGTGGTGTGCGGCGGCGCCGGCGGTCCGGTGGGCCCGCCATCATGAGGCGCGGCGGGCCTGTCACCGGGGCGCGGGCCAGGGAACGCCGCGGGCGGGAAACCCTGAGGGCCCGAGCCTGACCCTTGAGAACCGGACCCAGGAGGCGGTGCGGGGCCGGGGGTGTTGGGGTTGATCAAGGAGACCATGAGGTGCCGGGCCGTCGGCCGGCGTGCCGGGTCCTTGGCCAGGCAGGACGCGAGCACCTCGCGCAGCCTGGGCGGCAGCGGCGACAGGTCAGGCTCGGCGTGCAGCACCCGGTGCAGCACGGCCGGCACGGTGTCGGCGCCGAACGGGCTCGTCCCCGTGGCCGCGTACACCATGGACGCCGCCCACGCGAACACGTCGGACGCCGGCCCGGCGGGCGAGCCGCCGATCTGCTCGGGCGCCAGATAGGCGGGCGTGCCGATCAGCCCCGAGGTCATCGTCGCCGCCCCCTCGGCCCTGGCGATGCCGAAGTCCACCACGCGCGGCCCGTCGGGGCCGAGCAGCACGTTGGCCGGCTTGAAGTCGCGGTGCACGACCCCGGCCGCGTGGATGGCGGCCAGCGCGGTGGCGGTGCCGACGACGAGGCGTTCGAGGTCGCCGCCGCGGAGGGGGCCGCGCTCGCGTACGCGGTCGGCCAGCGAGGGGCCGTCCACGAATTCGCTCACGACGAACGGCCGCTGCCCGCCGGTCGAGACGTCGATGACGCGCGCCGTGCAGAAGGAGGCGATGCTCTCCAGCGCGTCGAGCTCCCGCGCCAGCCGGGCCCGCGTCTCTTTGTCTCCCGTGCTCAGGAGCTTGATCGCGACCTGTTCGCCGTCCTCGGACCGGGCGAGATAGACCACGCCCTGGCCGCCTTCGCCGAGCCGGCCCGTCAGCCGGAACCCGCCCAGCGACGCCGGATCGTCGGGGGTGAGGGGGGTCGCCATGGCCGATACGTTACCGGTCGTCCTGCGAATGCAAAGATCCACCGGTACCTTGTGTCGTCGGGTGAAATCACTCCTTACGCGGAGGTATCGGGGAAGTGTCGAAGGTCACGTTCCGTGAACGGGCGCGTTACTGGTTCGACAACACCATGTCCAAGGGGACGGCGTCGCTGATCGGCTGGCTGGCGGTGGTGTCGGTCGGGCTGATCGTGGTGGTGGCGGGGCTGACGTTGTGGGTCGCGCCCGAAGAGCCCGAGGGTGTGGGGCATGCCGGGGAAGTGCTCTGGATCACGCTCATGCACGCGCTCACCCCGAGCAAGGTGGCGAGCGACAAGGGCTCGATGGCGTACATGACAGTGATGTTCGCCGGGTCGCTGGGCGGCCTGTTCATCGTCAGCATGCTCGTCGGCCTGCTGTCGAACGGCCTCAAGCAGAAGGTGGACCGCCTGCGCAGGGGCCGTTCGCGGATCGTGGAGTCGGGGCACACGGTGATCCTCGGCTGGTCCGACCAGATGTTCACGATCGTCACCGAGCTGGCCAAGGCGCAGGCCAGCCAGAAGGGCACGGTCATCGCCGTACTGGCGGAACGTGACAAGCTGGAGATGGAGGAGGACATCCGCGAGCACGTCGGCGACCTCGGCAGGACCCGGCTGGTCTGCCGCACCGGGCGGCCCACCGAGCCGCGCGACCTCGCGCTGATGAACCTCGCCAGCGCCCGCTCCGTCGTCGTGCTCTCGCCCGAGAGCGAGGACTCCGACGCTCACGTGATCAAGATCCTGCTCGCCCTGGCCAAGCGGCAGGGCGTGCACCCGCCGGTCGTCGCCGGGCTCGCCTCCAGCCGCAACATCGCCGCCGCCCGTCTGGCCGGCGGCCAGGACGTGCACCTGGTCGACTCCGACGACACCGCCTCGCGGCTCATCGTGCAGTCCTCCCGCCAGTCCGGGATGTCCGTGGTCTGCATGGACCTGCTCAACTTCGACGGCGGCGAGATCTATCTGCGCACCCCGAAGAAGCTCGTGGGCGTCACCTACGGGGACGCGCTGCACGCCTACCAGACCGCCTCCGCGATCGGCCTGCGCCGGCCCACAGGCGTCGTGCTGAACCCGCCCATGGACACCGTCATCAACGCCGACGACGAGGTCATCGTCATCGCGCACGACGACTCCCACGTGCGCCTGGCCGCCGGCAAGCCGTCCCTGGACGAGGCCGCCATCGTCGTGGCGGGCAAGCGGGCCACCGAGCCCGAGCGCACGCTCCTGCTCAACTGGAACGGCCGCGCCGAGCAGATCATCCGCTACCTCGACGGCTACGTCGCCCCAGGCTCGGTCCTGGAGGTCGCCGCCGACCACCCCAAGGCCGGTACGAGCCTCGCGGGCCTGCGCAACCTCACCGTGAACGTCAAGGACTGCGACACCACCGACAGGTTCGCCCTGGAGTCCCTCGGCGTCGGCCTCTTCCAGCACGTCATCGTGCTCTCCGACGACCGCTTCGACCCGCACCACTCCGACACGCGCACCCTCATGACGCTGCTGCAGCTGCGCGACATGCAGAGCACGCTGGGCGAGCACTACTCGATCGTCAGCGAGATGCACGACGAGAACAACCGCGCCCTGGCCGAGGTCACCGAGGCCGACGACATCGTGATCAGCGACACCGTCATCGGCCTGCTCCTGGCCCAGCTCGCCGAGAACCGGCACCTGGCGGACGTGTTCGCCTACCTCTTCGACTCGCGCGGCTCGGAGATCTACCCGCGCCCCGCGGGCGACTACGTGCGGCCGGGCACGACGGTGTCGTTCTCCACCGTCGTGGAGTCGGCGCGGCGCAGGCACGAGACCGCCATCGGCTATCGCGACGCAGAAAGGCGCAATGACCCGCCGCACTACGGCATCGTCCTGAACCCCGACAAGGCGGAGCCTCTCGTCCTCGGTGAGCGGGACTCGGTGATCGTCCTGGCCGAACGCTGAATACGGCCCGGTCGCTAAGTTAGCGTTTGCGTGTGAGGACCATCGACTGGGTCGACGGGGCCGTCGAGCTCGTGGACCAGACCCTGCTGCCCGACAAGTGCGTCATGCTGCGCATTCACTCCGTCGCCGAGCTCGTGGACGCCATCCGCCGGCTGGCCGTGCGCGGCGCGCCCGCGCTCGGCGTGGCCGGGGCGCTCGGCGTCGTGCTCGCCGACGGCGACTCCGCCCAGATCGCCGAGCTGCGCGCGGCCCGGCCCACCGCCGTCAATCTCGCCTGGGGCGTCGACCAGGCCGCCACCTATGTGCCCAGGGGTCGCGAGGCGGTGCTGGCCGCCGCGCTGCGCGTACGCGACGACGACATCGCCGCCTGCCGGGCCATGGGCGAGCGCGGGGCCGACCTGCTCGAAGGCGACCGCCTCCGGATCATGACCGTGTGCAACACCGGCGGGCTGGCCGCCGTCGAACGCGGCACCGCGCTCGGCGTCGTCCAGACCCTGCACGAGCGCGGGCGGCTGGCCGAGGTGCTCGCCCTGGAGACCCGGCCGCTGCTGCAGGGCGCCAGGCTCACGACGTGGGAGCTGGCCAGGATGGGGGCGCCGCATTTCCTCATCGCCGACTCCGCGGGACCCTACCTGCTGGCCAAGGGCGGGGTGGACGCGGTGCTCATCGGCGCCGACCGCATCGCCGCCAACGGCGACACCGCCAACAAGATCGGCTCGTACGCGCTCGCGCTCGGCGCGGAACGGGCCGGCGTGCCCTTCATCGTGGTCGCGCCCGAGTCCACGATCGACCAGAACACCCCGTCGGGCGACCAGATCGAGATCGAGGACCGGGGCGCGGACGAGGTGGTGGCCATCAGAGGCGTCCGGCTGGCGCCGGAGGGGACCCGGGCGCTGAACCCGGCGTTCGACGTGACACCGCACGACCTGATCAGCGCCATCGTGACGGACCAGCGGGTGATCAGACCGTAGCCGAAAATCGGCGATCTCCGGACCCGTCCGCGTCCCCCGCGTTACGCTCGGTCGTCCCTACAGCGACCCTTCGGAGTTCACCGTGGCCATCGACCTGGTGTTACGGCGCGATTGGAACGCCCGCGCGCCGCGCGGCGACTACACACAGCTCGACTCCACCAAGGGAGTCAAAGTTCACTACACGGGCGGAAGAGTCGATCCGGGCATCGTCTCCGACCACGCTCAGTGCGTGGCCATGGTGCGGTCGATCCAGGGCTACCACATGGACGGGAACGGCTGGATCGACATCGGATACACGTATGTGACGTGTCCGCACAGGAAGGTGTTCGAGGGGCGCGGCCTGCACCACCTGCCCGCCGCCAACGGCCCCGGCCTCAACGCGGGCCACTACGCCGTGCTCGGGCTCGTCGGCAACGCCGGCCTCGTCCAGCCGACCGACGGCATCCTGCACGCGATCCTCGACGCGATCCAGTACGTACGCGACCACGGCCGCGCCGGCAAGGAGATCAAGGGCCACCGCGACGGGTACGCCACCGACTGCCCCGGCGACCCCCTCTACGCCTGGGTCAAACGCGGCGCCCCCCGGCCGGGGAACAGCGGTCCCACGGCCCCGCCGTTCCCCGGGCGGCTGCTGAAGTATCCGCCGGTGATCCAGGGGGAGGACGTGCGGACCTGGCAGGCGCAGATGAGCACGCGCGGCTGGGAGCTGGACGTGGACGGCGCCTACGGTTCCGCGTCGCGTGAGGTGTGCCTGCGGTTCCAGCGGCAGCAGGGCCAGGATGACGACGGGATCGTGGGGCCGATCACGTGGCGGTTGGCCTGGGAGGCGCCGATCGGTTAGGAACCGATCACGTGGCGGTTGTGTCGCGCCGCCCCGGGGTTACTGCGTGCGCGGGCTTCCGCCTACTATCCGAACATGGAACTGGCAGCGGGGTTCGCGTCCATATCCCGAGACGACTGGCGCGCGCTGGCGGCGGAAGTTCTGCGCAAGTCCGGCATCTCCGACTCGCGCTCGCCGGAGGACGTGTTGTCCAGGACGACCTACGACGGGGTGACGGTCGCGCCTCTGTACGACGCGGACGATCTGCCCGGTGATCCCGGGTCGCCCGGGGCCCAGCCCTTCGTGCGCGGGTCCCGGGCCGCCGCCGGGTGGGACGTGCGGCAGCGGCACGCCGTGGCCGACCCCGAGGCCGTGCTCGCCGATCTGGAGCACGGCGTCACCTCGTTGTGGCTGGTCGTCGGCGACGACGCGATCCCGGTGGACCGGCTCGGCGCGGTGCTCGAGGACGTCCGCCTCGACCTGGCGCCGGTCGTGCTGGAGGCCGGGGCGCGGACACGCGAGGCAGCCGGGGTCCTCTTCGGCCTGGCCGCCGCGCGTGGCGTCACGCTGAGCGGGAACCTCGGGGCCCGCGGGCAGGTCGCGGTCGAGCTGGCCGCGCGTTGCGCCGCCGAGTTCCCGGGGTTGCGGGCCGTCACCGTGGACGCGACGCCGTACCACGACGCGGGCGCGAGCGACGCCGAGGAGCTGGCCTGCTCGATCGCCGCGGGCCTGGCCGAACTGCGGTCTCTCACCGCCGGCGGGCTCTCCGTCGGCCAGGCGCTGGGGCAGATCGAGTTCCGGTACGCCGCCACCGCCGACCAGTTCGCCACCATCGCCAAACTGCGGGCCGCGCGCCGCCTGTGGGCCAGGGTCGCCGAGGTCTGCGGCGCGCCCGAGGCCGGCGGGCAGCGGCAGCACGCGGTCACCAGTTCGGCCATGATGACCGCCCGCGACCCATGGGTGAACATGCTCCGCACCACCCTGGCCTGCTTCGCCGCCGGGGTGGGCGGGGCGGAGGCGGTCACCGTGCAGCCGTTCGACGCCTGCCTCGGACTGCCGGACGCCTTCTCCCGGCGCATCGCCCGCAACACGCAGTCGCTGCTGCTGGAGGAGTCGGGCCTGGGGCGCGTGATCGATCCCGCGGGCGGCTCCTGGTACGTCGAACGCCGCACCGCCGACCTCGCCGACGCCTCCTGGTCCTTCTTCCAGGAGATCGAGGCGGCCGGGGGCATCGAGGCGGCCGAGCCCCTCGTGTCCGGCCGCGTCGCCGCCACCCGGGCCCGCCGCGCCGACGACGTCGCGCACCGCCGCTTCCCGATCACGGGCGTGAGCGAGTTCCCTGACGTCGAGGAGAAACGCCCCTCGCGGGAAGGGCCGGGGCCGGCGAAGGGGCGGTACGCGGAGCCGTTCGAGCGGTTGCGGGATCGGGCCGACGCGTGGGCCGACGCGCGGGCCGAGCGCCCCAAGGTGTTCCTGGCCACCATCGGCCCCCTGGCCGCCCACACCGCCAGGGCCGCCTTCGCCGCGAACCTGTTCCAGGCCGGCGGGCTGGCCACCGAGAACGCCGGCCCCGGGGCCGACCCCGAGCAGATCGCCACCGCCTTCGCCGTGAGCGGCGCCACCGTGGCCTGCCTCTGCTCCAGCGACAAGCTGTACGCCCAGCACGCCGCCGCCGTCGCCACCGCCCTGCGCAAGGCGGGCGCGAGAAAGGTGTGGCTGGCGGGGAAGGGGCAGTACGAGGGCGTGGACGCCAACCTGTACGCGGGTTGCGACGCGCTGGCCGTGCTCAGCGAGACCTTCGACGACCTGGAGGCGACCCGATGATCCCCGACTTCTCCGGCATCCCGCTCAACCCCCTGCCCTGGCCGGCGGAGCAGGGCCCGGAGGCGGCGGGCGAGGTGTGGGAGACGCCAGAGGGCATCGGGGTCAAGCCGCTCTACACCGCCGCCGACCTCGACGGCCTCGACTTCCTGCGCACCTACCCCGGCGCCGCCCCCTACCTGCGCGGCCCGTACCCCACCATGTACGTCAACCAGCCCTGGACCATCCGCCAGTACGCGGGCTTCTCCACGGCCGGCGACTCCAACGCCTTCTACCGCCGCAACCTGGCCGCCGGGCAGAAGGGCCTGTCGGTGGCCTTCGACCTGGCCACGCACCGCGGCTACGACTCCGACCATCCCCGGGTGGCCGGTGACGTGGGCATGGCGGGGGTGGCGATCGACTCGATCTACGACATGCGGCAGTTGTTCGACGGGATCCCGCTCGACCGCATGTCGGTGTCCATGACCATGAACGGCGCCGTGCTGCCCGTCCTCGCGCTGTACATCGTGGCGGCCGAGGAGCAGGGCGTCGCGCCGGAGGAACTCGCGGGGACGATCCAGAACGACATCCTCAAAGAGTTCATGGTACGCAATACCTACATTTATCCCCCAACACCGTCGATGCGGATCATTTCGGATATCTTCGCGTATACGAGCGAAAAGATGCCGAAATTTAATTCGATCAGCATTTCTGGCTACCACATTCAGGAAGCTGGGGCCACCTGCGACCTCGAGCTGGCCTACACGCTCGCCGACGGCGTCGAATACCTGCGCGCCGGGGTGGCCGCGGGCATGGACATCGACCGGTTCGCGCCGCGCCTGTCGTTCTTCTGGTGCATCGGCATGAACTTCTTCATGGAGGTCGCCAAGCTCCGCGCCGCCCGGCTGCTCTGGGCCAGGCTCGTGGCCGGGTTCGGCGCGAAGAACCCGAAGTCGCTGAGCCTGCGTACGCACAGCCAGACCTCCGGCTGGTCGCTGACCGCGCAGGACGTCTTCAACAACGTCGCCCGCACGTGCGTCGAGGCCATGGCCGCCACCCAGGGCCACACGCAGTCCCTGCACACCAACGCCCTGGACGAGGCGCTCGCGCTGCCCACCGACTTCTCCGCCCGCATCGCCCGCAACACCCAGCTCCTCCTGCAGCAGGAGTCCGGCACCACGCAGGTGATCGACCCCTGGGGCGGCTCCTACTACGTCGAGCGCCTCACCCACGACCTCGCCGAGCGCGCCTGGGAGCACATCCAGGAGGTCGAGGCCGCGGGCGGCATGGCCAAGGCGATCGAGGCGGGGCTGCCCAAGCTGCGCATCGAGGAGGCCGCCGCCCGCACGCAGGCCCGCATCGACTCGGGCCGCCAGCCGGTGATCGGCGTCAACAAGTACCGGGCCGAGGGCGACGAGACGATCGAGGTGCTCAAGGTCGACAACAGCGCCGTACGCGCCGAGCAACTCGACAAACTCGCCCGCCTCAGGGCCGAACGTGACGGCGAGGCCGTGCGGCGCGCCCTCGACGCGCTCACCAAGGCCGCCGGGCACCCCGCCCCCGGCCTGGAGCACAACCTGCTCAAGCTGGCCGTGGACGCCGCCCGCGCCAAGGCCACCGTGGGGGAGATCTCCGACGCGCTGGAGCTGGTGTTCGGCCGGCACGCCGAGCAGGTGCGTACCATCACTGGCGTGTACCGCGACGAGTCGGGCCCGGCCGGCAACATCGAACGCGTCCGATCCGCCTGCGACGACTTCGCCAGGGCCGAGGGGCGACGCCCGCGCATCCTGGTCGCCAAGATGGGCCAGGACGGCCACGACCGCGGCCAGAAGGTGATCGCCACCGCCTTCGCCGACCTGGGCTTCGACGTGGACGTCGGCCCGCTGTTCCAGACGCCCGAGGAGGTCGCCAGGCAGGCGGTCGAGGCCGACGTGCACATCGTGGGCGTCTCGTCGCTGGCCGCCGGGCACCTCACGCTGGTGCCCGCGCTGCGCCGGGCCCTGGCCGGTCTCGACGCCGCCGACATCATGATCGTCGTGGGCGGCGTCATCCCGCCCGGCGACCACGACGACCTGCGCGAGGCGGGCGCCGCCGCGATCTTCCCGCCGGGCACGGTGATCGCCGACGCCGCGCTCGACCTGGTGGAGCAGCTCAGGAACCGCTCATAGCCCGTCAGTACGTCGCCGGGTCGCACATCATGACCGAGACCGTCCGTTCGGCGGTGACCGGCGCGGTGATCCGGAGGGTGACGCTGTGCGTGCCGCCCGTGGTGCTCTGGAGTGTTCTGGGCGAGGTGAGATAGCGCTGGCCGTTCTCGGAGATGACCGCCGAGGCCCGGCCCGCCGACGCGCCGTCGATCAGCCAGGTGTAGCTGAAGGTCACCGGGCCGCCCGCACGGCGTACCAGCGCGCGCAGGCTCACCTCGCCGCCGGTCCAGCAGTCGCCGTCCTTGGTGCCGCCGGCGCGCACGTACATGACCCGGAGGCGGTCGACGTCGGCCGCCGGGGTGGCGGTGACGCCCTCGCCGTCGCTCGGGACGGTGCTCGGGGTGCCGTCCGTCTGCGGGGTCGCCCTGCTACGGGTCCGCCCGGGGCTGGGCGTGGCCGGGGCCGTCGTGGGGTTGCCGACGACGGCGATGTTCTTGGTCTTGGGGGTGGGCGTGGTGGGGGTGAGCCAGACGATGGCCATGGCCAGCGCGCACACGCACACGGCGGAGACGGCCGCGATGAGCACCGTCTTGACCCGCCGCCCCCGGGACCTCGGGGGCGCCGCGCCGCCGCTCTCCACACTCGTGCCCGCCCCGGCCTCGTGCGGACCGGCCGGGGGAGCTTGCGGGAGCCGGTCGTGCGCATCGGCCCCGTGCGCGAATCGGTCGTGCGGCCCCGGCCCGTGCGGGCCGTGCGGCCCCTGCCCGTGCTGGCCGTGCGGCCCCTGCCCGTTCCCGTCGTTCTGGGACTCCACCGGGGAGGCGAGGTCGAACAGGGCCTGGAGCGGCGAGGCGTCCTGGCCGGAGTCCTGGTGTGCGCCGGGCGCCATCCCATGGTGCGCGTCGGCCGGGTGCTGGTGCGGCGAGGAGCCCTGGTGAGGGCCGCCCATCGCCTGGTGCGCCGCCTGGGCTTGCTGGTGCTGGTCCCGGGGCCTGCGGCGGATGGGCGTCTCGGCCGTGCCCTGGTGCGGGCTGCCGGCCTGGCGCGGGGGCAGGCCCTGGCCGGTCCCGCCGCCCGGCTGTCCTGGCGCGTGCGGACGGCCGGGCGCGCCCTGGGAGCGGCTCTGGTGCGCGGCCGTGTCGCGACCGGCGGCGGGGTCGGCGGGGTCGGCGGCCTGCTCCCGCGAGCGCTCCTGGGCCGCCTCCCAGGAGCGGTCGGGCGTCTGCTCATAGCCCTGATAGCGGGTCGCAGGCTGGTCGAGGGTCTGCTGCCAGGCCGCCGCCTGCTCGGAGGACGTGGGACGGGCCGAGGGCTGCTCGGAGGACGCGGCCTGATCGGAGGCGGCCTGTCCGGGGTGCGGGGCCGCGTAAGGAGTGGAGGGCCGCCGCGAGGGGGCGGCCAGGCGCAGCAGGACGTCGCGCATCGGCGGGCGGGCCGCCGGGTCCTTGGCCAGGCAGGCGGAGACGATGTCGCGCAGTGGCCGTCCCAGCTCCCCGAGCTGCGGTTCCTCACGCAGGATGCGGTTGATCACCACGGGCAGCGCGTCGTCGCCGAACGGCGGCACGCCGGTGGCCGCGTACACGAGGACGGCCGCCCACCCGAACACGTCCGCCGCCGCCCCGACGGCCTTGCCCGCGAGCTGCTCGGGCGCCATGTACGCGGGCGTCCCCACGATGTTGCTGGTCGCCTTCATGCCCGAGCCCAGCGCCCCGGCGATGCCGAAGTCGACCACCTGGGCCCCGTCGGGCCCGAGCAGGACGTTGGACGGCGTGAAGTCGCCGTGGACGACGCCTGCCTGGTGGATGGCGTCGAGCGCGGTCGCGGTCGCCACGGCGAGCCGCTGGAGCTCCGCCCCGCCGCGCCGTCCGGCCTGCTGCAGCGATGGGCCGTCCACGTACTCGGACACGATGTACGGCCTGCCGCTGGTCGAGGCGTCGAGCACCTGCGCGAGGCAGAACGGCTCGACCTTGCGCGCGGCGGCGATCTCCTTGGCCAGGCGCGCGCCTACGGCGAGCCCCTCGCGCAGCACCTTGACGGCGACGGGGGTCCCGTTGCGTGCCTGACCGAGGTAGACGACACCGTGGCCGCCCGCGCCGAGCCGACCGACCAGCCGGTAGGGTCCCACCGCTGCCGGGTCGCCCTCGCGAAGGGGTTCGACGTTGGGCATGAGGGGAGTGACTCCTGTGACGGCTGAGACAAGAACTCCAGCACCATACTGGCAAAAGTCAATATTTGTCAGAAGTTAGGCTGATCAACTGCGAAGAAAGGAGTAAACCGGGTGCATTCGCTGGAGGACTACGCCCAGGGTGTAAGGGCGGGCTCCCGAACCTGGATCGCCCGCTCCATCACGCTTGTCGAGTCGACCAGGCCCGACCACCTGGCGCTGGCGCAGCGGCTGCTCGTCGAGCTGACCCCGTTCTCCGGGCAGGCCCGCCGGGTCGGCATCTCGGGCGTGCCGGGCGTGGGGAAGTCCACGTTCATCGACGCCCTCGGCACGCGCCTGACCGCGCAGGGGCACAAGGTCGCCGTGCTGGCCGTGGACCCCTCCTCCACCAGGACGGGCGGCAGCATCCTCGGCGACAAGACCCGCATGTCGCGGTTGTCGGCCGACCCCCACGCCTTCATCCGCCCCTCGCCGACCTCCGGCACCCTGGGCGGCGTCACCAAGGCCACCAGGGAGGCCATGGTGGTCGTGGAGGCGGCCGGGTTCGACGTCGTCCTGGTCGAGACCGTCGGCGTCGGGCAGTCGGAGACGTCCGTGGCGGACATGGTGGACACCTTCCTGCTGCTCACCCTGGCCCGCACCGGCGACCAGCTTCAGGGCATCAAGAAGGGCGTGCTGGAGCTGGCCGACGTCATCGCGGTCAACAAGGCCGACGGCGAGCACGAGCTGCCCGCCAGGAAGGCCGCCCGCGAGCTGTCGGGTGCGCTGCGCATGTTGCGCACCGACGCCACCCCGCCGTCCGTGATGACCTGCAGCGGGATCACCGGGGACGGGCTGGACAAGCTCTGGCGGCACGTGCTGGCCCACCAGGACTCCCTCGACCTGGCCGCCAAGCGCCGCCGCCAGCAGGTCCGCTGGACCTGGACACTGGTGCACGACCGGCTGCTGTCCGAGCTCCGCAACGACCCGGAGGTGGCCGCGATCACGGCCGAGGTGGAGCGGGAGGTGCTGGCGGGCGAGATCACCCCGGCGCTGGCGGCCGACCGCCTCCTGTCCGTCTTCAAACGCCCCTGAACCGGCGGCGGATCTCCACCCGGCCCGCTCGGCGGGCTGTCCGCCTTCAACCGCCCCTGAACCGGCGGCGGATCTCCACCCGGCCGGCCAGGCGGGCTGTCCGCCTTCGTGCACCTTTGGGCAACCGCCGATCCGAGGCCGGAGCAGCATCGGAATCCCCCGGGTGGAGATACCTCTCCCGAGGTTGAAGTTTCCCCCTCCCCCTGCTCGGCGCCGCCCGGAAGGGCCGCGTGATCCGTGTCACGATGTCGCGCAACCGACGTGGGGAGTGGCGCCAGATGAGTGCGGAACCGATGCTGCCCGGAAGCGTGAACGACGCCTTGGAGGAGTACGGCCGCCTCCTCGACGAGCACGGCATCACCTGGGGCGAACCGGAGATCCACTATGTGAAGTTCTTCGCCAGGCGCAGGGTGCTGCCACCCAGGTTGTTCGAGCGGTTCTGGGGGCTGGTGTTCAAGGCGGTCGCGGAGAGCCATCCCGACGAGCCGCGCGAACAGCTCGCCGCCAGGCTGGCCGAGCCGGACTACGACCGCGTGCTCCGTGACACCCTCGACGGCGAGTTGCCCGGTCACCTCGTCGCCGTGCGCGTCGAGGCCGGCGGCGTCCGGTTGGAAGGCGAGCCGCGCACGGTCCTGCTGCCCGCCGAGGGGCGGCGTCCGGTGGGGGACCTGTCGTTCATCGTGCGGCCGGCCGGCGCGCGCAGGCCCGGGCCACCGCTCTGGAAGGCCCCGTCCGTGCCGCTGCCGGGGCGCGGCGAGGAACGGATCTCCCTGCTCATCGACTCCCACAGGAACGAGCCCTGCCTGGTGAGCGTGGATGAGACCCAGCGGCTCCTGGACCCGCGCGGCGCCTGGCTGGTCGAGGTGGACCAGGACAGCATCGTCGTCGTGGACGGCGCCCGCGTCCGCCTGGACACCCTCCTGCGGCCCATCCCGTCGGCCACGCTCCGCCTGGCGGCCGGGATGGCCTGCCGGTGGAGCGTGGTGGCCGCCGACGGCAGCGGCTGGTTCCCGCCCGACACCCCCAACCGCTACGACTACCACGGCCGCCCCTACTTCCACGGCGACGGGCTCGTCCTGGAGGTCCCGTGCCTGGCGCTGACGGTCAGGGTGGCCAGGGGCATGGAGTACGACGAGGCGGAGCTGCGGCTCACCCCGCGGCCCGGCAGGGAGCACCTGGTCGAGCTGACCCCCGCCCGCCTGTACGACGCGGCTTCCCGGGGCTGGTACGGCGGCGACATGCACGTGCACCTCAACTGGGCCGGCGACCTGGTGGCCGTGCCCGCCGACGCCGCCGCCGCGCAGCACGGCGAGGACCTGCACGTGCTCAACCTGCTGGCCGGCAACGTCTCGGGCCGGCGCGTCTATGACCGCGAGGCCCTGGAGCACTGGACGGACAGGGACCTGCCGTGGTCCGACGGCACGCACGTGGCCAGGATGGGCGTCGAGTACCGCAACGACCTGCTCGGCCACATCTACGCCTTCGCCCCGCGCGCGGCCCCCGGCCGCTACCACACCGGCTTCGCGGGCGACGCCGACTGGCCGCCCAACGCCGACGGGCTGCGGGAGCTGCGCGGGCTCGGTGCGCTGGTCGGCTACAGCCACCCTTTTCGCACGCCCATCGGCGACGGCGACCCGCCCAAGGGCGTCGTCACGCCCGTGCCGCGCAACTGCGCCGCCCGCGAGCTGGTCGCCGACGCCGCGCTCGGGCTCGTGGACAGCCTCGACGTGCTCACCCACGCCTCGATCCCGGCGACGGCGGCGGTGTACCGGCGGCTGATCGGCGCGGGCAACCGGCTGGCCGTGACGGCGGGCACGGACGCGATGATCTCCTTCACCCGCTCCGACAACCAGTCCAACCCGCCCGGCTGGGCCCGCGTCTACGCCCAGATCGAGGGGGAGCTGACCGCCCGCTCGTTCGCGGCGGCCGTACGCGCGGGCCGTACGTTCGCCACCACCGGTCCCTGGCTGGAGCTGTCGGTGGACGGTCACGGCCCCGGCCACGTGATCAACGCCCGCGGGGGCGACCGCGTCCGCGTCACGGCCACCGCCGTCGGCCCGGAGGTGGCGGCCGTGCGGATCCGCACCGCGGACGGGGTGTGGGCGGGGGCGGAGCGGCTGCCGGCCGACTACCGGCGGCAGAGCGAGGAACGGCTGACCGCGACGGCCGAACTGCGCGTGGACGGGCCCACGTACGTGGTGGCCGAGGTCCTGTGCGAGCAGCACCCGCGCACCCTGACCGCCACCGGGTACGCCCTGACCAGCCCCGTCTACGTGGACGTGGACGGCAGGCAGGTCGCCAGGCGCGAGGACGTGCTCTGGTGCCTGGAGTGGCTGGACCTGCTGGAGGAGCTGATCAGACAGCACGGCCGGCTGGCCAGCCCGTACCAGTTCGGCGACCACGTCTCCCTGCTGCAGCAGGCCCGCACGATCTACCAGGCCCGGCTGAGCTGACCCCGGGGCGCGCGGTTTCAGGCCAGTTGTGTTAAATTTTGGCCATGCGGTCAGAAAATGAGCCAGAGGGCCAGAAGGCCCGCTCATTCATCGAGGAGGCCAGGCGGGCCCAGATCGTGGCCTCCGCCATCGAGGTCATCGCCGAGGCCGGGTTCGCCCATGCCTCGCTGGCGCGGATCGCTCAGCACGCGGCCATCAGCAAGGGCGTCATCTCCTATCACTTCGCCGGTAAGGAGGAGTTGATGGAGGAGGTGGTCAACCGCACCTACGGGGCCATCGCCGAGCACGTGGTGGCCAAGATGGAGGGCCTGACCACGGCCACCGGCCTGCTCAGGACGCACATCCTGGCCGTCGCCGAGCACATGCGCGGCCACCGCACACAGCTCAGGGCGCTGGGGGAGATCTTCTACAACCTCAGGACCGCCGACGGGCAGCCCCGCTACGGGATCAACGCGAACGAGGACCTCTACCGCGCCCAGGAGGAGATCTACCGCCTGGGCCAGCGCAACGGGGAGTTCAGGGACTTCGACACGCGGGTCATGGCCATCACCCACTCCTCGGCCGTCGACAACATGTTCGCCTACTGGGTCGCCAACCCCGACCACGACCTGGACGCGCACGCCAGGGAACTCGCCGACCTCTTCGAAAGGGCATGCCGGGCATGAAGGTGGAACCGAGCACCAGAACCAGGCTCTACGCCATCGACAACCTGCGGATCGTGCTGACCGTGCTGGTGGTCGCCCACCACGTCGCGGTCACGTACGGGAACATCCCGCTCTGGTTCTACGTCGAGCCCGCCAAGGACCCCTCGGGCGGACTGCTGGACATTCTGGTCATGTTCAACCAGGCGTTCTTCATGGGGTTCTTCTTCCTGATCTCCGGCTTCTTCACCCCGGGCTCCCACGACCGCAAGGGCGGGCGCGCCTTCGTGCGCGACCGGCTGGTCCGGCTGGGCATCCCGCTGCTCGTCTTCCTCGTGCTGCTCCGGCCGTTGAGCAACTTCACCGGCTTCCTCGGCGCGGACGGCCTCTCGTACTGGCAGTACTACTTCCTCTCCTGGGACCCGGGGCCCATGTGGTTCGCCGAGGTGCTGATCGTGTTCGCGCTGGCCTACGCGGTGTGGCGCAGCCGGCGCCGGCCGATGGGGGAGCGCACCGAGGCGCCGGGGTTCGCGTGGATCGCGGCGTTCGTGCTGGGGCTGGCGCTCGTCACGTTCCTGTGGCGGATCCCGGTGCCGACCGGCAGCTACGTGCCGGTGCTCGGGCTGCCGACGCCGGACTTCCTGCCGCAGTACGTCTCCATGTTCGTGCTCGGATGCGTCGCCTACCGGCGCGGCTGGTTCGAGGCGCTGCCCGCGCGGGCGGGGCGGCTCGGGCTGGTCACGGCGGGCGTGTCGAGCGCGGTGCTGCTGCCACCGATGATCCTGACCAGCGGTGCCGTGTCCACGGCGCTGATGGCGCTGTGGCAGTCCGTCTTCGCCGTCAGCATGATCATCGGGCTGACGGTGGTGTTCAGGGAGCGGTTCAACACGCAGGGGCCGCGCGGCCGGTTCCTGGCCGAGCACTCCTTCACCGTCTACATCATCCACCCGCTCGTGCTGGTCGGCCTGGGCTGGGCCCTGCGCTGGCTGGACGCGATCGCGATCGTGAAGTTCGCGGTCCTGCTGCTCCTGGCGCTGCCGCTGTGCTGGTGGGTGGCCTACCTGGTGCGCTCGTTGCCGGGGGCCAAGCGGGTGCTCTGAGGGGCGCACCCGCCTGACCCCCGGCCGCGGGGCCGGTCAGGCGTAGAAGGCGTCGAGGACGGCGCGGTGGCGCTCCTCGACGGCCTTGCGCTTGATCTTGAGGCTGGGCGTCAGCTCGCCCGTCTCCACCGTGAAGTCCTCGGCCAGGATCGCGAACTTCTTGACCGTGGCGTAGCCGGCCTCACCCGCGTTGACCTGGTCGATCGCCTTCTCGACCTCCTCGCGCACGCGCGGGTGCTCGCGCAGCTCCCCGGGGTCTGTGGGCAGCGACTCCGCCCGCGCCCACGGCCCCACCACCTCCATGTCGAGGGTGACCAGCGCCGTGACGTAGTTGCGCAGGTCGCCGTGGACGAACACGTGCGAGGCGTACGGGCAGGCCGCCTTGATCCGGCCCTCCAGGTAGGTCGGTGCGACGTACTTGCCGCCGGAGGTCTTGATCAGCTCCTTCTTGCGGTCGGTGATGCGCAGCCGCCCGGCCTCGTCCAGTTCGCCGATGTCGCCGGTGTGCAGCCAGCCGTCCTCCAGCGCCTCGGCGCTCTCCTGCGGCAGCCCGTGGTAGCCGCGCATGATGCCGCGCCCGCCGATCAGGATCTCCCCGTCGTCGGCGATGCGCACCTCGGTGCCGGGGAACGGCAGGCCGACGGTGCCGAACCGCACCGACTCCGGGCGGTTGAGGAAGCTGCCCGCCGACGACTCCGTCAGGCCGTACCCCTCCAGGATGGTCAGGCCCGCCGCGTCGAAGAACTCGGCGATGTCCTGGGACAGCGGGGCGGCGCCGGAGATGAAGAAGCGGATCCGGCCGCCGAACCGCTCGCGGAGCTTGGCGAAGACCAGGCGGTCGGCCAGGGCGTATTCGGCGCGGGTGGTGAACGGGATCGCGGCGCCGCGCTGGCGGGCCCGGGTGACGCGGAGGCCGGTGCGCCGCGCCCAGGTGAAGATGCGCAGCTTGAGGCCGCCGTCGTTGCGCATGTTCGCCACGACCGTGTTGTGGATCTTCTCGAAGATGCGCGGCGCGGCGGCCATGACCGTCGGTCTCAGCACGCCGAGGTTCTCGGCGATCTTGTCGAGGCGGCCGTCGATCGCGGTCGGCACGCCGATGCCGATCATCACGACCTCCAGCAGCTTGCCGAACGAGTGCGACAGCGGCAGCCACAGGAAGTGCAGGTCGGTGGGGGAGATGAGGTCGATCTCGCGGACCGCTCCGGCCGCGTAGAGCCAGTTGTCGTGGGTCAGCTCCACGCCCTTGGGGCGGCCGGTCGTGCCCGAGGTGTAGATGAGGGTGGCGAGGTCGTCCTGGGCGATGGCGTCCACCATCGCGTCGTAGTCGCCCTCGCCGGTCACACTGTCGAGCGGGACCACCCAGCCGTCGTCGCTGGGGGAGCCGTCGATGACCACCACGTGCGTGACGTCGGGCAGTTCCTTCTGCACCGACCTGAGCTTGGCGACCTGGTCGTCGTTCTCGGCGATGACGATCGTGCTGCCCGAGTCGGTGATCACGAACGCGGACTCGGCGGCGGTGTTGGACGGGTAGATCGTGGTCGTGGCCGCGCCGGTCGAGAGCACCGCCAGGTCGCAGAGGATCCACTCGAGGCGGGTCGAGCAGAGGATCGACACGCGGGTGCCCGGCCGCGAGCCCAGCCCGGCCAGGCCCAGTGCCAGCCCGCGGACCCGCTCGCCCACCTCCCGCCATGACAACGAGGCCCATCCTCCGTCGGCGGGCACACGGTAGGCCTCCGCGTCGGGGGTCGCCGCGATCCGGTCGCGTAGCAGGGAGGGAATGCTGGACATGCCTGACCTCCTGGGGGGTGTTGGCCCCGACTCTAGGACGACGGCGCCGTGTCAGTCGATGGTCCGGGCCGATCGCGGACCTGGCCTGGCGGTCCCGACCAGCCCCGCCGTTCGCACCTCCCACGCTCCGCACGCACACCGTAAGTACGACACCACACCCTCCGACGTGCGATGCGACGACACGACGGTCATGGCGAGCGGATCGTGCAGGTCTCTGGAGTGCATGCTTCCAACCTGATGTAATGAGCTTGTGCATTTCAACGCTTACGGCGGCAACGGGGCGGCCCTCGCCGCGGCGCTGGTCAGCGCCACAGACTTCAGCCCTCCGGCCGTGGAGGCGATGCTGACCGAGCACCGCCTGCTGCGTGCCGCCGTCACCCCCGCCCAGGCCGCGGAGCTGCGGGCGTGGGCGGCCAGGCTCGCCCCGGTGTTCGGGGAGACCGACCAGGAGACGCAGATCAAGCTGGTCAACGCCCTGCTCGACGAGACCGCGGCCAGGCCGTACGTCAGCGCCCACGACGGCCGCGAGCCCCACCTGCACTTCTTCTCCATCGACGCCGACATCGTCGCCAGGGCCAGGGACACCACGGCGGGCGGGCTGGCCATGGCGTTGTCATTCGCCGGAGGGCGGCGGCTGGGGCGGTGCGACCGGGAGGGGTGCGCGGTCGTCTACGTCGACACCTCGCGTAACGGGCGGCGCCGGTTCTGCTCCCTGGCCTGCGCGAACCGGGTCAACGTGGCGGCGCACCGGGCCAGGAAGGTTGACGGCTGAGCCTGGTGTCGCATATAGTGCCGGACGTCTTATCGCCGAACCGTGGGGGCAGTTGACGTGAGGGTCTGAGGTCGCGGGCACCGCGCCGTTCCGCCCTGTCCTGGGCATGCGCGCATCACCTGGACCTCGAGGACATCCTCGCCCCTGTCGCGGACTCCGATTCCGAGTTCCCCCTGTGTTGCGCGTATTTGCGGTGATTCCCGCCAAGTCACGAAATATCGAGTTTTGTGATGGGAGCCGCCTTATGCATTTTTCTATCGTGGTCGATCATGTGTCCTTCGGCTGGCCGGACGGCACCACCGTGCTCAACGGGCTCGACGCAGCGTTTCCCGCGGGGCGTACCGGGCTCATCGGGCTCAACGGGTCGGGCAAGTCGACCCTGCTCAAGCTCATCGCCCGCGAGCTGGTCCCGCGCTCCGGGTCGGTGTCCGTCCCGGGCGTGGTGGGCTATCTGCCGCAGAACGTGCCGCTGGGCGCCGGCCGTACCGTGTCGGACCTGCTGGAGATCAGCGCCACGCGGGCCGCGCTGCACGCCATCGAGGGTGGTGACGTCGCGGAGGAGCACTTCACCGCGGTCGGGGACGACTGGGACGTCGAGGAGCGCGCCAGGGCCGAGCTGGACCGGCTCGGGCTGGACCACGTCGGGCTCGACCGCACGGTCGGCACGTTGTCCGGCGGCGAGACCATCATGGTCGCGCTGGCCGCGCAACTGCTGAAGCGGCCCGACGTGCTGCTGCTCGACGAGCCCACCAACAACCTCGACCTGGACGCGCGCCGCCGGCTCTACGCCGCCGTCGCCGCCTGGCAGGGGGTGCTGCTGGTGGTCAGCCACGACCGGGCGCTGCTCGAACTCCTCGACCAGATCGCCGAGCTGCGCGAGGGCTCCGTACGCATGTACGGCGGCAACCTCACCTCCTACGAGGAGCAGGTCGCCGCCGAACAGGAGGCGGCCGAGCGCGGCGTGCGCACCGCGGAGGGCGAGATCCGCCGTCAGCAGCGCGAGCTCATCGAGGCCAGGATCAGGATCGACCGGGGTCTGCGCACCGGCAGGAAGGCGTTCGAGAACAAGAAGGTGCCCAAGATCGTCGCGAACGGGCTCAAACGCAAGGCCCAGGTGAGCGCGGGCAAGCAGCGCGGCCTGCACCAGGAGAAGCTGGAGGAGGCCCGTGACCGGCTGACCGAGGCCGAGCTGGCCGTGCGCGACGACGCGGAGATCCGCATCGAGCTCCCCGGCACCGAGGTGCCCGCGGGCCGCACGGTCCTGAGTCTCTCGCTGGAGCCGCGTCTTCCTGACGGGCCGTCTGACGGGCCGTCTGACGGGGAGGCCCAGGTGGCCGTGCTGGAGACACTCGTCGTCCGCGGGCCCGAGCGGATCGCGCTGCTCGGCCCCAACGGCTCGGGCAAGACCACGCTGCTCAAGCGCATCGCCGAGCACGGCGCCCACGTGCCGGTCCGCTACCTGCCGCAGCGGCTCGACCTGCTGGACGACGCGCTGAGCGTGGTGGACAACGTGCGCGCCATGGCCCCCTCCGCCTCGGTGAACGACGTACGCGCCCGCCTGGCCCGGTTCCTGTTCCGCGGGGAGCGGGCCAACCAGGCCGTGGGCACGCTGTCGGGCGGCGAACGTTTCCGCGCCACGCTCGCCGCGCTGCTGTCGGCCGAGCCGCCGCCGCAGCTCCTCCTGCTCGACGAGCCCACCAACAACCTGGACATGGCCAGCGTCAGGGAGCTCGCCCAGGCGCTGGCGGCCTACCGGGGGGCGCTCGTCGTGGCCAGCCACGACCTCCCCTTCCTGGAGACGCTGGGGATGACCCGCTGGTTGCGGCAGGACCGGGAGGAGGGACTGTCCGAATCGTGATTGACGGTTGGGGATCAACCCGGCGATAGTGTGGCAGGTGGCTACACCCCGGTTGATCTCCTGTGTTCTCGCTCTGGCGACCGTCACCACCGTCGGCGCGTGCTCCTCGGGCACCGGCTCGTCGCCGACCGGCGGCGAGGCGAAGGTCACGGGTGTCGCGGGGGGCAACGGCGCGGTTCCCGCCACCAGTGGCGGCACCGCGGGCGGCGGCCAGAGCGCGGCCGCGATGACGCCCGAGGCGTACAAGAGCGAGCTTGAGAGCCGGCGCAAGCCGATGACCGCCGCGATCGGCTCGATGGCGGGGGCGCGCGGCCTCAAGGCGCTGGACCAGCGCGTGGGGCGGGCCGAGGAGGCGCTGACCGGCGCCGCCGACGCCCTGTCCGCCCTAGCCCCGCCCGAGGCCGTACGCGCCCAGCACGAGACCTACGTCGCCAGCCTGCGCGAGTTCGCCACCGGCCTGGGCTCCACGGCGGGCAAGGTCGGCGCGCGGGACCTGTGCACCTCCTCGGCCGTGCTCACCGACCTCGACGACAAGCTGGCCGCCCTCGACGAGGCCGGCCAGGCCCTGCAGAGCGCCGGCGACTACCCGGCCGACGTGGTGGCCGTGAAGGCCGCCGACCGGCAGACCAGGCGGCTGCGCAACGGCGCGTTCATCAGCAAGGGCAGCGCGCTCAACGGCCGCAGCTCCCTGGAGATCGACAACGGCGGCAGCCTCGACGCGGTCGTCACCGTCGTCAAGGGCGGCAGCAAGCAGTTCAGCGTCTACGTGCGCAGAAAGACGAAGTTCAAGGTCAAGGGCGTGCGCGACGGCGGCTACAAGATCTACTTCACGCACGGCGCCGACTGGGAGGGCAAGAGCAAAGCCTTCACCCGCGACTGCAGCTTCGAGCGGTTCGAGAAGACGGTGAAGTTCAAGACGACGTTCACCTCCACGCAGATCCTCTGGCACGACTGGCGGATCACGCTGCACGCCATCTCCGGCGGCAACGCCAAGACCGCGCCCGTGGACCCGGACGACTTCCCCGGCTGACCCTCAACCGCTCAGCCGGGCCTTCCAGATCTCCTCGCTGGGCCAGTCGTGCGCCCAGTCCGCGGAGACCTCCCCGTAGTCGCGGTGCGCGGGCTTGGGCGCCTGGATCTCGATCAGATCCTCGACCACGAAGCCGCAGGAGCGCAGCAACCTGATCATCTCGCCGTGCGGCAGCGTGAACTCCGTGGCGGTGCCCGACGTCAGCCGGCGCAGGCCGAACTGCGGGCGGAGCAGGGTGTCCGACGCCTGGCCCGCGGACGGAACGCACATCGCGAACAGCGGTGAGCGGTACAGGAACATCAGCCGGCCGCCGGGCCGCAGCAGCCGGGCGGCCTCGGGGATCCAGCGGTAGGGGTCGCACCAGAGCGAGGCCCCGTATTCGCTGATCGCCAGGTCGAAGAGGCCGTCACCGCACGGGACGCGCTCGGCGTCGCCGAGCAGCAACGGGAAGCCGAGCCCGAACTCGGCCTGCATGGCGCGGGCGGTGGCGAGCTGCTCGCGCGAGATGTCGACGCCGACCGGGCGGGCGCCCGCCCTGGACAACCAGGCCGACACGTAGGCCGTCCCGCAACCCAGCTCGACGGACGCCATCCCGGCCACGTCATCGGGCAGCGCCGAAATCTCTGACTCCGGAGTCGCCCACAGACCCCAGCACGGCTCAGGCCGCGCCCACGCGGCGCGGGCGAGCGGCCCGTGGTATCCGGCCGCCTCGTCGTCCCAATAACGCCGGTTCAGCTTCACATGATCCATGGGGCCATTGGACCCGGATCTACGGTACGAAGCCAACGGAATTACGGGGCAGGCCGCGCACCGACGCGTGGTGCGCGGCCTCTGCGATCAGGTCGAGAACAGCATGCCCACCCAGCTGCGCTGCCCACGGTGATGGCCGCCGTAGTGGCCGCCACCGTGATGTTGCGGGGCACCCCAGGCCGGACCGGGACCGGGGGCGGGGGGCGGGGGAGCCGCGTGATACTGCGTCTCCATCCGGGTCAGCGTCTCAAGCTCGCCGTAGTCGAGGAAGATCCCCCGGCAGTTGTCGCACTGCTCGATGTGGACGCCGTTGCGCTCATAGGTCCGCATGCTCCCGCGGCACTTAGGGCACTGCATCTCAGTCGCTCTCCTTGGCTTCGAGGTCTCAGGGTGAAACCTACCGCGCGCGACCTCGTCACGATCGGACGATTCTGTCGCACGCCTCGATTAACGAGTGCTCGACCTCATCCAGTTCCCGTGCCTCGCGCCCGGCGTTGACCACGGCCACCGCGGCGAGCTGAACGGTGAGCGCCCGGGCCGGCGCGTCGAGCCGCCGCCACGGGTCGTCGCCCTGGCCCAGGGCCGGTCCGCCGGAGGCCAGGTACGCCCCCAGGAACCGCTCCCACACGGCCGGCTCCAGCAGCCCCGCGGCATACCAGGCGGCCGGCCTGGCCAGGTCCCATGCCGGGTCGCCGATGCCGAGGTCGTCCACGTCGATCAGCAGCCAGCGGTCGCGGTGCACGAGCTGGCCCAGATGCCAGTCACCATGAGTGAGCAGGCCGGGCAGCGGCTCCGGCTCAGGCAGCTCCTTGAACGTCCGCCTGACGAGCTGCTCCACGGGGCCGTCGCCGGGCATGCGGGCCACCGCGCGGGCGGCCCTCGCGGGACCTCCGGCGGGGGGCAGCTCCGGCAGCAGGGTGAGGGGGACGGCGTGCAGCCTGGCCAGCATCCGGGCGCCCTCCTCCCACGGCGCGGAATCGGGGTCGTCCTGCGACACGGGGCGGCCCGCCGGCCACACCGTCACCGCCCGCCCGGCCGCCGACAACACCTCGGGCTCCAGCGGGGCCAGCATCATCCCGCTCACCGCGGCCGACGCCGCCGCCCGCAACCTCGGCCGCAGCGCCTCGGCGTCGTCGCGTGCCGAGTGGGCCTTGACCACGACCTCGCCCCTGCGTAACACCACGACATCCGTGCGTGTCGGATGTAACACGGGCGCGCCCGTGCCGCCGTACGCCGCGGCGATACCCGCCAGTTCCGCCTCCAGACCCACTCGTACAGACTAGGGGGCATGAGAGTCGGTTTCGCCGTACCCCAGTCAGGGCCGTGGGCCACGCCGGAGAACATGCGTCGCATCGCCACCAGGGCCGAGGAGCTCGGCTATTCCGAGCTCTGGACGTTCCAGCGGGTGTTGTACCCGGTCGGGCACACCATGGGGCCCACCTACCGCTCCGTGCAGGATCCGCTCATCACGCTGGCCCACGTCTCGGCCGTGACGAGCCGCATCGGGCTGGGCGTGGCGGTGATCAACGCCTACGTGCAGCCGGTCGTGCTGGCCAAGCAGCTCGCCACGCTGCAGACGCTCTCGGGCGGCCGGGTCACCGCCGGGATCGGGCTGGGCTGGGTGCCGGAGGAGTTCGAGGCGACCGGCGTGGACATGGCGGGGCGCGGGCGCAGGGGCGAGGAGTTCGTCGAGGTGCTGCGCAAGGCGTGGACCGACGACGTGGTGGAGCACACGGGCGAGTTCTACCGCGTGCCGCCCTCCTACATCGACCCCAAGCCGGTGCCGGGGCCGCCGCGGATCCTGCTCGGCGGCACGGCCGAGGTCGCGCTGCGCCGCGCCGCCCGGCTGGCCGGCGGGTGGGTCAGCTCCAGCAGGGAGGACCTGTCCGCGATCGCCGGGCGGGTCGAGCTGATCAAGGCGGAGCTGGCCGGGGCCGGGCGGGACGTGAACGACTTCAGGTTCGTGTGCCGCGGCGCCACGCAGGTCAGGGCCGTCGACGGCGAGCGTCCGCTGACCGGCACGTACGACAAGATCCGCCGCGACGTGGACGAACTGGCCGCCCGCGGCGTGACGGACGTCTTCCACGACCTGAACTTCGACCGCGAGATCCCCGCGGCCGATGCCAAGGAGGCGATGCGCCGGGCCGAGGAGGCGCTCGAGGCGCTGGCGCCCTAGCCCTGTTTCCAGCCGCCGTACGGGACCGTGAGGATCTCCAGGTTGTGCCCGTTGGGGTCGGACCAGTAGAGGCCGCGCCCGCCGTCGTTGGTGTTGATCTGCCCCCGCCGCTGGTGGTGCGGATCGGCGTAGTATGTCAGGCCGCGCTCCTTGATCCGGCCCCAGATCTGGTCGAACTCGTCCTCGCCGACCAGGAACGCGTAATGCTGGGACGGCAGGTCGTCGCCCGCCTGCACGACGTCGAGCGAGACGTCGTTGCCGAGCGAGACGACGCGGAACGGCCCGTAGACCGGCGCCGGCTTCAGGCCGAGTACCTCGACGAAGAAGGCCGCCGTCGCGTCTCTGTCCCTGGCCGGCACGATCGTGTGGTTCAGTTGGACGGACATACCTGCAGGCTATGTCAGAGGGCTCCTGCCGAGAGTGCGACGGGCAGTGTCGCGACGCCGTTGACGAAATTCGACGGCAGCCAGGTCACCGGTCCTGTCACCTCGACGGCCGACACCGTGCGGCGCAGTTCGGACAGCAGGGCCCGGATCTCGGCGCGGGCGAGCTGGGCGCCCAGGCAGAAGTGCGGGCCGTAGCCGAAGGTCAGGTGCTTGTTCGGCCGCCTGCCCACGTCGAACCGGTCGGGCTCGTCGAACACCGCCTCGTCGCGGTTGGCCGACGCCGTCCACAACGCCACCACCTCGCCCTTCCCGATCCGCCTGCCACCGATCTCGGCCTCCCGCACGGCCATCCTGCCCACGTGGGCGGCCGGGGTGGTCCAGCGCAGGATCTCCTCGGTGGCGGTCTCGACGAGCGAGGGGTCCGCGCGCAGGCGCGCCCACTCCTCCTCGTACGTGGCCAGCGCCAGCAGCCCGCCGGCCATCGCCAGGCGGGCGGTCTCGTCGCCGCCGATGATGAGGTTGTAGCAGTTGAGCAGCACCTCCTCCTCCGTGAGTTCCGCCTCGCCGGAGACGAGCAGGCTGATGATGTCGTCGCCGGGGGCCGTTCTGCGTTCGGCGGCCAGGCGGGTGTAGTAGAGCAGGATCTCGCTCTGGGCGATCCTGACGGCCATGTCACTGGTGGCAGGGGTTTCGCCCAGCATGGCCTCGCCCGTCAGTTCCAGCACGCGCAGGCGGTCGTGTTCGGGGACACCGAGCAGGTCGCAGATCGCGCGCAGCGGCACCTGGGCGGCCACCTCGGCCACGAAGTCGCCGCCGCCCCGGCGTACCAGGGCGGCGAGCAGGTCGCGGGTGGCCTCCGTGATCGAGCGGGTGACGGGGCCGAGCGTACGGGGGCCGAAGCCGGGCGTGAGCAGGCGGCGCAGGCCGGCGTGTTTGGGGCCGTCCGTGACCACGATCATCTTGCCCGCCCCCGGGTCGTGACCGCGCAGCAGGGTGCGGAGCATGTTGCCCTGGAGGGAGGTGAAGGTGTCCGGGTCGCGTACGACGCGCAGGACGTCGGCGTGGCGGGTGACGCTCCAGAAGCGGTCGTGCCTGCGCACCGGGTCGTGGGCGCGCAGCCGGCGCCAGAGCGGGGTGAGGTCGTGGGCGGCGTGCACCTGCGGGTCCAGGAGGTCCAGGTCGTCCAGCGCGGCCGGGTCCGGCTGGGGGCGGCTCATTGTTCGAGCTCGTCGAGGAGGTCGCCGAGCAGGTCGTCCTCCTCGCCGCGTACGGCGCGCTCGACGAGGTCGCGGAGGGGCAGCTCGGTGAGGAACAGCTCGATGGGGACTTCCAGGGCGAAGCGGTCGCGCAGCTCGCTGACCAGGAAGACGGCGGTCAGCGAGTCGCCGCCCACGGCGAAGTACGTGCGCGCCAGGTCGTCAGGGGAGGTCAGGGCCAGGGTGGTCATGAACAGCTCGGTCACCGCCGAGGCCGTGCCGGGCCGGTCGTCCTCCCTGTCTTCTTGCGGGGGCGCCGGGGCGACGCCCAGGGTGAGGGCGCCGTGGTGGGGTCCCGCGAAGGGGTAGGTGGGCAGGCGGACGCGCCGGCCTCCGGGCCACACGACGTCCTGCCCCGCTGCCCACGCCTCGCCCAGCGGGTCGTCCCGGCCCCAGTTCAGCGCGTCCAGGGCCGTGGCGGCCTGTTCGCGGGTCGTGGCCACCACGTAGGCGCGGGCGTCCAGGGCGGCTCGGCCATGGGCGAGGGTGTGGGCGACGTCGGCCAGCGGGCGCGCGCCGGGGGCACGCAGGGCGGTGGCCAGGCGGCGGGCGGCGGTGGCGAGCTGATCTTCGGTCCTGGCGGACAGCGGCAGCACCACGGCGGCCTGGCCCTCCACCAAGGGCGTGGCGGGCAGCGCTACGGCGGCCTGGCCCTGCGCCGGGAGTGCTGCGGCGGCCTGGGCCTGGCCCTCCGCCGACGGCGTGGGCGCGTCACCTGGGGGCTCCTCCAGGACGACGTGCACGTTCGTGCCGCCGATGCCCAATGACGAGAGACCGGCCAGGCGGGTTCCCCCGGCCGGGCGTTCCCAGTCCGAGGTGTGGGTGAGGAGATCGAACGGTGTGGTGTGCAGGGCCAGGTCGGGGTGCGGGCGGGTGACGTTGACCGTGGGGACCATCGTGCGGTGGCGGAGCATCAGCGCCACCTTGATCAGCCCAGCCACGCCCGCCGCCGCGTTGAGATGCCCGACGTTGGACTTCACCGAGCCGATCGCGCACCGCGCCCCGTCGAACGCCGCCGCCGCGGCGGTGACCTCGATGCGGTCGCCGAGGTCCGTGCCCGTCCCGTGCGCCTCCAGGAACTGCGCGTCCGCCGGGTCCAGCCCCGCCGCCGCCCACGCCTCCACGATGGCCGAGATCTGCCCCTCCACCCCGGGCGCGGTGAACCCCACCCGGCCGGGGCCGTCGTTGGAGGCCGCCGTGCCGCGTATGACGGCGTGGATCGGGTCGCCGTCGGCCACCGCGTCCTCCAGGCGCCTGAGCACCACCAGCCCGACGCCGTTGCCGCCGACCGTGCCCGCCGCCTTCTCGTCGAAGGGCCGGCAGCGGCCGTCGGGGGAGGAGATGCCGCCGGGCTCGTACAGGTAGCCGCGGGCGTACGGCGAGTCGATGGACACCCCGCCCGCCAGCGCCGTGTCGCACTCCCCGACCAGCAGCGCCTGCACGGCCACGTGCACGGTGGCGAGCGAGGTCGAGCAGCCCGTCTGCACGGTGAGGCTCGGTCCTGTCAGGCCCAGCCGGTACGACAGCCAGCCCGCCAGGAACTCCCGATCGGTGAACACCCGCACGTGCATGGGCCCGAGCCTGGCCCGCAGCCGGCCGTCCACCTGGGCCGCGACCGCGTGCTCCGTGGGCCCGCCGCCCACGTACACGCCGGTCCTGCCGGGCGGGCGGCGCGGGTCGTACCCGGCGTCCTCCAGCGCCGACCACGCCGTTTCCAGCAACTGCCGATGTTGCGGGTCCAGCGCCGCCGCCTCCGTGGCGTTGAACCCGAACAGTTCGTGCTCGAACCGGTCGGCCTCCGCCAGGAACCCCTTCGAGGCCACGTACCCGGGGCCGCGCGACTCGGCGGCGTCCACCCCGGCCGCCAGCAGCTCCTCATCGGTGAAGTCGGTGATCGAGCAGACGCCCTCGCGCAGGTTCCGCCAGAACTCACCCAGGTCGCGGGCCCCGGGGAAGCGTCCGCTCATCCCCACGATGGCCACCGCCGGTACGTCGGTCGTCATTGCGTGCCGCCTCTCTGTACGTTCCTGGTGGTTCTGCGGGCGGCCAGGCGTTCACGTCTGTCCTGTCCCCTGCCCCGCGCCTCGCCGTGGTCGTCCGGACCGGCGCCGTCCAGGCGGGTGGCGAGCGTGGCGACCGTGGGGTGGCGGAACAGGTCCACCAGCTTGAGCCCGCCGTCCTGCCCGCGTTCGCGCAGCGCCGCCAGTACGGCGAGGAGCCGGATCGAGTTGCCGCCCAGGTCGAAGAAGTTGTCGTGCAGGCCGACCTGGGCCAGGCCGAGCACCTCCGCCCACACCCCCGCCAGCCGCCGTTCCGCGGGGGTGGCCGGGGCCGTGTACGGGGCCGCCAGGTCGGGGCGGGTGAGCGGCGGCTCAGGCAGCCTGGCCCTGTCCACCTTGCCCGAGGCGTTGACCGGCAGCTCCTCCAGGAAGACGACCAGGTCGGGCACCATGTAACCGGGCAGCCGCGCGCCCAGCCACGCCCGCACCTCCGCCGCCCCCCACGGCTCCCCACGCCCCCGCCTCCCGCCGTCCGCCTCCTCCGCGCCACTCGCGGGTTCTTCGCCGTTCCCGGATCCGGTGTCGCTCGCGGGTTCTCCGCCGTTTCCCGGCCCGGTGTCGTTCGTGAGTTGCCCGCCGTTTCCCGGTCCGGGGTCGCGGGCCAGGACCGCGTACACGGCCAGGCGGTCTTCGCGGACGGTCGCCGCGGCGACCGAGACCCTCGGGTGCGCGGCCAGCACCGTTTCGATCTCGCCCAGCTCGACGCGGAAGCCGCGCAGCTTGACCTGGGTGTCCACGCGCCCGAGGTAGGACAGCACGCCGTCGGCGTCGTAGCGGCCGAGGTCGCCGGTACGGTACATGCGCTCGCCCGGCGGCCCGAACGGGTCGGCGGCGAAGCGCTCGGCCGTCATCCCCGGGCGGTTGGCGTACCCGCGGGCCATGCCCGAGCCCGCCAGGTAGATCTCGCCCGTCACCCCGACGGGAACAGGGCGCAGGCGTTCGTCCAGGACGTACGCGCGGGCCCCCGCCACCGGGCGGCCGATCACCACGGGACGGCCGGGTACGAGGTCGGCCGTGGTGGCGTACACGGTGGTCTCGCTCGGCCCGTACGCGTCCACCACCCGCCGCCCGGGACCCGCCCAGCGTTCCACCAGCTCGGGCGGGCACGCCTCGCCGCCGACGGCCAGCGTGCGCAGGTCGGGCAGCGCGTCCGGCGGGCACGGCAACGACATGGCGGCGGACGGGGGCAGGAAGGCGTAGGTGATGCGGGAGTCGCGCAGACGGGCGTACAGGTCGTCGCCGAGCCGTTCCCCCTCGGCCGCCACGTGCAGCTCCGCCCCGGCCACGAAGGCGAAGAACAGGTCGGACACGGCCACGTCGAACCCGAACGACACGTACTGCAGCACGCGGTCCTCGCCGGTGACGGGGAACTGGGGGCGTACGGCGGTGGCCAGGTTCAGTAGGGCGCGGTGCTCGACGGCGACGCCCTTGGGGGTGCCCGTGGAGCCGGAGGTGTAAAGGATGTACGCGAGGTCGGCCGGGCCGGGCGGCGCGGCCGGCACGGGACCTACGGCCGGGATCCGCCCCTCGCCGAACGTGGCCACCGGCACTCCGAGATCCCTCGGCCCGTCGGCGATCAGCAGGCGGGCGCCGGAGTCGGCGATCATGAACCTCAGGCGGGCCTCGGGGTGGCCGGGGTCGAGGGGGACGTACGCGCCGCCCGCGCGCAACACTCCCAGCGCGGCCACCGCCATCTCGGCGCCTCTGGGCAGGCAGAGCCCCACCGGCACCCCCGGGCCCACGCCCGCCGCCCGCAGCCGGTCGGCCAGGTGGTCGGCGCGCTCCAGCAACTCCCGGTAGGTGAGCCTCGTCGTGCCGTGGACCAGCGCCGTCGCGTCAGGGCACGCCGCGGCGCGCTCGGCCACCAGGTCGGGGACGAGGCGGGCGGGGGCGGGGGCGGCGGTGCGGTTCCAGTCGTACAGGATGCGGCGGCGTTCCTCGGGCGGGAGCAGGTCAACGGCGCTCACGGGCAGGTCGGGGCGGTCGAGCAGGCCGTCGAGCAGCGTCTCGAACGCCCGCGCCCAGTGGCGGATCGTGCCCGGCTCGAAAAGGTCGGTCCGGTACACCAGGTGGGCGGCCAGGTCGTCCCCGTCCCGTTGCACGCTCAAGAGCAGGTCGAACTTGGCGTCGTCCAGGAGGAGTTCGAGGCGCTGTGCCGTGGTGCCCGGTGGGAGGCCGAGGGTGAGCCGGGTGTCGTCGTCGTAGGCCAGCATGACCTGGACGAGGGGGTCGTGGCTGAGCTCCCTGCCCGGGGCGAGGGCCTCGACCACGGCCTCGAACGGGGCCTCCTGGTGGGGGTGGGCGGTGCGGAGGCGGTCGCGTACACGGGTGACGAGGTCGAGGTAGGACGGCTCGCCGGTCACGTCGGCGCGGACGGCCAGCGTGTTCGCCAGCAGGCCGATGAGGCCCTGCAGCTCCGGGTGGTCGCGGCCCGACACCGGCACGCCCACCACGAAGTCGCGCTGGCCGGTGACGCGGGTCAGGAACGCGGCGAAGGCGGCGAACATGGCGGCGAACGGTGTCGCGCTCCGCTCGGCGGCGACCTTGGCCAGGCGCTCCCGGGTGTCCGGAGCCAGGTCGAGGCGGCACACCCCGCCGGAGGTGGACTGGACGGCCGGGCGGGGGCGATCGGTGGGCAGGGCCAGCGTCCGGGGGACGTCCCTGAGCTCGTCCGTCCAGTACGCGATCGCCTCGTCGAGGGCGTGCGAGGCGAGGCGTTCGCGCTGCCAGACCGCGTAGTCGGGGTACTGCAGGGCGTCTGGGGGCGAGGAGGGGTCTTGCGGGGTGTCCGGGGGCGAGGAGGGGTCTTGCGGGGCGTCCGGGGGCGAGGAGGGGTCTTGCAGGGCGTCCGAGGACGAGGAGGGGTACTGCGGGGCGTCCGAGGGCGAGGCGGAGTAGCCGGGGGACTGCGGGGCGTCCGAGAGCGCGTAGGCGTCGCCGAGTTCCTGCAGGAGGAGCCGCAGGGACCAGCCGTCGCAGACCAGATGATGGGCCGTGAGCAGGACGAGGTGGTGGCCGTCGTCGAGGGCGTAGACAACGCATCGCAGCAGCGGCCCCGCCTCGACGTCGAACGGCCTGGCCGCCTCGGCCGCCAGCAGCGCCCGCGCGTCACCGGCGGGGACGTCGCGCACCACGCGCACCGCCGCCTTCGCCTGCTCCGCGACGACCTGGAGGTACTGGCCGTCGTGCGGGCGGAACACCGTGCGCAGCGCCTCGTGGCGGGCCACCGAGGCGTCCAGGCTCGCCTGGAAGGCCGCCACGTCGAAGGGCCCGCGCACGGCGAAGGCCACAGGCACGTTGTACTGGGCGGTGCCCGGGTTGAGCTGGTCGAGCACCAGCATCCTGGCCTGCGCGGGCGACACGGGGAACTCGTACTCAACCGGCGCCATCACAACTCCCTCAGAATCGGTTCGAGGACTTCGGCGATCTGCGCGGCGGGGCCTGGCCTGAGCAGGTCGCTGTGGCCGCAGTCGAGGTCGTGGACCCGCGGGCGGGCGGGGGCCCACCGCCCGGCCTTGGCCGCCGAGGTCAGGCCGCCGGGCTGGGCGGTGGCCGAGAAGAGCAGCACCGTGCCGTCGTACGGGGGCGGCCGGTAGGTGACGGCCAGCCGGAGATGCCCGGCCACCGTGTCCGCCACGGCCGACAGGTGATCGTCGTCCAGCCCCGACAGCGGCCCCTCGCTGCCGCGCACCGCCGCGAACACCCGCGCCCGCGCCAGCGGTCCCGGCCGCGCGTAGGGGTGCAGGGTGCGGGTGCGCAGCAGGATGGTCAGCGCCTCCTGCTCGGCGTCCGCCGGGTCCGCCTCCGTCCCCGGCGGCCAGGGGACCGCGTCCAGCGAGGCGACCAGCCCCACGTCCTGCCCGCCGGCGCGCAGCAGGGCGGCCATCTCGTACGCCAGCAGCCCGCCGAAGGAGTGCCCGAGCAGCAGGTAGGGCCCTTCTGGACGGACGGCCCGCACGCGTGCCAGATAGTCCTCGGCCAGCTCCCGCATGGTGTCCGGCAGCCTGTAGGCGGGATCCTGGAGCACCGGCGACTGCAGGGCATGGACCTGGTGGGTCAGGTGGGGCAGGAGGGCGGTGTAGGACCAGCCGATGCCCCGGCCGGGATGCACACAGAACAGCGGCGGCCCGTCGCCCTCCCGCCGGAGCGTCAGCAGCGGGGAGAGGTCCAGTTCCGGCGCCGCCCGGTCGAGGCGGACGGCGAGCCCGGCCGGGGTGGGGGCCTCGAACAGGGCGGCTATGGAGGTGCGGATGCCCAGGCCGGACTCGATCGCGGCCGCCAGGCGCATCGCCATGAGGGAGTCGCCGCCTGACTCGAAGAAGTCGGTGTCAGGGCCCGCGCCCGGCAGCGCGAGCACCTCGGCGAACAGTCCGCACAACTCCTTCTCCCGCGGGGTCCTGGGTTCGGCGGCGGCCGGATGCGTGCCGGGGGGCGGGGTGGGCAGGGCGGCGCGGTCCACCTTGCCGTGCGGGGTGAGCGGGAGGTGGGCGAGAGTGACGTACTCGGAAGGGAGCAGGTGTTTGGGCAGGCGGGCGGCGGCGTGGTCCCGTATCCGTTCCAGTGGTGCCCCGTCCCCGGCCGGCACGACGTAGGCGACCAGCCGCCTGCCCGGCGGACCGGCCTGGGCGGTGACGACGGCGCGCAGCACGTCCGGGCAGGTCTCCAGCGCGGCCTCCACCTCCCCTGGCTCGATCCGGAACCCGCGGATCTTGACCTGGCCGTCCGCCCGGCCCGCGAACTCCAGGTCCCCGCCGAACGTCCACCGCGCCAGGTCCCCGGTCCGGTACATCCGCTCGCCCGCCGCGAACGGGTCCGCCACGAACCGCTCGGCCGTCTGTCCTGGGCGGCCGAGGTAGCCGCGGGCCAGCCCCGTGCCCGCGATGTACAACTCCCCGGTCGTGCCGATCGGGGCGGGGCGGAGGCGGGCGTCCAGGACGTGCACGCGGGTGTTGTCGAGCGGCCGGCCGATCGGGACGGGCCCGGGAGCCGGTTCTGGGGCGACGTGGTGGCTCGTGGCGAACGTGGTCGTCTCCGTGGGCCCGTACCCGTTGACGACCTGGACGCCGCGCCGCGCCAGCCGCCGCACCGCGTCCTGCGGCACCACGTCGCCGCCCGCCCACACCTCCGGCACGCGGGCGAGCGCGCCGGGCGCCAGGTCGGCCAGGGTGCGGAACAGCTCGGCCGTCAGCCACACCGCGCTGAGTCCGGACTGCTCGACGGTGTCCGGGTGGAGGGGGCCCGGTGGGGCGATGACGACGGTGCCGCCGTTCAGGAGCGGGGCCCACAGCTCGTACGTGGCCGCGTCGAAGGTGTGCGGACTGTGCAGCAGCACCCGGCGGTGGCTCGTGAAACGCTGGTCGGAGGCGAGTTCCAGGATGTTCGCGTGGGTGACGACGACGCCCTTGGGGGTGCCGGTGGAGCCCGAGGTGTACATGACGTACGCGGCGGCCTCCCGGTGGATCGGCTTCGGGAGGAAACCCGTTTCGCCCTCGTCCGGCTCGGTCAGCACGACACGGGCGCCGCTGTCCTCCAGCAGCCACGCCAGCCGGGCCCCCGGCTGCCCCGGATCCAGCGGCACGTAGCAGCCGCCCGCCTTGAGCACCGCGAGCTGGGCCACCACCAGGTCGGGGGAGCGCTCCATGAGCAGCGCGACCGGAGTCTCCGGCTCGATGTTCAGCCGCGCGGCCACCCGGTCCGAGCGGGCGTCCAGCTCGGCGTAGGTGAGCGCCCGCCCGCCGTGCTCGACGGCCACGGCGTCCGGCGCCCGCGCCACCTGCGCGGCGAACCGCTCAGGCACCGACCCGCCGCTCTGCGTCCGCGCCGTGTCGTTCCAGGACCTCAGGAGCCGGTACTCCGCGGCCGGCAGCACGTCGGCCTTCTCCAGGGCTCCGGTCTCCAAAGCCTGGGTGAGGCGGGCGGCCACGGCCTCGGCCTCGGCGCGGCTTACCAGGTCGGCCCGGTGGCCCAGGCGCACCCAGAGCCGCTCGCCCCCCACCACCGTGACCGTGAGCGGGTAGTGGGTGGCGTCGTCGACCCCGGTCAGGCGCAGGCCGGAGGTGTCCAGGCCGGAGCGGGGATAGTTCTCGAAGGCGAGCAGGGTGTCGAACAGCTCGCCGCCGGTGCCACGGCGCACGTCCGCCAGCCGTACATGATGGAACGGCGTCAACCGGGCCTGCTCGTCCTGCAGGCGGCGCAGGAGGCCGGGTTCGCCGGTACGCACCCGTACCGGCAGGGTGTTGATGAACAGCCCCACCATCGACTCCACGCCCGCGACCTCCGGCGGCCGGCCGGACACCACCGCGCCGAACACCACGTCCTCGCGCCCGGTCATGCGCGCCAGCACCAGCCCCCACGCCGCCTGGACCAGCGTGTTGACCGTCACCCCCGCCTCCCTGGCCCGCCGCCGCACGGACCCGCTCAGCTCCGCGGACAGCTCGAACTCCACCGTCTCCCGCCGCCTGCTCTCCGCCCCCGCCCCCGGCCTGAGCAGCGTCGGCCCCGGCAGGTCCGCGAGCGCCTCCCGCCAGGCCCGCAACGCCAGCTCGCGGTCCTGGGCGTGCAGCCAGGCCAGATAGTCCCGGTATGGGGGCGCGGGCGGCAGCTCCGCACCCGCGTAAAGAGCCGCCAGGTCGCCGGCCAGGATCGGCATCGACCAGCCGTCCACCAGGAGGTGGTGCATCGTCAGCACCAGCTCCCGCCGCCCCACCAGCGTGGCGCGCACCAGCGGCGGCCGGGTCACGTCGAACGGGCGTAGCCGGTCGGCCTCCAGCATGCGCTCCAGGTCGGCCTCCGACGGCGGGTCCACCTCGGTCCAGGGCAGGCGTACGCGGTGGGGGACGAGCTGGACCGGGCGGTCGAGGCCCTTGTGGCGGAAGCAGGCGCGCAGGTTCGGGTGGCGGGCCAGCAGCGCCTCCAGCGCCTCGCGGAGGCGTTCCGGATGGGCCTCGCCGTCGATGGTGAAGCGGGCCTGGATGACGTACGCGTCGTCGCCGCCGTACAGGGCGTGGAAGAGCAGGCCCTCCTGGGCGGGGGAGAGCGGCAGCACGTCGGCCAGCCTGCCGCTCACCAGTCGCCGTCCAGGTCCGCCTCAAGAGCCTCGATCTGGCCCTGCGTCAGCTCGACCAGCGGGAAGTCGGAGCTGGTCGCGCCGCCCTCGTCCCGCTGCTCCGCCAGCTCTGCCAGCGCCGCCGTCCAGAGCTCCGCGAGGGCCGCGACCTGGTCGTGGGAGACGGCCTCGGCGTCGTGGGACCAGCTCGCCACCAGCCGTGGACCGTCCGGCCCCGGCCTGGCCACCGCGTCCAGCTCCACCGCGTACGCCATCGGGGTGTCCGGCATGCCGAGCAGCTCGCCGTCGAACCTGCCCAGGTAGTTGAAGCGCAGGTCGGGAGTGGGGAGGGCGGCCAGCTTGGGTGCGGTGTCCGGATTGAGGTAGCGGAGCAGGCCGTGACCGAGACCTCCCGAGGGGATGGTGCGCAGCCGCTCCTTCACGCGTTTGAGCGCTTCCGCGGGGGTGCCTGCGGGGTCGAGGCAGACGGGGTACTGGGTGGTGAACCAGCCGACCGTGCCCGAGATGTCGGTGTCGTCCGTGAACGGCTCCCGTCCGTGGCCCTCGACGTCCACCAGCACGCTCTTCCCCCCGCGCCACCTCGTCACGGCGATGGCCAGGGCGGTCAGCAGCACCTCGTTGGGGCCGCAGCGGAAGGCGGCGGGGAGGTGGGTGATTGCCTGGTCGGTGAGATCGGGCGGGAGCGTCGTGGTGAGGGTGGAGCGCGGGGCGCGCCGTCCAGCCTGGCCGGCGCGCGGGCCGTGGCTCGTGCTCGGGCCGTGGGTGGCCCGCGGGTTGTGGGTGGCGATCGGGCCGTGGGCCGTGCTCGGGTTGTGGGTGGTGCTCGGGCTGTGGGTGGCGGTCCGGTCGTGGGCCGTGCTCGGGCTGTGGGCCGTGCTCGGGTTGTGGGTGGAGGTCGGGTTGTCCTGGCCACGCGGGGCCAGAAGGGGCTCACCGTCCGCCGCCATGGCCTCCCACAGTGGCATCTCGGCCGCCACCCGCTCCGGGCGCGCCGCCTCGGCGGCCAGGAGGTGGGACCAGCGGGCGAACGACGTCCCCTGGGCGGGCGAGGGTGCAGCGGGGTCGTGGAGGAGGGCGATGAGCTCCGGGCCGAGAGCGCGCCAGGAGACGCCGTCCACGGCGAGGTGGTGCGCGGTGAGCAGGAGCCGGTCGGGGGCGGTCCAGGCGGCGGCGATCATCTGCCCCCGCTCCGGGTCCGGCTTCGTGTCCGAGCCCGGGTCCGGCTTCGTGTCCGAGCCCGGGTCCGGGTCCGGCTTCGGGTTCGTGTCCGGGTTCGTGCCCGTCTCCGTCTCCGGCTTCTCAAACCGGCTGAACGGGACCTCCGCCGCCTCCTCCGGGGGTGGGACCTCCAGCTCCCAGTCGTCGGGCGAATGGCGCAGGAGGCGCGTGCGCAGTGCGGCGTGCCGGGTCGTCAGCGTGCGCAGGGCCGCTCTGATGCGTTCCTCGTCGCAGCCCTCGGGCACGGGCACGGCCAGGGACTGGGTGAAGGTGTCCAGCGGGCCGCCATGCTCGCGCCACCAGTGCATGATCGGCGTGATCGGGAACCTGCCGACCGGGGTGTCCGTGACGGTGAGCGGCGCCAGCCGGGCCAGCACCGCCAGCGCGGCCGGGGTCCTGGCGACGAACACCTCGCGCGGCGTGAGACCGAGGCCCTGCGCTCTGGCCCGGCTGACGAGCTGGATCGCCGTGACGCTGTCGCCGCCGAGCCGGAAGAAGTCGTCCTCGGCGCCCACCTCCGGCAGGTCGAGGAGGTCGGAGAAGAGCGCGCACAGGGCGGACTCCCGATCGGTGACCGGCTTGCGCGACGCGGTGGGCGCGGTGTCCGGTGCGGGCAGGGCGGCCCGGTCGAGCTTGCCCTGCGGCGTGAGCGGCAGCGCCTCCAGCACCACGAACTCGCTCGGCACCATGTGCACGGGCAACACCGCGACAGCGTGCGCGAGCACACCGGCCATGTCGGGTCCGGTCTGTGGGAGCACGCTGGCCGTCTCGGGCGTGTCGAGCGGGTCGGGTCGGGTCTGTGCGGGGACGCCGGCCGTGTCGGGTTCGGTGTGTGCGGGCGTTTTGGTCGCGTTGGGTCGGGTCTGTGCGGGCCCGTCGTATCCGGTCTGTGTGCGGGTGGCGGGCGTGTTGGGGTCGGTGTGCGGGAGGGTGTGGGTCCGTCCGGGTGAGGGCTGGGGGATGAGGTAGGCGATCAGGCGGCCGTCGTGGAGGGCCACGGCGGCCTGGGCGATCGTGGGGTGGCTTGCCAGCGCCGCCTCGATCTCGGCCGGTTCGATGCGGAAGCCGCGTACCTTCACCTGGTCGTCGGCGCGGCCGAGGAACTGGAGCTGGCCGTCCGCGCGCCGGTGGACGAGGTCGCCGGTGCGGTACATCCGATCGCCGGGTGTCCCGTGCGGGTCCCCGACGAAACGTTCGGACGTGAGGCCGGGGCGGCCCAGGTAGCCTCGGGCCACTCCGGGGCCACCGACGTACAGCTCGCCGGGGACGCCCACCGGCACCGGGCGCAGGCGGGCGTCCAGGACGTACAGGCGGGTGCCGGTGATCGGGCGGCCGATCGGGGGAAGGGTCCCGTCCGGGTGGAGGGGGTCGCTCACGGTGGCGGCGACCGTGGTCTCCGTCGGCCCGTACGCGTTCATGAACCGCCTGCCCGTCCATGCCGCCACCAGCTCAGGCGGGCACACGTCCGCCCCCGAGGCCAGCGCGCGCAGGTCGGGATGGTCGCCGGGCGGGACGGTGGCCAGGACCGTCGGCGGGATGATGGCGGCGGTGACCCGCCGATCCCGCAGGAGCTGTCCCAGCTCCGCTCCCACCAGCGGGCCGCCGGGCGGGATGACGAGGGTGCCGCCGGAGCCGAAGGCCATGCACAGCTCGGCCACCGAGATGTCGAACGCCGGCGATCCGAGCTGCAGGATCCGGCTGGTCCCCGAGAGGCCGAAGGAGGTCACGAGGGAGTGGGTCAGTGCGGCGACGCCCTCGTGGGAGACCACGACGCCCTTGGGGCGGCCGGTGGAGCCCGAGGTGTAGATCACGTAGGCGGCACTTCGAGGGTCGATGTCATGAAATTTCGCATTAACGTGTGAAATTTTGGGTCCGACGCGTTCCACGCCCAGCCCCGGCGGCAGCACCCCGGGCTCGGCGACGACCAGCGCCGCCCCGGCGTCCGCCACCTGGTACGCCAGCCGCTCCCCAGGATGATCGGGATCGAGCGGCAGGTAAGCCCCGCCCGCCCGCTGCACCGCCAGGATCGCCACCACCATGGCCACCGACCGCCCCAGCCCCAGCGCCACCACCGTCTCGGGCCCCACCCCGCGCTCCAGCAGCGCCCCGGCCAGCCCGTCGGCCCGCTCCAGCAACTCCCGGTAGGTGAGCCGCTCGGTGCCGGACTCCACGGCCACAGCGTCAGGCGTGCGCGAGGCCTGCCGCGCCACCATGCCCGGCAGGCTCGTCGCGGGCGGGACGGCGGCGCTCTCGTTGAGCGTGTACAGCAGCCGCCGCCTCTCCGGCTCCGCCACCAGCGGGGCCCGGGACACGGGGAGGTCCGGCTCGGCCACCAGCGCCCCGAGCAGTGCCGTGAAGCTGCCGGCCCAGCCCCGCACCACCTCGGGCTCGTACAGATCCGTACGGAACTCCAGGCTCGCCTCGAACCCGTCGTCCCCGTCCCTGACGATCCCGATCAGGTCGTGCTCCCCGCCGGTGTGCACCCGCTCCGGGTCGGCGATCTCCCGCAGCCTGGCCACGCTCTCCTGGCGCGGCAGGTGCATGAACACCCACTGGAACAGCGGCGAGCGCCCGGCCACCCGCTCCGGGTCCAGAGCCCGCACGATCCGCCCGACGGGGACGTCGGCGTTGGCCAGCACCTGGGGGAACTCGGCGGTGAAGCGGGCCAGCAACGCCGCGAACGTCGTGCCGCCGTCGAGGCGCCAGCGGACGGGCAGGGAGTTCATGACGTACCCGATGACGCGGTCCAGGCCTTTGGCGGACCTGTTGGCCATGGGGGTGCCGGTGATCAGGTCGGGTTCGCCGGTCAGCCGGTGGGCGAACACCGCGAAGGCCGTCATCAGCACCCCGTACACGGTGGCCCCGCGCTCCCTGGCCAGCGCGCGCACGGCGGCCTCGGTGCGGGCGTCGATGCGGAAGGTGATCTGCTCCACGCCGAAGGACCCGAAGGCCCCGCCAGGCGTGGCCGGGCCGACGGTGAGCGGCTTGGGCGGGTCCGCCAGGTAGCGGCGCCACCAGGCGAGCTGGGCGTCGAACACCCCGGCCGCCTCCAGCTCCCGCTGCCATCCGGCGAAGTCGGCGTACTGGATGGCGGGGCGCCGCAGAGCGGGCTCGGCGCGGTCGCGCACGGCGCGGTAGGCCTCGGCCAGCTCGCCGTGCAGCACGTCGAACGACCACCAGTCGGTGGCGATGTGGTGCAGCGCCAGCACCAGCGTGGCCCGCGTGTCGTCCGCGGTGATGAACTGGCCCCTGATCAGCGGCCCGCCGTCCAGGTCGAACGTGCGGCGGCTGAAGGCGTGCAGCGCCTCGGGCAGGCTGACTCCGGTACCGCGCAGGTCGAGCCGCTCCAGCTTGAACGGCTCCGCCGGCGCGAACTCCACCTTCAGGCCGCCCACCTCACCGGTGATCCGCATCCGCAGGCCGTCGTGGAGCCCCTGCACGACGGTCAGCGCGGCCTCCAGGTCGGCGGGGGCCACGGGGGTGTCGAAGTGGTACGAGCAGCACAGGTTGAGCGCGGCCGTGTCCGGATAGAGCGACTCGTACACCCACAGGTCCTCCTGCGCGGGGCCGAGCCGTACGGGGAGGGCGGCATCGCGCGGGGGCACGACGTCCGGGATCGCCTCCAGCCTGCCCGCCTCGACGAGACGGCGCAGCAGAACCACCCGGCGCTCGCCGCTCAGCGCCGCGAACCGATCGGCGGCGCTCACGGGGGCGGGCGTGCTCCGCGAGGAGCGCCGGTCGGGCGTGCTCACATCTCCTCCCGCAGCTCGGCCAGCCGCTCCAGGCCCGCCAGGACCTCGTCCCCGCCGAGCCCGAAGTCCACGAAGCAGGCCACCTCGTCGCACCCCAGCTCGGCCAGGTCCGCCAGGCTCTTGCGGCACGTCTCGGGCGAGCCCAGCAGGCTGCCCCAGGCCAGGTACCGCCGGAAGGCGAACTCCGTCAGCGTCCCGAGCTGCGCCTCGCTCAGCGCCGCCGCCTGGTCCCCGGCGCCCTTGTCGGTGGCGGTCTGCGCCACGTACGACCTCAGGTACGCCTTGAGCGGCCCGCCGGCCCGCTGCCTGGCCTCCTCGTCGGAGCGGCCCACATAGGTGTGGGCCATGAGCGTGACGGTGCCCCTGGGCGGGGTGCCCGGCTGCTCGGGGGCGGCGGCGTAGGCGTCCCGGTAGGCGCCGATCTTCCCGGCCAGCTCCTCGCGGGTCTGGCCGATGGTGGCGCCGAGGATGTTCGTCCGCATCCGCCCGGCCGCCTCCCACGTCCGCGGGTTGCCCGAGGTGGTGGTCCACAGGGGCAGGACGGCGGAGTACGGCCTCGGCTGGGAGGTCACCGCGACCCGCTCGCCCGCGCCGTCGGTGAACTCCACGGCCTGGCCCGCCCACAACCGCCGCAGCACGGCCAGGTCGCGGAAGGCGCGTTCCCTGCGGTCGTCGTAGGCGTCCGGGGCGAGCACGAAGTCCTTGGAGTGCCAGCCCGTGGCCACCGACACGCCGACCCGGCCGTGCGACAGGTTGTCCACGACGGCCCAGTCCTCGGCGACGCGCAGCGGGTGGTGCAGGGGCAGGACCAGGCTCCCCGCGCGCAGGTGGATGCGTTCGGTGACGGTGGCCAGGGCGGCGCTGAGCAGGGCCGGGTTCGGGAAGACCTGCCCGACCTGCTGGAAGTGCCTCTCCGGGGTCCAGACGGCGGTGAAGCCGAGCCGGTCGGCGGCGCGGGTGATGGTCAGGATGTCGTCGTATTTCGCGGCGTGGGCACCGGCGTCGTCGGCGCCGAAGAACATCACGCTGAGGTCCATGGACGTGCTCCCTCTCATCAAGGACGGGTGCGCGGGGTTCTGGGCAGGCGGGCGATGGCGGGTCCGGTACGGGCCGTCTCCGTGTGGGCCAGGGCCCGCGCGAGCGCGGCGACGGTGGGGGAGGAGAAGAGCTGGGCGGTGGTGGCGGGCAGGCCCTGGCCGGTCAGGCGCGCCGCGACCCGCACGGCGCTGAGCGAGTTCCCGCCGAGCGCGAAGAACCCGTCGTCGGGCCCGACCCGCGAGACCCCCAGCACCTCGGCCCAGACGGCGGCGATCCGCCGCTCCAGCTCGGGGGCGCCAGGACCCGGTGACGCGGCGCTTTCCCGACGTGGCGCGTCGCCTGCCGCCGGTTCCGGCGGATCCGGCAGCACGATCCCCGAGACGGGCCTGTCCGGCGCGTCGGCCATGCCCTCCAGCACCCGGACGAAGGACTCGGCCAGCCACTCCATGAAGGCCCGCTCGAACGAGGCGGCCCGGTACTCGACCGTCACCGCGATCCCCTCGGGCACACCCCCCGGCCCGTAGGAGTCCGTCACGTCCACCAGCAGCTCGAACCGGGCCGCCCCCGTCCTGACCACCTCGACCCGCGACTCCACCCCGGGCAGCGACAGCTCGGCCCGCGCGTTGTTCTGCAGGGCCAGCACCACGTCAACCAGCGGATGCCGCCCGGGAAGCCGCGAAGGGTTCAGATCCTGGACGACCCGCTCGAACGGCACCTCCTGGTGCGAGAACGCCTCCAGGTCGAGCTCCCGCACCCGCGACACCAGGTCACCGGCCGCCGGATCGCCCGTCAGGTCCGTACGGAGCACGAGGAGATTGACGAAGAACCCGACGAGCCCGTCCACCGAACCGGTGGACCGCCCGGCGACCGGCGCCCCGATGGGCAGGTCCGTGCCCGCGCCCGCCCGCTCCAGCACCACGGCCAGCCCCGCCTGCAACACCATGAACAGCGTGGCCCCGCGCCGCCTGCCCAGCTCGACGAGCCGCGCGTGCAGTCCGGGCGGGACCTGCCCGGCCACCGTCCGCGCCGCCGCATCACCGGGAGCGCCGGGGGCGCGCGGCAGCGCGAGCGGCTCGGGCAGCCCCTTCAGGGTCTCCCGCCAGTAGGCGAGCTGGGCGGAGGCGATGGCGTCCACGCGTTCGCGGTGCCGCACGGCGTACTCGGCGTAGGTGGCGGGAAGGGGCGGCCACGTGGGTGGCCCGCCGTCCAGCCGGGCCCGGTAGGCCTGCGACAGGTCGCGCATGAACGGCGGCAGCGACCACCCGTCGGTGGCGATGTGATGCATGACCAGCAGCAGCGCGTGCTCTCGCGCCCCCGTGGTGAACAACACGGAGTGGATCGGCAGCTCGGCCCCGAGGTCGAACCGGTGCCGCGCCGCCTCGGCCACCCGCCCGTCCAGCTCCTCCGCGGTGACCCGCACCTGGCTGAACCCGGGCACCCCATCGGGCAGCACCCGCTGGGCGGGCTCGCCGTCGTGCACGGTGAACACCGTTCGCAGCGGCTCGTGCCTGGCCACCACGTCCTCCAGCGCGGCCCGGAGCGCCGCCACGTCCACGGGGCCGCGCAGCCGTACGAGCATGGGCATGTTGTAGGCCACGCCCGCGTCGATCCGGTCGAGGAACCACAGGCGGCGCTGCGCCGCCGACAGCGGCAGCGCGTCCGGCCCGGCCAGGGGCGCGGGCTCTTCCACGGGAGCGGCGAGCTCGCCGATGTGGACGGCGACGCCCGCCACGCTGGGCGTCTCGAACAAAGCCCTGACGCCCACCTCCGCCCCCAGCTCGGCGTGGATCCTGCTGAGCAGCCTGGCCACGGTCAGCGAGTCGCCGCCCAGGGCGAAGAAGTCGTCGTGCACGCCGACCCGCGCCACCTTCAGCACCTCGGCGAACAGCCCGCACAGCGCCTTCTCCACGTCGTTCCGCGGCGACCCGGACCCGGATCCGTACGTGGGCGCGGGCAGCGCCGCACGGTCCAGCTTGCCGCTGCCGGTCAGCGGCAACGCCTCCAGCGCCACGAACGCCGACGGCACCATGAACTCGGGCAGGACCGCCGCCGCATGGGCCCGTAACTCCTCCCCGTCGACCGAGGACGGCACCACGTACGCGACCAGCCGCCGCTCACCGGGCACGTCCTCACGGACCACCACACGAGCCCGCTCCACCGTCGGATGCCCGGCCAGCGCCGCCTCCACCTCGGCGGGCTCGATCCGGAACCCGCGGACCTTCACCTGCTCGTCCGCCCGCCCCACGAACTCCAGCACCCCGCCGGAGGAGGCCCGCACCAGGTCCCCAGTCCGGTACATCCGCTCACCAGGTGCCCCGAAGGGATCGGCCACGAACCGCTCGGCCGTGGCCTCAGGCCGCCCGAGGTAGCCCAGGGCCAGCCCGTCCCCGGCCGCGTACAACTCCCCGACCTCCCCGTCCGCGACGGGCCGCAGCAGGGCGTCCAGCACGCGTAACCGCTTGCCCCGCAGCGGCGTCCCGATGGGAACGGGCCCGTCCACGGCGGTCACCGGATGGGTGGTCAGGAAGATCATGCCTTCGACGGGGCCGTAGCCGTTGCGCAGCAGCAGCCCGGGATGCCGTTCCAGAGCCAGCCCGACGTGGGCGGGTGACAGCGCCTCGCCGCCGACGATCAGGTGGCGCAGCCCGGTGAGCGCGTCGGGGCACTCGTCCACGATCACGTTGAACAGGCTGCTCGACAGGTACATGGCGCTCACCCGGTGCTCGGCGACCAGCCGCGCCAGCACGAGCGGATCGGGCCGCCGTCCCGGATACAACACGCACGTCCCACCGGACAGCAGCGGCCCCCACAACTCCAGCGCGAAGGCGTCCCACGACGTCGGCGAGCACTGCAGCCACACGGCGTCGAACGGCGCGTACTCCTGCCCCGTCACCGTGGCCGTGATCGCCCGGTGCGGCGCGGCGACCCCCTTGGGCCGCCCGGTGGAGCCCGAGGTGAACATCACGCACGCGACGCCGTCGTGCCGCCCCGCCCGGGGGAGGCGCTCGACGCCGCCGGGGGACAGGACGGCGGCGGCGCCGTCCGCCATGCCGCGCAGCCGCTCCCCGGGAAAGGCGGGATCGAGCACCATGTACCCGGCCCCGGCCTTCAGCACGGCCAGCAGCGCCACGACGAGCTCGACGCCGCGCTCCATGCGCACCCCGACCAGGCTCCCGGCCGGCACGCCGAGCCCGGCCGCCCGCTCGGAGGCGCGCGCGTCCAGCTCGGCGTAGGTCAGCCGCTCTGCGCCGCAGACCAGCGCCGTCCTGTCAGGGGTACGCGCGGCCTGCGCCGCGAAGGCCTCGTGCACCAGATGTGGCCCGGGATTCGCCCTGCCCATGGTCACGCGCGCAGGCTCGCCGGGCGCATGTCCGTCCAGTGCGTCTCGATGTAGGCCAGGCACGACGCCCGCGGGCTCGACTCCAGCGCCACCCGCCAGCCCGCGGGCACGTCGATGTCCGCCGGCCAGAGCGAATGCTGGTTCTCGTCGTTGACCAGCACCAGATAGGCGCCGTTCTCGTCTTCGAAGGGGTTGGTGGACATGGTCAGCCTCCCGCGGGTTGCTTCTCGAGGTCGGGCGTCAGCACGTCGATGTGCCGCACGGCGCGGCGGGCCAGCCCCCAGAGGGCGGCTCCCGCGCCGAGCAGGCCGGCGATCAGCAACATCGCCGCCATGCCGCTGCCCGGCCCGTCACCGACCAGGGGCCGCAGCAGCCCCGGCAGTCCGGTCCCGGCCGCGGCCTGGGGTTCGAAGACATGGTCGGCGAGCGGCCCCGAGCAGGCCATCGCCACCGGTGAGGAGATCTGCGAGACGAACATGACCGCCCCGAACACCCGTCCCTGCCGCTCCTCCGGCACCTTGGTCTGGATGATCGACTGCATCGAGCCGTTCACGATCGGCATGATCAGCGCGCCGACGAGCATGGCGGCGGTCCAGGCGACGACGCCGTTCACCATGGCCATGACGATCTGCGCGCTCGCGCACATGCCGACGACGCCGAGCATCATGCCGCGCACCCGGTTCCTGGGCCCGCCCCAGGCGGCCAGCAGCAGCCCGCCCGCGATGCCGCCGGCCCCGATGCCGGCGCTCACAGTGGCCAGGACGGAGACGTCGCTGCCGGTCCTGGCCAGGATCATGGGCTGCACCACGGCGAACCCGAACACCATGACCAGGTTGACCGTGAAGAACACCAGGATCAGGCCGCGCAGGCTGGGCTGGGCGAACAGGTAACGCAGCCCCTCCAGGGAGTCGGCGCCGAGCCGCTTGCGCGTGCCCGCCTCGCCGGCCTTGTCGCCGTCCATGCGCACCAGCCGTACGGTGGCCAGCGCGACGGCGAAGCTGACCAGGTCGATCCAGAGCACCATGCCGAGCCCGCCGGTCACCACGAGCAGCCCGGCCAGGGCGGGACCGCCCACGTCGGCGACGCTCTTGGCGGTGGCCAGCAGCCCGTTGGCGCGCTGGAGCTGATCCTTGCCCACCAGCATGGGCACGGCCGACGACAGCGCGGGAAACTGGAAGGCGGCGGCGGCGCCGAGCAGCGCCACGGTCAGGTAGACCTGCCACAGGTGCAGGTCGCCGAGGAAGTAGGTCGCCGCCATGGCGCCCACGGCCACGAGCCCGCCGAGGTCGGCCAGTTGCAGCGCGGTGCGCTTGCGGCACCGGTCCACGATGGCGCCCGCCGTGGGGCTCAGCAACATCTGGGGCAGCAGCGCGCACAAAGACAGCGCCACGACCTGCGTGACCTGATGCTCGACGGTCCACGCCTGAATGACCAGGGAAAAGCGGAGTACGGAATTTCCGACGAGCGTGACGACCTGGCCGGACCAGACAAGGCTGAATCTGCCCATTCCAGCAAATCGCTGGATAAATCTCATTGGTTGGGACGATGGAGGTTGACCCATGTGTGCCCTAGGCCCTTCTGGTGAAAGGAACCTTTTGCGGCGCCCACCCCGTCGTTCCCCGGGCGCCTCAGTCACCTTCACACACAGTTTCGGGACCGGGCAATAAGCTATTTGTGGTCTGGCAATTACTTGCCGTCAAAGGGCGAGGTCAAAAGCCTCATTGGCCACCGCGTGCCGCAATTCCCGTATGCCGTCGCGGCCCCGTACCGGATGGACGGCGTTCGTCAGCAGGACCACGGTCAGGCGGCGGGCGGGGTCGACCACCAGTGAGGTGCCGGTGAAGCCCGAATGGCCGTACGCGCCGCTCAGCGGGCCCGTGACGGCCGGGTCGCCGATCCGCACGCCCAGCCCATGACGGAACGGCGCGCCCTCGGCCCCCTGGTCGCGGGTCATCTCGGCCACGCTCTCCCGCCGCAGCACGGGCTCGCCGCCGCGCCGCAGCCGCTCGCCGAAGGCCAGCAGGTCCCCGGCCGTGGCGAACAGGCCCGCGTGACCTGCCACGCCGCCCAGCGCGTACGCGGTCTCGTCGTGCACCTCGCCCCGTACGCAGCCGGGCCCGGGACGCTCGGGTTTCCACTCGGTCGCGGCGATCCGTTCCACGGCCTCCGGGCGGTAGCCGGTGTCGGCCAGCCCCAGCGGGCCGGTTACCCTCGCGTGGACCAGCGCGTCCAGGGGCGCGCCTCCGGCCAGTTCGGCCAGGCGGCCGGCCATGACCATGCCGACGTCGCTGTAAAGGTACGGGCCGCCGGCCGGGTGGATGACCGGCGTGCGCACCATGGCGGCCATCCGCGCGCCGGCGTCCGCCTCCGGCAGCTCCAGATCGATGCGGCGGGTCGGGGGCAGGCCCGCCGTGTGGGTGAGCAGGCGGCGCGGGGTGATCCCGGGGTCGGCGCCGGGGATCCAGGCGGCCACCGGCTCGTCGAGGCCCACCCGGCCCTCCTCGGTCAGCGAGAGCAGCACGACCGTGGTGAACAGCTTGCTGATCGACGCCAGGTCGAAGATCGAGTCCCGGCGCGCGGCCGGACGCTCGCCGGCCAGCCTCCCGTGAGCGTCGGCCTGGTCCCCGTGAGAGCCGGCCTCGTTCCCGTGAGAGCCGGCGTACCGTACGAGCTCCCCGGCGGCGCCTGCGACCACCACGGAGCCGTCCACGGCGATCAGCGCGACGGCGGCCGAGCACACGCGCGGCACCGCCCCCGCCAGGATCGCCTCCAGCCGATCGGACATCTGCATCCCCCCGGGTGCCGGATCAGCCGCTGAGCGCGTCGCTGAGGCGCTCTCCGTGGGACTCCAGCAGGGCGCGGGCCCCGGCGGCGTCGAGACCGTGCTGGATCATCAGCACCGCGATCTTCGCCTGCCCGCCCGCCGCGTCCAGCGCCGCGCCGGCCGTCTCGGGATCGGCCCCGGTGATGTCCCTGACCATGCGCAGCGCCCGCCCGGCGAGCTTGCTGTTCATGGCCGACATCTCGATCATCTCGTTTCCATACGTACGGCCGAGCCGCACCATCGAGATCGTCGAGATCATGTTCAGGACGAGCTTCTGCGCCGTGCCCGCCTTCAGCCGGGTCGAGCCGGTCACCACCTCGGGCCCCACGACCACCTCGATGGCGTGCTCGGCGGCGGCCGACAGCGGCGCGCCCGCGTTGCACGACAGAGCGGCCGTCAGCGCGCCCCGGCCCGCGGCCTCGGCCAGCGCACCCAGCACGAAAGGGGCCCGCCCGCTGGCCGACACGCCCACCACCGAGTCGAGCGGGCCCACCTCCAGGTCCTTCAGCGCGGCCGCGCCCGCCTCCGCGTCGTCCTCCGCCCCCTCGACGGACCGGGTCAGCGCGTCGGGACCACCGGCGATGACGCCCTGCACCAGCGAGGGATCGGTGCCGAACGTGGGCGGGCACTCGCTGGCGTCGAGCACCGCCAGCCGTCCCGACGTGCCGGCGCCCACGTACAGGAGCCGGCCGCCCTCGGCCATCCTGGCGGAGATCGCGTCGATGACCGCCGAGATCGCCGGGATGACCGTCGCCACGGCGGCGGGCACGGCGGTGTCGGCCTGGTTCATCAATCGGGCGATCTCCTCCGTCGGCAGCCGGTCGATCTGGCTGTAGCGGGGGTCGCTCTGCTCGGTGGACAGCTCGGGTAGCGGATCAATCATGTCGCTAATTTCCACCCTCTACTTCTCTCTTGTAAATATCTTTCAGACAATGGGTTCATGCAGCATGTGAGAACCGGAGCCGAACGGCTGGCCACGGATCCCGCCCTCGCCGGCGGCGCCCGCCTTGGCCTGATCACCAACCCGACCGGCGTCCTGCCCGACCTGACCCCCACCCCACCCGCCCTGCTGACCGCAGGCGTGCCCCTGACCGCCCTGTTCGGCCCCGAACACGGCATGCGGGGCACCGCGCAGGCGGCGGGCAGCGAGGCGGACTCCGTCGACGAGCTGACGGGGCTGCCGGTGTACGACACGCACAAGCTCTCCGGCGAGTCCCTCGACCGCGTGGTGGCCGCCTCCGGCGTGGACACCCTGGTCTTCGACATCGCCGACGTGGGGTCGCGCTTCTACACCTACGTCTGGACCATGTACGACCTGCTGGAGTCGGCCGCCCGGCTCGGCGTGCGCTTCGTGGTGCTCGACCGGCCGAACCCGCTGGGCGGAGCTGTCGAGGAGGGCCCCCTGCTCGACCCGGCGTTCGCGAGCTTCGTCGGCCGCTTCCCGCTGCCGCTGCGGCACGGCAGGACGGCGGGGGAGCTGGCTGGGCTGTTCGGGTTCGACGTGGACCTGACCGTCGTGCGGATGGAGGGCTGGCGGCGGGACATGACGTACGCCGAGACCGGCCTGCCCTGGGTGATGCCGTCGGTCAACATGCCGACCCCGGACACCGCCCTGGTCTACCCGGGAACCGGGTTGTTCGAGGGCACCAACTTCTCCGAGGGGCGCGGCACGACCAGGCCGTTCGAGCTGATCGGAGCCCCGTACACGGACGCCGGCTTCGTCAGGGCGCTGGCCGCACTCGACCTGCCGGGGGTGCGGTTCAGGGAGACGTGGTTCACGCCCACGTTCCACAAGCACGCCGGCACCTCCGTACGCGGGGTGCAGCTCCACGTGCACGACCGGGGAGCCTTCAGACCGGTGCTGACGGGCCTGTCGATGTTGCACGTGGCCCGCACCCTCTACCCGGACGACCTGCGCTGGTGGGGACCCGAGCTGTTCCTGGACCACCTGTGGGGGTCCGACACCCTCACCCGGTGCCTGGAGGCAGGCGGGGACCCCCGCGACCTGTGCCCGCCGCCGGGCCGCCCAGAGGGCCATCTGCTCTATTCGTGACATCACGCCAGGTCGCGCCGATAGAGCCAGAAGACGCGTTCCGCTCGCGCGCCGACCGCGCGCGAGTAGAACCGCAACGGCCCTACCCAGCCGATCTGGGCCTCGGCCTGGCCGGCGGCCCGCTGCTCGGCCAGGCATCGGCGCAGCAGCACCCGTCCCAGGCCGAGGCCGCGCGCGTCCGGCGCGGTGCCCATGGGCCCGAACCAGGCCGGCCGCGCCCCCCAGGCCGCGAAGCCCAGGATCCGCCCATCGCGCTCGGCGTGGTGCAGCCCGGTCGCGTGGACGGCCTCCCAGGCCCAGCGCTCGTTCCAGTGCTCCTCGACGAACGCGGCCACCCGCTCGCGGTCCCCCGCTCCCACCGACACGCCGGACTTCTCCAGCCGTGCCAGGTCCTCCTGCACGGACAGGTCCGCGTCCAGGAGGCCGGCGGTCATGTTCCAGGCGGCGTGGTAGCGCTCGTACCCGAGGCTCTCGGCCAGGCAGGCGGCGGCGGTGTAGCGGACGTCGATGCCCGGCCAGGCGTAGCACGGCGGGTTCCCGGCGAAGCGGGCCTGCCGCGCGCCCTGTCCCCGCAGCCACTCCTCGGCCGTGCGCACCAGCGCCCGCCCGCGCCCCTCGCCCTGGGCGGGGGGATCCACGGCGAGCAGGTCGATGTGCCCGACGGAGGGGTCCTTGGCGGACAGCGAGGCCATCACCACGCCGCCCTCGGTGCCCAGCGCCGTCCACTGGCGGCCGGCCGGGGGCCGTGACAGGTGCCCGGCCAGGCCGGCGGCCTCCCCGGCGTCCAGCGTCAGCGCGGCCGCGGCGACCCGCGCCGCCTCCTCGGGCTCCGCGGCCCGTACGGCGTGCGTCATCACACCTCGCTCATCGGCCGGGCGATCACGTCACGCCGCTCGGGGTAGAAGCACGCGTGCTCCTGCGGGACGCCCTCGGTGACCTGGAGGAGCGGCCGCTCGCTCGCGCACCGCTCCCCGCGGAACGGGCAGCGGCGGGCGAACAGGCAGCCCTCGTCGGACTGGCTCTCGTCCAGCGACTCCAGCGGCACCACGGGGTTCTCGCCCGGCTGCTCCAGACCGTGCAGCACGGGGATGGCCGACAACAACGACTGCGTGTACGGGTGCACGGGATCGGCGATGATCGTGTCCACCGGGCCGTGCTCGATGACCTGGCCGCGGTAGATGACGTACAGCTCGCCGTCGCCGCCGATGTAGCGGGCCGTGGCCACGTCGTGCGTGATGAACAGCACGCTCACCCCGAGGCGGTCGCGCAGGTCCTTCAGCAGCGCCAGGATGCCCAGCCGGAGCGACACGTCGATCATGGAGACGGCCTCGTCGGCGACGAGCATCTCCGGGTCCACGGTCAGCGCGCGGGCGATGACCACCCGCTGCCGCATGCCGCCGGAGAGCTGGTGCGGATAGCGCGCCAACACCGTGCCCGGGTCCAGCCCCACCAGCGACAGCACCTCGGCCGCCCGCTCCTCCATCCACGCCCGCGAACGCCCCGTCTGCCGGGCCCGCAGGCTCAGCGGCGCGTGCAGCGTCTGGTGGATGGTCCTGGTCGGATTCAGGGCCGAGTAGGGGTCCTGGTGGATCATCTGGATCTTGCGGAAGTGCGGCTGGCGCTGCTTGAGCTTGAGCGGCGACATGGGGACGCCGCCGATCTCGATCTCGCCCTCGTCGTACGTCTCCAGCCCCGCGATGATCCGCCCCAGCGTGGTCTTCCCGCACCCGGACTCACCGATGAACGAGGCCGCGCCGCCCTTGGGGATCGCGAAGTCCACCCCCCGCAGCGCCCGCACCTCACGGGCCCCGAGCACCTTGCCGCGCTGCTTGAACGTCTTGACGACGCCGGTTCCGGTGATCATGCGTGCTCCTTCACGGTCACGGCGTGACAGGCCACGGTCCTGGGCCCGATCGCGACGGCCTCCGGGTCCACCTCGTCGCACACGTCCATGCGCAGCGGGCACCGCTCCCTGAACACGCAGCCCTGCTTCGGCACGGTGACCAGCGTCGGCGGCCGTCCGGGCAGCGCCTGGGCCTCGTCGATGTCGCCCACGAGCCGGGGGATGGCCTGGATCAGGCCCTTGGTGTACGGATGCCGAGGAGCGGCCAGGACCTCCCTGGTGGGGCCCTGCTCGACCAGGCGGCCGCCGTACATGACGGCCAGCCGGTCGGCGACCTCGGCCACCACGCCGATGTCGTGCGTGATGACCAGCGTCGTCAGGCCGCGCTCCGCGTGCACCTCACGGACGATCTTCAGGATGTTCGCCTGGGTGATCATGTCCAGGGCGGTCGTCGGCTCGTCCAGCACCACCAGGTGGGCGTTGAGCACCAGCGCCAGCATGATGCCGACCCGCTGGCGCATGCCGCCGGACAACTCGTGCTGGTGCGAGTCGAGCACCCGCGCGCCGTCCAGCCCCATCCGGCCCAGCAGTTCCCTGGCCTCGCGCACGAGGCCGCGCAGGTCCTGCACGCCGTGCGAGCGCCCCAGGTCGAGGAGTTGCTTGCCGACGGTCTTGAGCGGGTTGAGGCTGTTCTGGGCGGCCTGGAAGACGTACCCGATGTGCTTGCCGCGGGCCTTGCGCAGCTGCTCGCCCGCCAGCCCCACCACGTCGCCCAGGCCGTCGATCTCGACGCTGCCCGCCGCGATCCTGCCGGGCGGCTGGACGGCGTTGAGCAGCGACAGGGCCAGCGTGGACTTGCCGGAGCCGGACTCGCCGACGATGCCGGTGATCGACCCGGGCTCCAGCGTCAGGCTGACGTCCCGGACGGCGGGCAGCTCGCCCGCGGGGGTCTTGTAGACGACCGTGAGGCCGCCGATGCGCACTCCCGGCGCTTTTTCCGTCACGGTCACTCCTCGCGCAGCCGGGGGTTGAAGATCTCGTCCATGGCGTCCACCACGAGCACGATGCCGAGCGTGAGCAGCAGGATCGCCAGCAGCGGCGCCATCAGGTAGCCCAGCGCGTTCGGCGTGATCATGGCGCCCGCCTGGAACACCGCCAGGTTGAGCATCACGCCCCAGTTGTCCGACTCGTACGGCAGCACACCGAGGAAGAACAGACCCACCTGCGAGTAGACCGCGCCGGTGACCGAGATGAGCATGTTCATCGCGATGTACGGCGCCATGCTCGGCAACAACTCCTTGCCGATGATGTGCGTCGTGGACAGGCCCAGCCCGCGCGCCGCCTCGATGAACCCGCGCTCACGCAGCGACAACGTCTGCGAGCGCACCGCCCGCGCCACGCCGCCCCAGCCGAGCAGGCCGAGCACCAGGCCCATCTGGATCGGGCTGCCGAACTGCCACACGGTCGCCAGCACCAGCAGCAGCGGCAGGCCGGGGATGGTGAGCTTCATGTCGGTGATCCGCATGAGCACGGTGTCCCAGCGGCCCCGCCTGAAGCCGGAGAACAGGCCTATCCCCGTGCCCAGCACGACCGTGATGAGCGCGGTCACCGCGGCCGTGAGCAGCACGTAGCGCGAGCCCTTGATGACCAGCGCGGTCACGTCACGGCCCTGCGGGTCCGTGCCGAACCAGTGCGCCCAGCTCGGCGGCTGGGTGATCGCGCTGGTGTCGCCCGGCAGGTTCGCGGGCAGCACCATCGGCCCGATGACGGCCATGATGATGAAACCCGCGATGATGACGACGCCGACCATGCGGCTGGGCTTGCGCCGCATCACCCGCCACACGCCGTGCCAGAAGTTGCGGCGCATGGCCGAGGCGGCGGAACCCGCCTCAGGAATGAGCGTGGTGCTCACGACGCCTCCTCTCCGCTGCGCACGCGCGGGTCGATGACGGTGTAGAACAGGTCGGCCACGATGTTGGCGATGATGGTGCCGGCGGTGATCAGCAGGAACGCGCCGCCCATCAGGGCGTAGTCGCGGTCCGTGACGCTGCTGATGAGCAACCAGCCGAGCCCCGGATAGTTGAAGATCTTCTCGATGAAGACCGCGCCGCCGAGCAGCAGCCCCAGTGACAGGGCGAGCATGGTGAACAGCGGCAGGATCGCGTTGCGCGCGATGTAGCGGAACACGATCGAGCGCTTCATCCCGCGCAGCTCGGAGGCCAGGATGAAGTCGTCGCCGAGTACGGTGACGACGCTCGACTTCATCGCCAGGATCCACCCGCCGTACGCCGACAGCGCGTACGTGAGCACCGGCAGCACCGCGTGCTCGACGAGCGAGCCGATGTAGCCGGCGTTGAACCCGGGCTCGAACAGGATGTCCACGGACCCGTCGGCGGGCAGGATGGGGATGAGCGTGGCGAAGATCACCACGAGCAACATCGCCAGCACGTACTGCGGGATGCCGTGCAGCAGCGAGCCCGAGATGGACAGGGCGTCGCCGAGCTTGCCGGTGCGCTTGATGGCCGCGTACACGCCGAGGATGATCCCGACGAGGAAGCTCAGCAGGGTGCCGGCCAGCACCGGTAGAACGGTCCACTTGGCCGCGTCGGTCAGCACGTCGAGGACGGGCACGCCCGGCCTGGTGACGGAGACGCCGAGGTCGAGGTGGAGCAGACCGAAGATGTAGTCGCTGTACTGCTGCCAGAGCGTGCCGTCCGGCTGGAAGCCGTACAGCACCTTCACGGCCTGCTGGGCCGCCTCGGGGGCCATGCCCTGCTCGATCAGCTTCTCGTAGCGGGCGGCCATGGGGTCGCCCGGGATGTTGTTGACGATGAAGAAGCTGATCGTCGCGACAACGAGGATCATGACGAACCCGCGGGCCAGGTGGCCCGCGAGTCGTCGTGTGATGAGCGTCATAGGCTACTGCTTCGCCTTGATCAGACCTTGCTGGATCCACACGCCGGAGGGCAGCACGCCGGTGCCCATCCGCAGGACCTCGTCGTCGTGAGGCCAGCCGGTGAAACGGTTGTTGTTGACGAACTGCGTGTTGACGTAGTCCCAGAGCTGGATGACGGGCAGGTCCTGGTTGGCGGCCTTGGCCAGCTTCGCCATGATCGGCTTGGCGGCGTTCTCGTCGGCCGAGTTCAGCTCGCCTGTCAGCTCGCCGGGGTTGACCTTCTCGCCGTCGACCTCGATCTGCTCGGGGCCGCCCATCCAGTTGCCGCCCTTGCCCGCGTCGGCGTGCTTGACCTTGCCCGCGACGTTGGTCCAGCCGTTGGAGGCGCCGTAGAGGCGCTGGAAGATGTCGTACGGCGCGGGGCCGAGCGCCATCAGCCAGAAGCCGACGTCGTACTTGCCGGCCGCCAGTTCCTCCAGGTAGAGCGGGTAGTCGGCGGTCGTCACGACCTCGGCGTCAACGCCGGCCTTGACGAGCTGGCCCTTGATGTTCTCCTGGGCCGACAGCCAGTCGGAGAAGCCGGAGGGCGCGTGCATGGAGACCTTCCACGGCGAGCCGTCGGCCAGCGTCCACTTGCCGTCCTTCTTGACCAGGCCGGCCTGCTTGAACTCCTCCTCGGCCTTGGCCGCGTCCACCTTGTACGGCTCGAGCTGCGGCACCGTGTCCGGGATCCACGCCTGCGCGGCCTTCTGGTGGATGCCGCTGGTCGTGGCGGCGGCTGTGCCGCCCTCGGGAGAGGCGACCTTGGTGACCTGGTCGCGGTCGATCAGGTAGGCCAGGCCCCTGCGCACGTGCACATTGTCGTACGGCTTCTTGGACTGGTTGAAGGCCATGCCCACGGCCACCGGCGAGTAGCCCTTGATGACCTCGTTGCCGGAGCCGGCCTTGATCCGGTTCATCACGTCCGTCGGCGCGGCGGTGAATCCGGCGTGGTCGAGCTTGCCAGCGGTGAGGTAGTTCCAGATCTGCTCGTTGCCGGTGTAGTTGAGGAACTTCACCTGCGACGGCGCGACGTTCGCGGCGTTGAAGAAGTACTTGTTCTTGACCAGCAGCGCCTCGGAGGGGTTGACCCGCTCCAGCACGAACGGGCCGGCGGAGACGTCCTTCGGCGGGGCGAAGGCGATCACCTTCTCGCCCAGGCCGGTGATCTCCTCACGGGCCTTGTCGGCCTCGGCGCCCTCACCGCGCGCGCCCTTGAGCTTGTCCCAGAAGTCCGCGGGGAGCACGCTGCTCCACACGTGCGAGGGCAGGATCGTGGTGTCCAGCACGCCTCGGGCGAACTTCGGGCTGGGATTCGCCATGTCCTGCGTGATCTTCAGGGTCTGCGGATCGACGACCGTCACCTCCGCGGCGGCGCCCGCCGCTCCCGGCGTGACCGAGAAGGCCGTGCTGCCCTGCGTGTAGGCGATGCCGATGGACATCTTGACGTCCTCGGCCGTGACCGGCTTGCCGTCGGACCACTTGGCGTTCGGCTGCAACTTCAGCGTGATGGAGGAGTTGTCAGGCGCGATCTCCCAGCTCGCCGCGAGACCCGGCAGAGCCTTGTTCGGGTCTGTCAGGTGGTTGACGACCCAGCCGAGCTTCATGGAGCTGTAGCCGGGGAAGGAGTTGCCCTTGGGGTTGTACGGGTTGGCCGGCGCCGATGCTTCGAGGCCCGGCCTGTTCACGTCAATCGTGGTGAACAGCCCGCCGCCACCGCCGGCCGTGCCGCCGGACTTGTTGGTGGAACCACCGCTGCACGCCGCTGTCGCGGTGGCAAGGCCCAGCAACGCCACTACCGCTGCCAGTCGCTTCATATGCCGCTCCGGGGGATGTCTCTAGGGAATGACCGGACATTACGATCGCGCCAGACGAGCGTCAATAATCTCCAGATGTTGTGAGGCTAATGTAACTTTCCTTCATCAGTGTACGAAGTGGCGCAAAGCTCCATCAAAGTCTTCGGTCAGCTCATCACCAGGACGGCGGCCCCGTTGACCCGGTCCGCCGCCAGATCGGCCAGTGCCCGGGCGGCCTCCTCGAACGGATAGGGCGTCGTCGTCACCCGCGGACGATGCGCCAGCGCCAGCTCCAGATAGGCCCGCCCGTCGGCCCTGGTGTTGGCCGTCACGCTGCGTAGCGTGCGCTCCTGGAACAGGTGACGCTCGTAGTTCAGCGACGGAATATCGGTGAGATGAATGCCGGCCACGGCCAGCGTCCCGCCCCGGTCGAGGGCCTCCAGCGCGGGCGGCACCAGCGTGCCCACCGGCGCGAACAGGATGGCCGCGTCCAGCGGCTCCGGCGGCCTGTCCCCGGCCGAGGCCGCCCCTAGCTCCAGGGCCAGCCGCCTCGAATCGGCCGATCTGCTGACCGCGTGCACGGTCGCGCCCTGCGCGATGGCGGCCTGCGCCGTCAGGTGGGCCGAGGCCCCGAACCCGTAGATCCCCAGCCGGCCGCCCGGCGGCAGGTCGCACCGGGCCAGCGCCCGGTAGCCGATGATCCCGGCGCAGAGGAGCGGCGCCAGCCACTCGGCGGGCAGATCGCCGGGCAGGGGATAGACGTAATCGGCGGGCGCGACGACGTATTCGGCGTACCCGCCGTCCGCGTCCCACCCGGTGTAGGTGGAGTCGGGGCACAGGTTCTCCATACCCCGCAGGCAGTAGCGGCACCGGCCGCAGGTGGAGCGCAGCCACGGCACGCCCACCCGCTCGCCCGTGCCCTCCACCCGGCCCACCGCCTGGTGGCCCGGGGAGGTGCCGGGCCGATGCGGCGGCAGGTCGCCCTCCGCCAGATGCAGGTCCGTACGGCACACGCCGCACGCCTCCACCCGCACCAGGACCTCGCCGGGACCCGGCTCGGGCACCTCCCGCTCGATCAGCGCCAGCGGCCGGGACGCCATCGGCCCCGGCCGCTCCACCACCCAGGCACGCATGTCAGGACAGCCGTGAGAAGGCCAGCGAGGCGTAGAGCGCTGCTCCGTCGGGCAACACCGAGTCGTCGAACACCGCCTCGGGCGAGTGGTTGTAGGGCGCCGTGGCCGGATCCCGGTCCGGCGGGCAGGCCCCCAGGAAGACGAACGCGCCGGGGACGGCCTCCAGCACGTACGAGAAGTCCTCGGACCCCATGATCGGCTGCGGCGTGACGAAGTAACGCCCGGGACCGAACAGCTCGTCGGCCGTTCTGCCCGCGAAGTCGGCCTCGCCCTGGTCGTTGACCGTCACCGGATAGCCCATCCCGAACGACGCCTCCACCTCCAGCCCGTGCGCCGCCGCGATGCCCTGCACGACCTCCACCAGCCGCCGCTTGACCAGCGTCCTGTTCTCCTTGCTGAAGGTCCGCACCGTCGCGTCGAACCTGGCCTCGTCGGAGATCACGTTGTCGGCCACCCCGCCGTGGAAGCTGCCGACCGTCACCACGACCGGGTCGAACACGTCGAAGGTCCTGGTCACCATCGTCTGCAGCGCCGTCACCATCTCGCACCCCGCCTGGATCGGGTCCAGCGCCCTGTGCGGGGTCGAACCGTGCCCGCCGCGCCCCTTCACCGTCACGCAGAACGTGTCCGCCGCCGCCATCAGCGGCCCCGGCCGCGAGGTGAACAACCCCCGCGGGAACACCGACGACACCACGTGCAGGCCGTACGCCGCCACGGGCCGCGCCCCCGCCGCCTCCAGCACGCCCTCGCCGATCATGTGCTTGGCGCCGTCGTGCCCCTCCTCGCCCGGCTGGAACATGAAGATCACGTCTCCGGCCAGCTCCTCACGCCGCGCGCTCAGCAGGTGCGCCGCCCCGGTCAGCATCGCCGTGTGCAGGTCGTGCCCGCAGGCGTGCATCTGACCGGGAAGCTGGGAGGCGTAGGGCAGGTCGTTCTTCTCGGTCACGGGCAGCGCGTCCATGTCGCCCCGCAGCAACACCGCGGGTCCCGGCCGGCCGCCCCGCAGCACGGCGGTCACCGAGCTGAGCGCGTTTCCCGTCTTGATCTCCAGCGGCAGCCCCTCCAGGGCCGCCAGTACCTTCTCCTGGGTGCGCGGCAGGTGCAGGCCGAGCTCCGGAGTGGTGTGCAAAGAGTGCCTGAGCTGTACGAGCTGGTCCCGCATGTCCTGCGCGGATTCGGTGAACGACATGAAGAACATTGTTCACGTGCCGGGCGGGAAGTCGATAAGGCGCGCTCGGTACGATGGGCACGTGACTCAGCGTAAGCGGATCGATTCCTGGTTGTCCGACATGGACGGCGTCCTCGTCCACGAGGGGCGACCGGTCCCCGGAGCGGACGAATTCATCAAAAGGCTCAGCGAATCGGGCAAGAAGTTCCGGGTCCTGACCAACAACTCGATCTACACGCCGCGCGACCTGTCGGTACGCCTGGCGGGCGCGGGCCTAGACGTGCCGTCCGAGTCCATCTGGACCTCCGCGCTGGCCACCGCCCAGTTCCTCGACGACCAGCGCTCCGGCGGCTCCGCCTACGTGATCGGCGAGGCCGGCCTGACCACGGCGCTGCACGAGGTCGGCTACATCCTGACCGACCTCGACCCCGACTACGTGGTGCTCGGCGAGACCCGCACCTACAGCTTCACCCAGATCACCCGCGCCATCAGGCTCATCGAGGGCGGCGCCCGCTTCATCGCCACCAACCCCGACCCCATCGGCCCCTCCACCGAGGGCTCCCTGCCGGCCTGCGGCGCCGTGGCGGCCCTCATCACCAAGGCCACCGGGGTCGCCCCCTACTTCGTCGGCAAGCCCAACCCCCGCATGATGCGCAGCGCGCTCAACGAGATCGAGGCCCACAGCGAGACCACGGCCATGATCGGCGACCGCATGGACACCGACATCGTCTCGGGCATGGAGGCCGGCCTGTTCACGATCCTCGTCCTCACCGGCGTCACCCAGCGCCACGAGATCGACCGCTTCCCCTACCGGCCGTCCCTGGTCGTCGAGTCGGTGGCCGACCTCATCGAGCTGATCTGAACCTGACGGGATCTGACAGGTACGCGTGGCAGGCTTTGGTGCATGACCCGTCTCTACCTGGAAACCGGCCAGAAGAAAGTGTTCGCCTGCTCGCTCGACTGGCCCGGCTGGTGCCGCATCGACAAGGATGAGGAGGCGGCCATCGACCGGCTCATCGACTACGCGCCCCGCTACCGCGTGATCGCCGAGCGGGCCGGGCTGGCGTTCGAGCCGGGCGAGCCCGAGGTGGTGGCGACGGTGCGGGGGGCGGCGATGACGGACTTCGGGGCACCCTACGAGGTGCCCGACCTGGACCTGGAGCCGTTGCCCGCGGCGGAGGCCGAGCGCGGGGTGGCCCTGGTGCGGGCGGCGTGGGAGTTGTTCGAGGAGACTGCCGCCGTCTCGCCGGAGGAGCTGCGCAAGGGGCCGCGCGGGGGCGGGCGCGACCGTACCAAGATGGTGAATCATGTGACGGAGGCCGAGCGCGCCTACGCCAGGATGGTCGGGGTGCGGCACAAGCCGTTCAAGGAGCCCGGCGACCGGGAGGCGATGCGGGCGGAGCTGACCGAGGTGCTGTCGCGGCCCTGGGAGCCGCCGATGAGCACGAAATGGCCACCCCGCTACGCGATACGGCGCATCGCGTGGCACGTCATCGATCATCTGTGGGAGATCGAGGACCGGCGGGAGCCGGGGGGGAATGATCGAGGACCGGCGGGAGCCGGGGGAATGATCGAGGACCGGCGGTAGCCGGGGGAAATGACTGGCGGTAGCCGGGGGAAAATCCTCTACCCGCCCAGGGGGGTCTTTGCCTCTTTCCTCGCGATGCCGGTGGAGAGAATCACACCCGGCCTCTCCTTCCGATCGCCGATGACGTTCACCGCCTGCGACGATGGCATGACAGAAGCTGAGCGCGGCGGGTAAAGGGCGGGGTGGCGTGGACGTACGGGCGGAGATCCTCGACTTGAAACTGCGCGTGGAGGATCTCGAGACCACCGCTGAGCAGAGCGCCGGGCTGGACCGGCAGGAGGATCTCCTGCGCGAGATCGTCGACCGCTCCAGGAAGCTGCAGGCGGAGATCGCCGCGGTGAAGGCACAGCTGGCGCACGCCCAGGTGGAGATCAGGGAGGAGTTCTCGGCGGTCGGCACGGAGGTCGCCGGGGTCAGGAGGGATGTGTCAGGCCGGCCCGTGGCAGGGGGAGCGGAGAAGCTCGACATCCGGGAGGAGATCGCCGTCGAGTTCGGCGCCATCCGGTCGGAGATCGAGCACGAGTTCAACTTCCTCCGCTCCGAGGTCCTGGACCTGGGCATCAAGCTGGAGCGGCTGCTGCAGCGAACCCCCGCGGACGACCTTTAGACGCGGACGGCGCGCCTCAGACGACGGCGCCCCTCAGGCGACGGTGCATCTGAGACGACGGCGCGCCTCAGATGACGGCGCCCCTCAGACGGAGACGGACAGGGCCGGCTCCATCAGCTCGGACGGGCAGAGCTGGCGGATCACGCCCCGCACCTGGTCGCGCAGGTCGGGAGCGACCAGATGGCCGTTCTCGCCGAAGTGCTGCGGGCAGGCCGGCGAGATCACCAGTTCGGCGCCCATCACGACCGCCCCCGCGCCCAGCAGTTGCTTGTACAGCTCCGCCTGCGCCCACATGGCGCCGCACGCCCGCGCGCTCGCGCTCATCACCGCCACGTGCTTGCCCGACAGGCCCTCCCGCGCCGACATCCAGTCCAGCGCGTACGTCAGCTCCACCGGCAGCAGACTGTGCTCGGGAGCGGTCAGCAGCAGCGCGTCCCCGCCCGCGACCAGCGTGACCAGCTCGCACACCGAGGCCGGGACGGGCCCGGAACGGTACGGCGGGATCTCGCCCAGCCCCTGCCACACCTCGAAGCCCACGCCTGCCGGCAGCTCGCCGCCCGCTGCGTCCAGCAATTTGGTGATGAATGACCCCGCGTGCAGACTGGCGGCGATCCCGATGATTTTCACCCTCTGCTCCCAAGGGGTTCCGGTGTTACCGGGAAACCTGCCCGATGCCGCGGATGTCCAAGACCACGTCCCGGTCAAGAGGCGCACAGTCTTTGCCGGACGAGGGGACAGGCTGGTGGAGCCGCGTACTGGTTCAGGAGGCTGGTTCAGGAGGCTGGTTCGGGAGGCGGGTTCACGGGCCGGGCGGAGGGGCGCGCCCGGCCGGGCGTCATCGGGGGAGTGCGGTCACCGGCGGGCGGCGGCGCGGACGCGGCGCTCTTCCCGGCGCTCGACGAAGCGGGAGGCCGTGACATCGGTCTTGGCCAGGAACGCGGACAACTCCTCGCGCGCCTTCTCGCCTTCGGCGTCCAGCCCGGTCTTGTCGAACACCGACCACTGCCGCAGCACCGGCATGAGCACGTCGTCGAGGTGCAGACGCAGGTCGTAGATGCCCTCGTTCGCGATGATCAGGGATTTGCGGGCGAACCCCTCCATGCCCTGGCCGGGCATCTGGAAGGTGGTGACCACGTCGGTCACCGCGCGCATGGTCTGGCTCGGCTCGAGCTCGAAGGCCGCCTTGAGCAGGTTGCGGTAGAAGAGCATGTGCAGGTTCTCGTCGGCGGCGATCCTGGCCAGCAGCCGCTCACAGCCCTCGTCGCCGGAGGCCGTGCCGGTGTTGCGGTGCGAGATGCGGGTGGCGAGCTCCTGGAAGGAGACGTACGCGAGCTGCTGCAACATCGTGCCGTACTCGCTGGTGAAGCCGCTCGCCATGTGGGCCATGCGGGCCCGCTCCAGCGCCACCGGGTCGACGGCGCGGGTGACGGTCAGGTAGTCGCGCAGGGCGGTGCCGTGGCGGTCCTCCTCGGCCGTCCACCGGTGCACCCAGGTGCCCCAGGCGCCGTCGCGGCCGAACGTCGAGGCGATCTCGTGGTGGTAGCTGGGGAGGTTGTCCTCCGTGAGGAGGTTGACGATGAGCGACACGCGTACCGCTTCGGGGATTTTGGAGTCGCCGTCCTGCCATGCCTCGCCCCCGTAGATGCCGTCGAAGTCCCGGCCCTGGCTCCACGGGATGTACTCGTGCGGGAACCACTCTTTCGCCATCTTCTCGTGGCGTTCGAGCTCCCCGGCGACCACGGGCTCGAGCTCGTGCAGGAGTTCCGTCTGAGTCATCGCCATAAAAGATCTTCTCCTTCAGGTTACGGTACCGTAGGTTAGGCTACCCGAAGGACAAAGCGGTCAAATAGGGTGGATGTATGCGACCTAGTGTCCGTGGTGTCCTGCTCGATCATGACGAACGGCTGGTCCTGTTCCGGCGCACGGTGCCGGGGCGCGATCTCTACTGGTCAGTGCCGGGCGGGCACGTGGAGCCGGAGGACGGCACGCTGGAGGACACCCTGCGCAGGGAACTGCTGGAGGAGCTGGGCGCGACCGTCTTCGCGGTGACGCCGCTGACGACCGTGTCGTACCCGTGGAAGGGCGAGACGAAGACGCAGTACGTCTACGGCTGCCGGCTCGTGTCCATGGATCCCGAGCTGCGGCACGGGCCGGAGTTCGAGGACCCGTCGCGCGGCCTGTACGAGGTGGAGCGCGTCGAACTGGACCAGTCGGAGATCTCCGCCAGGAACCTCATCCCCGAGGCCGTGGCGGACTACCTGTCGGCCAACATCGCGGCCCTGCCCCGCCTCATCGGCTGATCCCTCAGGGGTCGCGGCGCAGGCGCTTGACGTCCGAGCGCTGCTTCTTGGCGGCGATGCGGCGCTCGACGGCGCCCCGGCTGGGCTTGGTCGGGCGGCGCCGCTTCGGCGGCGGGGCGATGGCCTCGCGCAGCCGCTGGGCCAGCCGGTGCGCGGCGGCCTCCCGGTTGCGCAACTGGGAGCGGTATTCGGAGGCGGCGATCGTGATCGTGGCGGAACCGAGGCGGTCGAGGGCCCGTGCCTTGAGCGCGGGCGGCAGCGCGACGCTCTGCGCCACGTCGAAGGTCAGCTCCACCCGGCTGTCCGTGGTGTTGACGCCCTGGCCGCCCGGACCTGACGAGCGGGAGAAACGCCAGACGAGCTCGATGTCGGGGATGACGATCGAGTCGTTGACGACCAGCGGGCCGGGCATGGGTGGAGCTCCTGTTCTCAGTTCCTGTATGGGATGTCACCGTATATGGACGGCATATGCCGTCCGCAACGGCATTTCTCCGCACCACAAGCAGTCGTCTGGCCGATTGCAACTCTCGTGTGCCACCATCGCGCGAAAAGATCACGGGGTTGGGGAGGCGCGGTGGCCGTCATCGTCGGCGTGCACGGGATCGGCAAGTACAACTACTACCTCCAGGCAGGCAGGTCCGCGCCGGGGGCGGCGGCGGCCATGCGCCTGAAGTGGGACCGCTACCTGCACGCGGCCCTCGGGGGAGAGGCGCGGGCGTACTTCGCCGAGATCGCCTACTTCTCCCACCTCCTGCACGACGGCGACGACGGCGACGACGGCGACGCGATCGCGAAGGCGTCGGCCGCCATGGAGGTCCAGGCCGAGCGGGTGCTCGTCGCGTGGGCACGGAACCTGGGCGTGGGCGAGCATGTCACGGAGGCGCTCAAGTCGTTCACCGGGTGGCTGCTGGACCGGCTGGACGGCAGGTCGGCGGCGTTCGCCAAGCTGTTCGCGCCCGAGGTGGCCGCCTACCTCACCGACCAGGGCAGGCGCGAGAAGTGCCGGCAGGCCGTGGCGGAGGTCATCAGGCGGAACCGGCCGAAGGTGGTGATCGCCCACTCGCTGGGCAGCGTGGTCGCGTACGAGGCCCTGTGGGCGAACCCGGACCTCCACGTCGACCTGCTGATCACCCTGGGCAGCCCGCTCGGGATGCGCAACGTCATCTTCGAGCGCCTCCTGCCCGCCCCCATCAACGGCCGCGGCGAACGGCCCAAGGGCGTCAGGCGCTGGGTGAACATCGCCGACAAGGACGACATCGCCGCCATCCCGCCCGCCCTGACCGCCAGTTTCACCGGCGTGGACGTCGAGCAGCTGGTCAACCTCGACTGGATCGACTTCCACACCGCCGAGAAATACCTGGGCTGCCCGGCACTGGACCCGCATCTGCGACCATTCCTGGCATGACGTGGATTGTCTTCGACTATGGCGGTGTCCTGTCCCTTCCCCAGCCGGAGTCCGACGCCGAGGCGATGGCGCGGGCCGTGGGAGCCGAGCCTGAGGCGTTCAAGCGCGGTTATTGGGAGCACCGGCTGGAGTTCGACCGGGGGCTGAGCCCGCACGCGTACTGGTCGGCGGTGCTGGGGCGGCCCGCGAGCCACACCGAGGTCGCGCGGCTGGTCGCCAGGGATGTCGCGAGCTGGGCCTACCCCAACGAGGGCACGGTCGCGCTGCTCGGCGAGCTGCTCGCGGCCGGGCGCGACGTGGCGATGTTGTCCAACGCGCCGGTCTGCGTCGGTGAGGGCCTGGACGAGCTGCCGTGGATCGCCGCGATCGGGCACCGCTTCTACAGCGGCAGGATGGGCCTGGTGAAGCCCGACCGGGAGATCTACGAGGAGCTGGCCCGCGGGCTCGGCGCCGACCCGTCCGAGGTCGTCTTCATCGACGACCGCCAGGAGAACGTCGAGGGGGCCGAGCGCGCGGGCATGACGGGCGTGCGGTTCACCGACGCCGCCGCCCTCCGCGAGATCCTTTCCGCTACCGGATGAATCGGGCGTCACAGGACGACTGATGCTGTTCACCCACGCTTGACTCCGCCGTCACAGCGGAGTCAGCGGGGGCGGCAATACCTGATGACGTGGACCGCAGAGCCTTCCTGACAGCGGCGACAGCCGGCCTCCTCCTCCCGCGGCCCGCCGCCCCGGCGGCGGCCTCCTCGTCCCGAGCCCTCAGATCCGATCCCTTCACGCTGGGCGTGGCCTCCGGCGACCCCTCCACCGACGGCTTCGTCCTGTGGACCAGGCTGGCCGTCGACCCGATGGGCGGCGACGGCCGCGGCGGCATGCCCTCCCGCGACGTGGACGTGGACTGGCAGGTCGCCACGGACGACCGCTTCGCCAAGATAGTCAAGTCCGGTACGGCCACCGCCCGCGCACGCGACGCCCACAGCGTCCACGTCGAGCTGAAGGGGCTGGAGCCGGGGCGCGACTACTTCTACCGGTTCAGGAGCCAGGGCCGGCTCTCACCGGCCGCCCGCACGAGGACGGCGCCGTCGGGGGAGACGCCGCTCAGGTTCGCGGTGGCCGCCTGCGCGCACTACGAGCACGGCTACTACACCGCCTACCGCCGCCTGGCCGAGCAGGAGCCCGAACTGGTGGTCTTCCTCGGGGACTACATGTACGAGTACGGCCCCAGCGGCTACACCGCCCTGGCCGGCCGCGTACGCACCCACACCCCGGGCAAGTGCCAGACCCTCGCCGACTACCGCCTGCGGCACGCGCAGTACAAGAGCGACCCCGATCTGCAGGCCGCCCACGCGGTGGCGCCGTGGCTGGTGTCGTTCGACGACCACGAGGTGGAGAACAACTGGGCCGGGCAGGTCTCCAGCACCGGGGCCCCGGGGTTCGGACAGCGGCGAGCGCAGGCGTTCAGGGCGTACTACGAGAACATGCCGCTGCGCCGCGCCAGCCTCCAGGGGGCGGTGCTCCGGGTGAACCGGCGCGTCTCCTGGGGGACGCTGGCGCGCTTCCACCTGCTCGACACGCGGCAGTTCCGCGACGACCAGGCGTGCCTGGACGGGGTGCGGGCGGGCTGTGACGACCGGCTGGCGGACAAGCGCACCCTGCTCGGCAACGACCAGTGGCGCTGGCTGGAGAGCGGCCTGAACGGCTCCACCGCCCGCTGGAACCTGCTCGGCCAGCAGATCATGATGGCCCACCGCGACTACAAGATCGGCCCGGGGCGTGAGGTGAACCTCGACTCCTGGGACGGGTACGCGGCCGAGCGCACCCGCCTGCTCGGCTCCCTGGCCCGCACGCAGAACCCGGTCGTGCTGACCGGCGACGCGCACATGCACCACCTGGCCGAGCTGAAGACCGACTTCGACGACCCGGACTCGCCGGTGGTGGCTCGGGAACTGGTGGCCTCGTCGATCGCCAGCGACGGCGACGGGTACCGGGACCGTACGTGGATCGCCGAGGCCCTGCAGGAGAACCCGCACATCTCCTACATCGACCAGCGGCGCGGGTACCTGGTGGCGCGGCTGGACCGGGACGAGCTGTCGGTGGACTTCAGGACGCTGGACTACATCACCCGCAAGGGGGCCAAGGCCAAGACCGCCCACCACATCACGATCCCGTCCGTCGCGGACGCCGCGGCCGCCGCGGGCCAGGCGGCGCCTCGCATCGGCTGAACGGCTGGGTGTCGCCTTTCCGCGTTGGCTGAAGGTTGGCTGGGAGTCCGCTGAGGATCTGCTCAACCGTCCGGCCGCATGGTGAAGGTCCGGCCGGACTCCGGGGTGGCAGGTTCGCCGGAGTCCGGCCGGGGGTGACCGGCCCGGGCGGGCGGGTGGTTTCCGCCCGGACCGGTCAGCTCATGCGCCGGGCCAGCTTCCGTCGGGGAACTCCCCCGACGTGCCGCCCGACATGACCACCTGGTCGCTGGCGCTCAGCCCGGAGGTGACCTCGACGTACTGGTCGCCGCGCACCCCGGTCTGTACGACCTTCGAGGCGTCCCGGCCGCCGGAGCGCACGGTGACCACCTGGGTGCCGTCCGACCTGCTGCGCACCGCCGCGGCCGGAACGAAGACCGTGTCCTTCGCCTGGTCCGTGGTGACCGTCACCGAGGCGGTCTGGCCGAGCATCAGCCCGGTCGGCGGCTCCTCGAAGGCGAGGGTGACCGAGTAGCGGACGAGCTGACCGTCCACGGTCGCGGTCGGCGCGATCGCCGTCACCGTGCCCTCGTAACGTTCGCCGCTCCGGGTGGCCAGGGTGATCTGCGCCTTCTGGCCGAGCTTGAGCCGGTTCACGTCGGATTCGGTGACCATGGCCTGGACCTGGAGCTCGTTCAGGTCGCCGAGGCTGATGAACGTGCTGGTGCCCGCCGCGTCGCCGGTCCCGCCCGCGACCGACAGGACCGTGCCCGCCGCCGGGGCCACGATCCGGGTCGCCCGTACGGCGTCGGCGGCCTCCTCGACGGCGGCTTCCGCGCGGTCCACGTTCGCGGCGGCCTGCTCCTCGCTGACCCCGCCCTTGGACTGCTGCCCCGTCCCGGTGCCGGCCTGCGCTGGGGTCTCGGCCTGCGCCGTCCCGGTCCCAGTCTGCGCGGTGGTCCCGGCCTGCGCCGTCCCGGTCCCGGTTTGCGCCGTGGTCCCGGCCTGCTGAGCCGTCCCGGTGGCGGTCTGCTGCGTCGCACCGGTGCCTCCGGTTTGCCCGCAGGAGCCCTGGGACTGGCGGCCGGTGCCGGCCGTGGGCTTCTTGCTCGCCGACGGCTTCGCACCGGTGGTGGGCTTGCGGCTGGTGGTGGGCTTGGCCGTGGCGGACGGTTTCGCGGTGGAGGTGGCGGACGGGGTGGCGGTGGCGGACGGACGTCCTCCGGCCTGCTCGTTCCCGCCAGTCCCGCCTGTGCCGCCGGTTCCGCCGTTCGACGCGCCGCCCGTCGGGGTGGCGGTGACGGTCTTGGTGACGACGGCCGTGACGGTGGCGGTGGCCGTCACGGTGACCGTCACCGTGGGCTGGGGCTCAGGGTCGGTGGGGTCGGGCCCGGTGGGCTCGGAGGTCGGCGTGCCCGTCGGGTGCGGCGTCAGGCTGGGCATGGAACTCGTGCCCGCGTCCGAGCCGGTCTTCCCCTCAGGCCCGGCCGTCGGCCCGAAGACGCCACCGGCCGCACCGACTCTCGCCGTGGTAGCGCCCGGCGTGGGGGTCGATACGTGGGTGGCCGGCGCCCCTGCGGGCGCAGTGGCAACGCCACCTGCGGGAACGCCGCTCACCGGGCCGCCGGTCGCGCCGTTCCTCGCGCCCCCGGTCGTGCCGCTGACCGCGCCTGGGGTGCCGGTCGCCGAGCTCCCGGGCGTGGGAGCGGCGCTGCGGGACGTGCCGGTCGCTTTGCCGCTCGGGACGGGAGCGGTGCCGGTCGCTTTGCCGGTCGGGACGGGAGCGGTGCCGGACGGGGCCGGAGTGGCGCCGGTCGCCGGAGTCGTACCGGTGGCCGGTACGCAGGCCGCCGTCGTCCTGCCCCCACCACCTGTCGAGGGAGAGGGCGTGGACGCGGACGTGGCCTCCTCGGCGGCTTCCTCGGCCGCAGCCAGGTCCGCCTTGGCCGCCGTGTACGCCTCCCGCGCCCCCCGCCCGTCGATCCTGGCCAGCACCTGCCCCTTCTTGACCTTGGCGCCGACCTTCACGTACACCTTCGTCAGCGTCCCCGAGGAGCCGAACGCCAGGTCCCTGCGCGAGCCGTCCACCGTGTTCCCCGCCGCGCTCACCGAGGCCGTCACCTGACCGCGCTGGGCGGCGGCCAGGCGGGCCTGAACGATGGTCGGGGCGTCGTCGCGCAGCGCCAGTGCCAGGCCGGTCCCGGCCACGAGCACGGCCAGGGCGAGCCCGCCCAGCGCGAAAGTCGGTCTCATGAGGGGCCATCATGGCCGAGCAGGGTCGCGGCAGGCTGGCAAGATCCTCAGAGTTACCTGTGTGTCCGGGAGCGCGCGCGAGTACACAGGTAACGTTCAGCTTGCTCGCGGCTGCGGCGCAGCATTGTGTGCGAGGGTCACCGCTCGTGAAGGTGTCGATCAGGCGCAGAGCGCTGATTACCAACGGGGTGCTCGCGGTGCTCCTGCTGGGCGGTGCCGGGCTCGCCTACGCACAGCTCGGCACGGGCCAGGCCGCGGGGGAGACCACGGTGCGCACGGTGAGCGTGAGCCGCGGCTCCGTGACCGCCTCGGTGTCCGCATCGGGAGCGGTCGAGAGCTCCCAGTCCAGAGCGCTTTCGTTCGGTACGAGCGGAACCGTGGAGAAGGTCTACGTCAAGGCGGGCGACAAGGTGGCCAAGGGCGACCTGCTGGCCCGGCTGGACGACGCCGCGGCCCAGGAGAGCCTGTCGGCGGCCAAGGCCACGTACCAGAGCGCGCTCGACGACGGGACGGACACGGCCCAGCTCTACGCCGCCTACATCAAGGCCCGCAACACCTACCGGGAGGCGCAGCGCACGGTCGCGGCCACCGTGCTGAAGGCGCCGTTCAAGGGCACGGTCACCGCGGTGAACGGCTCGGTCGGCGGCACGAGCTCGGGGTCCGGCGGCGGCGGCCAGGGTTCGACCCAAGGCTCTGGGCAGAGCACGACGGCGAGCACGACTTCGAGCGCGAGCGGCTTCATCGAGCTGGCCGACACCACCAAGCTGCAGCTCGTCGGCACCTTCACCGAGTCGGACGTCGGCAAGCTCAAGCAGGGCCAGGACGCCACGGTCACCTTCGACGCGCTGCCGGGCGTGAGCGCGACCGGTGAGGTCACCCAGATCGAGCCGGTCGCCTCCACCAGCAACAACGTCGTGCAGTACCCGGTGACGGTCACCTTCAAGAAGGTCCCGAGCCAGGTCAGGCTGGGCCAGACCGCCACGGTCGAGGTCGTGGTGGGCCAGGCCGACAACGTCGTCACCGTCCCCTCCACGGCGGTCTCCACCAGCGGCGGCCAGACCACGGTGACCGTGCTGCGGAACGGCAGCCAGGCCAGGACGCCGGTCGAGGTCGGCGTACAGGGCACGGCACTGACCGAGATCAAGTCCGGTGTGTCCGAGGGCGACCAGATCGTGCCTCCGTCCACCACGGCCGGCACCACGGGCAACGGCGGCGTCCAGCGGCAGTTCGGCGGCGGCGGAGGCTTCCCCGGCGGCGGCGGCGGCGTGCCCGGCGGAGGCGGACGATGACGCCCCCCGCGGAGCCGGTGCCCGTTCTGCGCGTGGAGAAGCTGGTCAAGGAGTACGGGGAGGGCGATGCCAAGGTACGCGCCCTGCGCGGCATCAGCCTGGACGTCCAGCGGGGTGACTACGTCGCCATCATGGGCGCCTCCGGCTCCGGCAAGTCCACGCTCATGAACATCCTGGGCTGCCTCGACGTGCCGACGTCCGGCTCGTACCTCATCGACGGCGCCGATGTCGGCCACCTGAACGAGCACCAGCTCGCCATCCTGCGCAACCGCAGGGTCGGTTTCGTCTTCCAGTCGTTCAACCTGATCCCGCGCATGAGCGCCCTGGCCAACGTCGAACTGCCCCTCGTGTACGGCGGCGTCGGCCAGTCCGAGCGCCGCGAGCGGGCCCTGGCCGCGCTGGAGCAGGTCGGGCTGACCGACCGGGTGCACCACGAGCCGAACCAGCTCTCCGGCGGCCAGCAGCAGCGCGTGGCCCTGGCCAGGGCCCTGGTCAACCGGCCGCGCGCGCTCCTGCTCGACGAGCCGCTCGGCGCGCT
>NZ_JBHSPA010000073.1:217075-308966 GCF_042656245.1 Nonomuraea insulae
CGGCAACCTCGACACCGCCTCCACCCACGACGTCCTGGAGATCATGGACCGGCTCAGTCAGTCCGGCCGCACGATCGTGCTGATCACGCACGAGCACGACGTGTCCGCGCACGCCAAACGGGTGATCAGGCTGGTGGACGGCGAGATTGTCGAGGACCGCCGCCAGGCGCCCGTGGACGGCCCGCCGCCCGGACTGGTGGAGGAGGCCGCGCTGTGAACCAGTTCGAGATCCTCCGCTTCGCCCTGCGCGGCCTGCTGGCCAACAAGATGCGCAGCGCGCTGACGACGCTCGGCATCCTCATCGGCGTGGCCGCGGTGATCATGCTGGTCGCCGTCGGCGAGGGCTCCTCGCAGAGCATCCAGAAGAACATCCAGCGCCTCGGCGCGAACACGCTCACGATCTCCCCGTCCTTCTCCGGAGGCGGAGGCGGAGGCGGAGGTGGAGGTGGAGGCGGGGGCGTGCGCGCCCCCGCCGGCGGGGGCGGCGGCGGGAACACCGGGCCGCGTACCCAGGCCAGGCAGCTCAGCCTGGCCGACGCCCAGGCGCTGACCGACAGGACGCTCGCCCCCTCGGTGAAGAGCGTCTCGCCGGTGGTGAACGCCGCCTCCTCCACCGCCGCGTACGGCGCCGCCAGCCACGCCATCGCGCAGTTCGTCGGCACCTACCCCAGCTATTTCGAGGCCGTCAACAAGCCCATCGCCAAGGGCACGTACTTCTTCAACGACGACGTGCTGGCCGCCAGGAAGGTCGTGGTGCTCGGCCAGACCGTGGTGGAGGAGCTGTTCGGGTCGGTCGACCCGATCGGCAAGCAGGTCAGCGTGTCCGGGGTGCCGTTCACGGTGGTCGGCGTGCTGAAGGCGGCCGGGTCGACCGGCATGCAGGACGCGGACGACGTGGCGATCGCGCCGCTGCCGGCCGTACAACAGAGTTTGAGCGGGTTCGGCGCGCTCGGCCAGATCGTCGTGCAGGCGACCGGGGCGGCCGCCACGACGACGGCTCAGGCCGAGGTCACGGCTATCCTCAACCAACGACACGGCATCACGAACGACAACCCCGACTACCGCGTGCTCAACCAGGCCACTTTGCAGGAGACCGTCAGTGAGGCGACCGGCACCTTCACCGTGCTGCTGGGCGCCGTGGCCGCGATCTCGCTGCTGGTGGGCGGCATCGGCATCACGAACATCATGCTGGTGACGGTCACCGAGCGCACCCGCGAGATCGGCATCCGCAAGGCCATCGGAGCGCCCAGGAGCGCGATCCTGGGCCAGTTCCTGATGGAGGCCACGTTGCTGAGCCTGGTCGGGGGGTTGTCCGGGGTGCTGGTGGCGTTCGTGGGGACCAGGTTCAACGTCGCCGGCATCGAGCCGGTCCTCGTGCCGTCGTCGGTCGTGCTGGCGCTGGGCGTCTCGCTGGGGATCGGGCTGTTCTTCGGCAGTTATCCCGCAAACAGGGCGGCCAAGCTCAGGCCGATCCAGGCCCTGCGCCATGAGTAAGGAGAAGGACATGGACAAGCTCGACTCCTCGCCGTTCCGCGACGACCTGCGGGAGGAACTCGCCGTCCAGCCCGCCAAGGGCCAGTCCAAGCTGACGCTGGCGCTGGCCGCCGGGGTCGTGCTGGTGGCGGGGATCCTCATCGGCATTCAGGCCGGCAACGCGTTCGGCGCCCCCGACGCGCCCGCCGCGCAGGCGGGCGGGCAGCCGCGGACCACGGGCGGCGGGTACGGTCAGCAGCAGGGCGGCTTCGGCCAGCGCGGCCAGCAACAGCCCGGTGGAGGCCAGCCCGGTGAAGGGCAGCCAGGCGGCCAGCGGATGGGTGGCGCCGGGGGAGGCACCGTCGGCACCGTCGAGAAGGTGGAGGGCGGCAAGATCTACGTCAAGACCGTGGACGGCTCCACCGTCACGGTGACCACCACCGACCAGACCACCGTGCAGATCTCCAAGCCGGGCAAGGTCGCCGACCTGGAGACCGGCACCTCGATCGTGGTCCGCGGCCAGGCGGGCGCCGACGGCGCGGTCACCGCCGCCTCGATCACCCAGGGCGGCCAGGGACTCCAGGGAGGCGGCCCACGATGAACGAACCCGAGGCCAGGCTGCTGGTGGTCGACGACGAACCCAACATCAGGGAGCTGTTCTCGGCCAGCCTGCGCATGGCCGGGTTCGAGGTGCTGACCGCGGCCGACGGCATGGAGGCCCTGCGGGTAGCCGAGGAGAGCACGCCCGACCTGGTGATGCTCGACGTGATGCTGCCCGACCTCGACGGCATGACGGTGGCGGGAAGGTTGCGGTCCCGCGGCCGCCGGGTCCCTGTGCTGTTCGTGACCGCCAAGGACACGCCGGAGGACCGCCTCGCCGGGCTGGGGCTCGGCGAGGACTACGTGACCAAGCCGTTCAGCCTGGAGGAGGTCATCGCCCGCATCAGGGCCGTGCTGCGCAGGACCCGGCGCGGCATGCCGCCGCCGAACCGGATGCGGGTCGCCGACCTGGAGCTGGACGAGGAGAGCCACGAGGTCTGGCGCGACGGCATCCCCGTGCGGTTGTCGCCCACGGAGTTCAGGCTTCTGCGGTACTTCATGCTCAACGTCGGCCGGGTGTTGTCCAAGACGCAGATCCTCGACCACGTCTGGAACGGCGACTGGCGCACCGACGTCGGCCTCGTCGAGTCGTACGTCTCCTACCTGCGCCGCAAGGTGGACAACGGCGAGCGCAAATATCTGCACACCCTGCGCGGGGTCGGCTACATCCTGCGCCCGCCCCGCATATGAGGAAGCACCTGTCCAGGGCTCCCCTGTGGCTGCGCCTGGTCTCGGCCACCCTCCTGCTGGTCACCCTCGCCATCACGCTGACCGGCCTGTTCGCCGTGCGGCTGCTGCGCGGCTACCTCGTCGAACGCGTCGACCAGCAACTCCTGTCGGCCAGCGGGCCCGCCAGGGAGGCGCCCCCTCCGCCCGAGGCCCGTCCCGGCGCGCGCCCGCAGCGCTTCCCCGGCCTGTTCCACGCGGTGCTGCTGGACGCCGCCGGCGCCACGATCAGGACCATCAGCGAGTCCACCGAGGAGCAGACGCCCGCCCTGCCCAGGCTCACCGGCCTCGACGTCATCGAGCTCAAGGGGCGGCCGTTCACCGTCGAGTCGCTCTCGCCCGGCGGTCCCGACTGGCGGGTCGTCGCCGTGCCGGGCCGCAACGGCGACAGCCGGGTGATCGCGATCAGCCTGGGCAACGTGGACGGCACCGTCTCCCAGCTCGGCCTCATCGTGGCGGTGGGCGGCGGGGGCACGCTGGTCGTGCTCGGGATCGCCTGCTACTGGCTGGTACGCCGGAGCCTGCGCCCGCTCGGCGAGATCGCGCGTACCGCGAAGGACATCGCCGGAGGCGACCTGTCGCGCCGCGTGCCGCTCTGGGCGGGCACCACCGAGGTCGGCAAGCTCGGCCGCTCGCTCAACACCATGCTGGCCCAGATCGAGATGGCGGTCGGCGAGCGGGAGGCGGCGGCCGAGTCGGCCCGCGAGTCCGCCACGGCCGCCAGACGGTCGGAGGAGCTGATGCGCCGGTTCATGGCCGACGCCTCACACGAACTGCGCACGCCGCTGACCTCGATCAGGGGTTTCGCGGAGCTGTACCGGCTGGGGGAGGAAAAGGACCTGACCGAGGCCGTACGGCTGCTGAGCCGCATCGAGGGGCAGGCGGCCCGGATGGGGCTGCTGGTGGAGGACATGCTCCTGCTGGCCCGCCTCGACCAGCGCCGTGAGCTCGCCATGCGGCCCGTGGACCTGCTCAGCCTGGCCGCCACCGCCGTCATCGACGCGCAGACGCTGGCGCCCGACAGGAGGATCGAGCTGGTACGGCTGTTCGGCGGCGAGGGCGACGTGCTGGTGACCGGCGACGAGACCCGCCTCGGTCAGGTCATCAACAACCTCGTCACCAACGCTCTCGCGCACACCCCCGCCAGGACCGCGTTCCAGGTGCGGGTGGGCGTGGAGGGCGACCAGGCCGTGGTGGAGGTGGCCGACGAAGGGCCCGGGTTCACGCCTGAGGTGGCTGAGCGGGTGTTCGAGCGGTTCTACCGGGCCGATCCTGCCCGGAGCGCGGGCGGGTCGGGGCTGGGGTTGTCGATCGCGGCCACGCTCGTGGAGGCGCACGGGGGGATCGTGATGGCGGAGAGCGAACCCGGCAAGGGCGCCATGTTCCGCGTGATCCTCCCGGTCGGGGACCCTCAGCCTGAGGCCGGGCCGAGTCGTACGAAGGAGTAGCCGTACGGGCCGATCTTCTGGTCGGGGGTGCTCAGCCTCAGCTGAAGGTGTGGCCGTACGGGCCGATTCTTCTGGTCGGAGGTGCTCAGCCTCAGCCGAAGGTGTAGCCGTACAGGCCGGTGCCCTTGCCGAGCTGCCGTACCTTGCCCAGCTTGAGCCCCTGCTCCCGCCGCCCCGGCGCGTACATGACGAGCCCCTGATCGGGCGCCGCCGCCACCAGCCCGTACACCGGCGGCCGCCCGGCCGACAGAGACCGGTACCGCTCCCACCCCGGCAGCGCCGTCACCGAGGCCCCGAAGTCCTGCCCCTTCCCCTTGACCAGCAGGTTCCCGGTCCGGGTCAGCCCGCCCGACGAGCGCCCCGCGAGCACCTGCACCGCCTTCTCCCCGGGCACCCCGATGGCCAGCTCGTCGTTGCCGTCCCCGTTGAAGTCCCCGGCCGCGAGCGAGGCCCCGAACCGGTCGTAGTAGCGAGGCTTGCCTTCGAGGGTGTTCTGCGACCAGGCCTCGGTCCCGCTGGTACGCAGCCCGCCTCCCGACCCGTACAACACGTCCACGGTGCCGTCGCCGTAGTCCATGGCCCGCTGGTTCTCGCTGAGCCCCTCACCCGGCACCCCGATGGCCAGGTCGTCCCTGCCGTCCCCGTTGAAGTCGCCGGTGGCCAGCGAGCCCCCGAAGTTGTCCCACTTCTCCGAGGCCCCCTTGATCCCCGGAGTGCTCTGGGTGAGCAGCCGCGCCCGCCTCCGCCGTACGTCGATCACGGTCACCGACCCCTGCCCGTCCATCGCCACACTGTCGGCGGGCGCGCCCACGACCAGCTCATCCTCGCCGTCCCCGTCGAAGTCGCCCATCGCCAGCGACGCCCCCCACTGGTCGGTGACATGCGCCACCTGCTTCACCCACCCGGTCTTCTGCGTGATCTGGTACGGCTTGCGGCCCTTCATCCAGTACACGCTCACCGCCCCGCCCGACCGATGACTGGGCGCCCCCACGACCAGTTCGTCCTTGCCGTCCCCGTCGAGATCCCCCGCCGCCAGCGAGGCCCCGAACCGATCGCTGGACGGCTTGGCCAGCTTCAGCTCCCGCCCGGCGACCAGCCCCTCGGGCGACCCGTCGAAGATCTGCACGACCCCGTTCCCATCGCCCCCCGGCACCCGCTCCCCGGCGAACTCCTCCGACACCCCCACGGCCAGATCGGCACACCGGTCCCCGTTGAAGTCCCCCACGGCCAGCGCCGACCCGAACGAATCCCCCGCCTCCGCACCGTCCTGGATGAGCTTCACCTTCTTCCCGGACCCATACATGACGGTCACCGACCCGGCCCGGGCGGCATCGTAGGGCGCGGCCACGGCAAGATCAGGCCGCCCATCGGCATCGAAGTCCAACGGCTGACCACCACACGCCCGACCAACGGCGGAGTCCGCCCCGGAGGCGAGCGACACCCGGGCAGCGGGAGGGGCCGTACTGGGGGTGAGGAACACCCGGGCAGCGGCGAGGGCAGTACCGGAGGTGAGGGACACTCGGGCAGCGGCAGGGGCCGTACCGGAGGTGAGGGGCACCCGGGCGGTGGCGAGGGCCGTACCGGAAGCGAGGGACGTGCGGTCGTTGGCTGGGACGGCACCGGGCGCAAGGGGCGCGCGAGCGTCGGCAGGGGCCGTCGTACCAGAAGCGAGGGGGAGGACCAGGCAGGCGGCAAGCAGAACCTTCATACCGGAAGTAATGACCAGGCAGGTCGAACCCGGCCTGAACGGCACGAGAACGGCCCAGGAGGGCAGGATGCACATCCACCACCAGCCCCCGGCCACCCGCCACCACAGCCCCCTCTGAGACCCGCCACCACCGCAACGCCCGCCCCAACGGGACGCCCGCCACCACCGCAACGCCCGCCACCACTGCAACGCCACCACCGCAACGCCCGCCCCAACGGGACGCCCGCCACCATCGCAACGCCCGCCACCACCGCAACGCCCGCCCCAACGGGACGTCAGCGCCTAAACGGGACGTCTGCTGTCGACCGGGGAGCTTGTCGGCCGCGATCACATTGCCCGCCGGGACGCGCCCTGTCCGCTGGGACGTCTGCCGTCCACCGGGAGTTGTGCCGTCGGCCGGGACGAGCGCGCCTTCCGGCATGCGCGTCGCGTGCCGGACCGTGTGCCGGACCGTGTGCCGGACCGTGTGCCGGACCGCGTGCGAAATGTCGGGGCGCCTGCTGAGCGCCGGCCCGGCTACCTGGGCATGTCCGCTGGATGCGGCCATTCGTGCCAGGATAGGTGCGTGGACATCGACCTCGCGGATCTGGATTTCTGGCGAAAGCCACTCAAAGAGCGGAATGAGGCGTTCGCCCGGCTCCGGCAGTTGGAGCATCCGGTGTTCTTCCCCGAGAAGAAGGTGCCGTTCCTCCGCTCCGGCAAGGGTTTCTACGCCCTCGTCCGGCACGCCGACGTCATCGAGGCCAGCCGCAACGCCAAGGTCTTCTCCAGCGAGCCCGCCGTCACCAACCCCGAGCCGCCCGGCTGGGTGAAGCAGGTGTTCGGCGAGTCGATGGTCAACATGGACGACCCCCGCCACGCCCGCCTGCGCCGCATCGTCACGCGCTCGTTCAGCCCGAAGATGCTGGCCAACCTGCAGAGCGACATCGACGCCGCGTGCGCGCGCATCGTGGACGACGTCGTCAAGGGCGGGCCGCGCGACTTCGTGACCCAGGTGGCCGCCCGGCTGCCCATCCACGTCATCTGCGACATGCTGGACATCCCGCAGGAGCTTCGGGAAAAGGTGCACCAGCACGTCGACATCTCCACCGCCTACACCGGCCTGCGCCCCAGCCTGGCCCGCAGCGTGCAGATGGCCGGCCAGAACATGCTGGCCCTGCTGGCCCTGCAGCGCATGGTCATCAAGCTCGGCCACGAGCGCGTCGCCGAGCCCAAGGGCGACCTGGTCTCCCTGCTGGTCAACGCCAACCCCGACGGCGAGAAGCTCACCGACAAGGAGCTCGGCTCGTTCTTCGCTCTGCTGCTGGTCGCCGGCAACGAGACGGCCCGCAACACGATGGCCCACGGCATCCGGCTCCTCACCGAGAACCCGGCGCAGCGCGACCTGCTGATGAGCGACTTCGACACGCACATCAACGGGGCGATCGAGGAGATGGTCCGCTACGTGTCGCCGATCATGCAGTTCAGGCGCACGGTCACCGAGGACTACTCGCTACGCGGCCTGGAGCTGAAGCAGGGCGACAAGGTCGTGCTGTTCTACGGCTCCGCCAACCGCGACGAGTCGGTCTTCCCCCACGCCGACACGTTCGACATCACCCGCGAGACCAAGCCCCACGTCGGCTTCGGCGGCCCCGGCCCGCACTTCTGCCTCGGAGCCAACCTGGCCAGGCAGGAGATGCGCACGATGTTCCGCGAACTGCTGACCCGGCTGCCCGGCATCCGCTCGATCGGCGAACCCGAACTGCTCCTGTCGAACTTCGACAACAGCGTCCGCACCCAAGCCTTCACCTTCTGACCCGCCCCCGCCCGCCCATGGCGCTCCGCCCATGGCGCTCCGCCCATGGCGCTCCGCCCATGGCGCTCCGCCCATGGCGCTCCGCCCATGGCGCTCCGGCTTTGCGGTTCAGGTCCGTTGGCGTGCTCGGCCGATGCGGGTCTGACGCGGGTTCACTCCCCGGAACCTTCGTCGTCATCGGTCAGGACGTTCGTTCTGAGGGTGAAGAACGTGATCAGCGCCGCCACCACCATCATCCCGGCGCTGATCAGCATCGCCATCCGGAACCCCGCGTCGAACACCGGCGGATTCTGGAACGCGTCGCCCACCAGCCCGACCAGCGGCGGCACGGCGGCCACGGCCAGCAGGCTCCCGGTGCGGGCCACCGCGTTGTTCACGCCGCTGGCCGTGCCCGCGTAGCGTTCGTCGGCCGTGGCCAGCACGGTCGCGGTCAGCGGCGCGACCGTCGCCGACAGCCCGAGCCCGAACAGGAACACCGCGGGAAGCACCTGGAACGGGTAGGACGCGCCGAACCCGATCGTGCTCATCGCCAGGAACCCGCCGCCCGCCAGCAGGATGCCGATCGTCATGGGCAGGCGCGGGCCCACGCGTTTGGCCAGCTCTCCGGCCCTGGCCGACAACAACATCATCAGGATCGTCGTCGGCAACATCGACAGCCCGGCGGCGATGGGGGAGAACCCGGACACCACCTGGAGCTGCACCACCAGCAGGAAGAACACCACGCCCATGGCCGCGTACATGATCAGCGTCACCACATTGACCGCCGCGAACACATGGTTACGGAACATGCTCACCGGCACCAACGCGTCCGGCGACCTGCGGATCTCGACCGTCACGAACGCCGCCGCCAGCGCCAGCCCCACCACCAGCGGCACCGGCGCCCCCTTCTCGATCAGCGCGTACGTGATCCCGGCCAGCGCGAGCGCCGCCAGCACCGAGCCGAGCACGTCGAACCGCCCCGCCGCCTGCTCGTCCTTGCTCTCCGGCACGTGCCGCAGCGTCACGAACACGATGAGGACCGCGAACGGCAGATTGATCAGGAACGCCCACCGCCACCCGGCCGTCTGCACCAGCCACCCGCCCAGCAGCGGCCCGACCGCGCTGGCCACCCCGCCGAGCCCCGACCACACGCCCACGGCCCTGGGCCGGTCGTGCCGCACGAACGACGCCTGGATGATCGCCAGCGACCCCGGCGTCAGCAGCGCCCCGCCGATCCCCTGCAGAGCGCGCGCGGCGATGAGGAACTCGATGTTCGGCGACAGCCCGCACAGCGCGGAGGCGATCGCGAACCAGACGATCCCGATGAGGAAGACCGTACGGCGGCCGTAGCGGTCGCCGAGGGAGCCACCCAGCAGGATCAGCCCGGCGAGCGTGAGCGTGTAGGCGTTGATCGTCCACTGCAGGCCATCCATGCGCGCGCCGAGATCCCGCCCCAGGAACGGCAGCGCCACGTTCACCACGGTGCTGTCGAGCAGCGCGAGCCCGGAGCCGAGCACGGTCGCCCCCAGGATCCACCGGCCGCGCGCCGACTTGAGCTCGACGTGATCGTGGAGCTCCCCCGGGTGGTGTGTCATGAGGCCATCCTGTCATCGGGCACTGACAACCAGCCGTCGGCCCGGGGCGTACGGGAGAAGCCTGAGCTCAGGCGCCGCCGAGGGCCCGCAGCACGAACTCCGACACCAGCTCCCCGGCGGCCTCCACCGTCACATCCCCGCTGATCAGCGGAACCCGCTCGGCGCCCACGACCGCGAGGATCATTCGGGCCGTGGCCGCCACGTCGAGCACCCGGAAGTCGCCCGCGTCCATCCCGTTCTCGAGGATCTCCACCAGGATCCGCTGCATCGGCGCGACATGCTCGGCCAGCCGCTGGTAGGCGTCGGGCCCCAGCGCGGCGCTGAGATCGGCGGCGCCGGGATGCGGATGCGCGAGCAGCCCGGCGAGCTGCAGCCGCACGAACGCCCGCAACCGATCGGCGGGCGAGGCCCCCGCTGGCAGCTCACGCTCGTAGCTGTCGATGAAGTAGTGGGTCACCCGTTCGGTGAACGCCAGCAGCAGCGCCGCCTTGTCGGGAAAGTAGTTGTACAGGACCGTGCGGGTGATTCCGGCTTCCCCGGCCACGTCGGTCATCGAGATGGCGTCGATGCCCTGCACCCTGGACAGACGCGAGACGGCCTGCAGGATCCGGTCGCGCGTCTGGGCGCGGTGCTCGCCGATGGTGGCGGCGGAGATGCGGGGCATGCGTCCATCGTAGGCCGGACGGACGACGGACTTCCGCACAAGCGGAGGGTTGACCATCGACGACAAGCCGGGCCGATCGGACATAGATGGGCGAATCATTCATTCGTTTGACCGAATGTTTCGCTCATGCTTCCATGGGCTCATGCTCTATGGAACTCCTGCGCTCGAACCTGCCGACAAGAGCGTGCTGGCCGAGATCGAGGACATGCGGCAAGAGCTGAAATACCGGCTGGCCGAGACCCATCGCTGGGACGGTCAGTTGCGCAGGCAGTTGCAGGCGCGAGCCATTCAGGGCTCGAACTCCATTGAGGGCTATCGCGCCGGCGTCGAGGACATCCAGTCCATCATGGCGGGGGAGGACCCCCTGGAGACATCGGAGTCGGTGGCCAAGGAGATCGCCGGCTACCAACAGGCGCTGACCTATATCGGGCTGCTGTCGCGCGCTTCGGTGTTTCATTACGACGTTGGCATGCTCAATGCCCTGCATTTCATGATGATCGGCCATCACAGGGCGAAAACCCCTGGTGTCCTACGCCCCGGCGGAAGTTACGTTCGTGATTCCGGGTCCGGCGTGGTCGTTTATGAGGGGCCGGATGTGGAATACGTGCCGTCGCTGATGAAGGAGTTGGTCGCGTGGCTCGACGACGGAGACCAGGGGGTGCCCAGCTACGTCCGAGCCGCCATGGCCCACTTCAACCTCGCCAAAATCCATCCGTGGCGCGACGGCAACGGCCGCATGTCGCGCGCCCTCCAGACTCTGATCCTCGGCCGGGACCAGATCTTGACCCCGGAATTCTGCTCCATCGAGGAATGGCTGGGGCAGCAGCGTACGACCATCGAGTACTACGACGTCCTCGGCGCGGTGGGCCGCCGCCGTTGGAGTCCGCACGGCGACACCCTCGACTGGGTCCGGTTCTGTCTGCGGGCGCACCACATGCAGGCGCAGCGGGTGGCGGCCAGGCTCACGGAAGCCGGGGAGATCTGGACGTACCTGGAGGAACAGGTGGACGGCGAGGGGCTCAACACGCGGTGCGTGTCGGCGCTCTACGAGGCGTTCGTGAACCGGCGGCTGCGGCGCAGCCGCTATCAGGGCGACGAGGAGCTCAGTCAGGGCCAGGCCGCCCGTGACCTGCGCGATCTCGCCCTCAAAGGCTGGCTCCAGCCGTACGGGGAGACGAAGGGGCGTTACTACCAGGCCGGACCACGGATGGCCCGGCTCAAGGCCGACTTCGCGGAGCGGATCGTCCCGCTGCGCGACCCTTATCGCTAGGAACTACACGACACCGCACCAGGAAACGGGCTGTCGTATTTTTGCGTGATAGGTTTCTATTTTTGCAACCTTTGCTTGTAACATGAGGCCCATGCCGAGACGACTCGCCGATGTGGCCGCGTTCGCCGGGGTGAGTGTGGCCACCGTCAGCCGGGTGCTGCACGACAAGCCGGGCATTGCCCAGGCCACCCGCGACTCCGTGCTCACCGCGCTCGACGTCTTCGGCTACGAGCGCCCCCAGAAGCTGCGCAACGACCGGGCTCCGCTCGTCGGCCTCGTGCTGCCCGAGCTGCAGAACCCGATCTTCCCGGCCATGGCCGAGCTGGTCGTCACCGAGCTGATCAGGCGCAACCTGCTGCCCGTCCTGTGCACCCGGACGGCCGACGGGCTGCCCGAGGCGCACTACGTGGAGATGTTGCTCGCGCAGGACGTCGGCGGCATCGTCTTCATCGGCAGCAGCTACGCCGACGCCGGGGCCGCGCAGGTCAAGGTGCTGCGTGCGCGGAAGTTGCCGATCGTGCTGATCAACGCGGCCGACGAGAACCTCGACGTCCCGAGGGTGTGCGTGGACGACGGCGTGGCGGTCCGGCAGGCGCTCGGCCACCTGCGGGCGCTCGGGCACGAGCGGATCGGGCTGATCCTCGGCCCCGTCGGGCACGTCCCGTCCGCCAGGAAGCTCGCCGCCTACGTGGAAGAGCACGGCGGAAGGGGGTGGCGCGCGCTCGTGGCACACACGATCTTCTCCATGGAAGGCGGCGCCACGGCGGCGGCGCGGCTGGTCGGCGAGGGGGCGACCGCGCTGGTGTGCGCCAGCGACGCGCTCGCGCTCGGCGCCATCAGGGCCGCGCGGAAGCTGGGGCTCAAGGTTCCGGCCGACGTGTCCGTGGTCGGGTTCGACGACTCGAGCCTGATGAGCCTGACCGACCCGCCCCTGACCACCGTCCGGCAGCCCATCGCGGCGATGGGCGGCGCGGCGGTCGCCGCGTTGATGTCACAGATCAACGGCCATGTGGTGCCTGTCGACGAGGTGCTGTTCGATCCGGAGCTGATCGTGCGGGGATCCACGGGGATGTGCCCCACCGGCTGACCCGGATCCGGTGTCAGTAAATTTCATAACACGGCAATATTCTTGCGTCACGCTCTGGATACACGCTTGCCGCAGTGGCCCGTCACCGCGGTCGATCAGGCGGCGGCCTTGACCACGTGCATCAGCTCGGCCAGCACTTCCGTGTTGAGCTGGTAGGCCAGCTTCACCTCGCCGATCATGCGCTCCCGCTCGCGCTCGTCGAGCGCCAGTCCCAGCCCGTCGAGCCGCGAGCGGTATTCGTTCTTGAACCGCGGCAGGCTGCCCAGTTCGTCGAAGATGTAGAAGTCGACGCCCCCGCCCTTGGCGTAGCCGTAGATCTTCTGCAGCTCCATCCGGATGAACTGGCCGCCCGACAGGTCGCCCAGGTAGCGGGTGTAGTGGTGGGCCACGTAGCCACCGGGCCAGTCGGCGACCTGCTGGATGCGGGCCACGAGCGTGCGGGTGGACTTGGACGGCGTGATCCGGTCGCGCCAGGCCGGGCCGTAGACGGTCGCCAGGTCGCGTTCGAGCGCTCGCTCCCGATAGAGCTCCGGGAACACGAAGCCGCCGGCCAGCGGGTGGTCGGTGAGGTCTCGTGACACACCGTCGAGCGCGGTGTACGCGAAGTAGTGTTGAGCGACCATCTCGCCGTATTCCTGTTCGCTCAACCGTCCGGCCATCAGCGCAGAGAGATAGCCTTCAGACTCGGCCGACTCGTGGTCGGCCCAGGTGGCGTTCCTCAGGGTCTCGGAGAACGACGTGGTCACGGCCTACCTTTGCTCGTGCTGGCTTTTCATGACGAAGTGTCACAAACGTCGGCCTGTGACGTCAAGCTGATGACGACACCATGTCATCAAATCCTGCCTCCACCCACTCCTACCCCGGAACGGCGACCTCAAGAGCTCACCTCCTGAGGGTGGCCGAGAGCTATCAAGGCCAGGTTGCGAAGCGAAGGCGTGCCCGGCGTGTAGTAGTCGCTGTGGCCCCCCGGGCCCACCTCGAAGACCCGGGCGCCGTACGGACCGCTCATGGGGTCGACGCCGAAACCGAGGGGGCCGATCTTGATTTTGGGCACGAGTCTGATCCAGTCGTCGTCACCGAGCCCCGCCCACCTCCGCACCGGTGTGACGGCCGATGGGGGATCGACACCGGGGCTGCCGATGAAAGCCACGTCGGTCACCGGTAAGCCGGTCATGGCCTTGGCGCAGACGGCGGAGCCGTAGCTGTGGCACAGCAGGGCGATCGAGGCGGAGCTCTGGGCGCGCACCGCTTCGACGGTGCGGCGCAACTCCGCCGCGCCCCTGACGGCCGCCTCGTCCGTGGCGGCGGCCAGGCTCAGCGTGGGCGGCGAGTCGTAGCCCAGCCACGCGATCACGGCCAGTCGCTCACGAGGAGCCAGCCGGGCCGCCTCCGCCAGCAGGGCGCGTGCCGCGCCTCCCGGATGTCCGGTGCCGGAGTCGAACGTGGCCACCGTGGTGTCGGCGCCGGGCACGATGATCGCCAGCCGGTCGGCCGTGGCCGGGTCGCCGTAGACCCTCACCAGCCGTTCGCCCTGTGGCGCCGGCCACAGCAGCAGGACGCCGAGGACCATGGCGGCCGCGATGGCGAGGTTTCTGAGCATGGTGAGAAGTTACGAAGGAAGGGCCGTGATGCGCGTCACCGCTGGGGTTGAACCTTCGCGTCATACCAGGGGGTGACGCGGGTGGTGGAGGCGGGTGAGGGTGACCCAGGGTGACGATGAAGCGCCACAATTTGGAGTCCCTGCTGTGCATAAACCGCACTAACATACGAGCGATTGCCAGCCGCCTTTTATGGAGTGATCCATGTCCCTTCATGCTGACATAGCCAGGCGACGCGTCGAAGAACTGCTCCGCGCCAACGAGGAGCAGATCATTCGTCGCTGGGCCCAGATCGCCAAGTCGCCCTCGGAGGAGCTCATTGAGCTCTACCGGGCACTGCTCGCCGCATTGGAAGCGGGCAAGGACGACTTCGCCGATCTCCGTGGCCTGCTGGCCGAGCTGTCGCGCTCGCGGGCCCGCGCCGGCTACGCCCCCGCCGACACCGCCAGGGCCGTGTTCGGGCTGAAAGAGGCGCTCTACGAGATCGTCGAGGCCGACACCGACTCGGGCGAGTCGACGCGCGGGTTCGTCTGGTTCTCCAGACTGATCGACGATCTGGGGCTGTTCACGTTCGAGACGTTCGTGGCCGCCCGCGAGAAGATCATCCTGGAGCAGGCCGAGCAGTTGCTCGAGCTGTCCACCCCGGTGGTCAAGATGTGGGACGGCATCGTGGCGGTGCCCCTAATCGGCACGCTCGACTCCGCGCGTACCCAGGTCGTGATGGAGAAACTGCTGCAGACGCTGGTCGACACCGGCTCGGAGCACGCCATCATCGACATCACCGGCGTCCCGGCCGTCGACACCCAGGTCGCCCAGCACCTGCTGAAGACGGTCGTCGCGGCCAGGCTGATGGGGGCGGAGTGCGTCGTCTCCGGCATCCGGCCGCAGATCGCGCACACCATCGTCACTCTCGGCGTCGAGTTCGGCGACATCGTGACCAAGGCGTCGCTGGCCGACGCGCTCGTGCACACGTTCAAGCGGGCAGGCATCGAGGTGAGCGGCGCGCGTGACGCGCGCGTCGCCATCCGGGCGGAGAAGGCGTGATGCAGCGGGTCCCCATCCTCAAACTCGGTGACGTCCTCATCGTCTCCATCCAGATCGACCTCGAGGATCAGAGCGTCCTCGTGCTGCAGGAGGATCTGGCGGACGCGGTCGTCGCCCACGGCGCCAGAGGCGTGATCATCGACATCACGGCCGTGGAGATCGTGGACTCCTTCATCGGGCGGATGCTCGCCACGATCGCCGCGATGTGCCGCATGCTCGACGCGCAGACCGTGGTAGTCGGCATGCGGCCGGCCGTGGCCATCACGCTCGTCGAGCTCGGGCTGTCGCTGGGCGGCGTGCGTACGGCTCTCAATCTCGAGAAAGGGGTCGCGCTGCTGGACCACATCCGGGGCGCGACGCCGTGAGCGACGAGCGGGACGTCGTCATCGCGAGCAGCGCCGACGTCGTCGGCGTGCGTCAGCTCGTCAGGAGCGTCGCCGTCGAGGTGGGCCTGTCCCTCGTGGACCAGACCAAGGTGGTCACCGCCGCCAGCGAGCTGGCACGCAACGCTCTGGTGTACGCCGGAGGAGGAGACGTGCGCATCGCGGTCGTCGAGAACGGGCTCAGGCGCGGACTCAAACTGGTCTTCAGCGACAAGGGGCCGGGCATCCCCGACATCGAGCAGGCCCTTGTCGACGGCTGGACCACGGGCACCGGCCTGGGGCTCGGACTCGGCGGATCCCGGCGGCTGGTCGACGAGTTCGACCTGGCGTCGCCGCCGGGGAAGGGCACGACCGTGACGGTGACGAAGTGGGCACGGTGACCGGCCGGCGGGTGGAGGACTGGGTCCGCGCGGAGGATCCCAGCGCGGTCGGCGCGGTCCGCCGCAGGGCCATCGAGCTGGCCGAGGCGGCCGGGTTCGACCCGGTGCTCATCGGGCAGACGGCGGTGGCCGTGAGCGAGGCGGTCTCCAACCTCGTCAAGCACGCCGTCGAGGGCTCGGTCATGGTACGCCTCCACCCGGAGGTCCCCGCCACCGTCGAGCTCATCACCCTGGACAAGGGGCCGGGCATGGCCGACGTGGCCCGCGCGCTGCGCGACGGCTACTCCACCTCCGGCACCCTGGGCATCGGCCTGGGCGCCATCTCCCGCATCGCCTCCGGCTACGACGTGCACTCCCTGCCGGGGAAGGGCACCGTGCTCGCCATGCACTTCACCGCCGCGGGGACGGCCCGCCCGCCGCTGCGGGCCAGCGGCCTGACCAGGCCGATCGGCGAAGAGGTGGTGTGCGGCGACGGGTTCGCCATCGTAGAGACAGGCACAGCGACAGGCACAGCGACAGGCACAGCGACAGGCACAGCGACAGGCCCAGAAACAGGCACAGCGACAGGCCCAGAAACAGGCACAGAGGCAGCCGCAAAGACAGGGGCAGGCCCAGGGACGGGACCGGTCACGACCGTGATGGTCTGCGACGGGCTGGGACACGGCCACATCGCGGCGCAGGCGTCGCGGCGCGCCGTGGAGCTGTTCCTCGAAGTACGCGACCAGGAGCCGCTGCCCATCGTGGAACGCCTGCACGCCGGGCTGAGCGGCACCAGGGGCGGCGCGGTCGCGGTCGCCCGCGTCGAGCCGGGCGGCGTGTCCTTCGCCGGGCTCGGCAACGTCTCCGGCTGGGTCGCGCACGCCGAGGGACGGCAGGGCATGGTGTCGGTGCCCGGGATCGCCGGGCACCGGGGCGGCAAACTGCGCCAGTACACCTATGACCTGCCCGGCTACGCGATCGTGATCCTGCACACCGACGGGCTGACGGAGCGCTGGGACCCGGCCACGCTCCCCGGCCTGTTCTCCCGCACGCCGGCGGTGATCGCCGCCGGGCTGATGCGCGAGGCCGGCAGCAGGCGGGACGACGCGTGCGTGGTGGCGGTGAGACCCGGCCATGGCCACCGCTGAGCTCATCCGGGTCAGACTCGACACCGACCAGGACGTCTTCGTGCTGCGCCGCCTGGGCCGCGCCGCCGCCGAGCTGGCCGGGCTGGAGCCGCAGGACCAGGTCCGGGTGGCGACGGCGCTCAGCGAGGTGGGCAGGGAGGTCTACGGCCCCGGCTCGAACGCGGTGATCGAGCTCGGCGATCAACGGCTGCTCATCACCCTCAAGCACTCCGGGCACCACGACCTGGCCGGCTCCGACGGCCTGACGCTGGCCGGGCGGCTGGCGGATGAGATCACGCTCGGTGAGAACAGCGTGACGCTGGCCAAGGGTCTTCACCCCCGCCTGAACCCCGCCTCGCTGGAGGAGATCCGCGACACGCTGGCGCAGCTCTCGCCGATCTCCGCCCTCGACGAGCTGCGCGAGCAGAACAGGGAGCTGGCCGAGACCCTGGAGGACGTGCTGCGGCTCAACTCCGAGCTTGAGGAGACCAACTCGGGAGTGCTGGCGATGTACAACCAGCTCTCCGACGAGCTGGAGGAGACCAACAGGGGAGTGGTCGCCCTCTACGCCGAGCTGGATGAGAAGTCCACCCAGCTACGGGAGTCCACCGAGACCAAGAACCGCTTCTGGGCCACTGTCAGCCACGAGCTGCGTACCCCGCTGAACTCCGTCATCGGCCTGGTCAGGCTCCTCACAGGCCCGGGCGGGGACGCCCTGACCGAGGAGCAGGCCCACCAGGTGGGGCTCATCGGCAGCTCGACAGAGATGCTGCTCGAACTGGTCAGCGAGCTCCTCGACATGGCCAAGGCCGAGTCGGGCCGCCTGGACCCCCAGCCGTCGCAGGTGGATCTGGCGCTCATGGTCCGGCAGCTGCAGGTGACGATGAGCCCGACGAGCGAACGCGCCGGCGTCGAGCTGCGCTGCGAGGTGGCGCCCGAGGTCGCCGAGCTGTACGTGGACGAGGGCATGCTGCTGCGGATCCTGCGCAATCTGCTGTCCAACGCGCTCAAGTTCACCGTGAGCGGCGAGGTGAAGCTGGAGGTCTGCCTGGACGCGACCAAGGACGAGGCCGTCATCACCGTGACCGACACGGGCATCGGCATCGCGCGGGAGCACCTGAACCGCGTCTTCGAGGACTTCTTCCAGGTCCCGGGCTCCCTCCAGGTCAGGTCCCGGGGGACCGGCCTGGGCCTGCCGTACGCCCGCAGGCTCACCGAGGCGCTCGGCGGCACGCTGGAGCTGACCAGCGCGGTGGGCGAGGGCACCACGGCCACCCTGCGCCTGCCGAACTACGGCGGCCCGCCCGAGCTGGAGCGGGTGCTGATCGCCGACGACGACGAGGTGTTCCGCGCCGCGACCCGCCGCATGCTCTACGGCTTCGCCACCCACGTGGACGAGGCGCCCGACGGGGCCGCCGCCCTGGAGCTGATGGTGGCGCGACCGCCCGACGCGATCCTGATCGACCTGCTCATGCCCCGCGTGGACGGCACCGTGTTGCTCCAGCGGATGGCCGAGGACGAGCGGCTCAGCGAGATCCCCGTGGTCATGGTGACGATCGCACCGCAGCGCGCCCCCGCCAACAGGGTGGTGCTGTCCAAGCACGGGCTGCGCAGAGAGCAACTGCTCCAGGCCATCCGCGGTGCGAGAGGAGCGAGGGATGACTGAGTCGGCCACTGTCCTGGTGGTCGATGACACGCCGACCAAGCGGTACATCCTGTCGAGCTGGCTGCGCAGGGCGGGGCACCGGGTGATCGAGGCGACCGGTGGCGAGGAGGCGCTGCGGACGCTCGCCGCGCACCACGTGGACCTGGTCGTCCTGGACGTGCGGCTGCCGGACATGCCCGGGTACGAGGTGTGCGAGCGGATCAAGGCCGACCCGGCGACCGCCGCGATCCCCGTCGTCCAGGTGTCGGCCAACGCCATCAGCGTGGCCGACCGGGCGGAAGGCCTGGAGCGCGGCGCGGACGCGTACCTGGTCGAGCCGATCGAGCCCGCCGAGTTCGCCGCCACGGTGGAGGCCATGCTGCGCTACTACCGGGCGCGCTGGCGGGCCGAGCTCATGGCCGCGCGCCTGGCCGGGCTGGCGGAGGTCACGCTGCGCATCAACGAGGCCGAGACGTTCGACGAGCTGCTGACGGCGGCCGTCGAGGGCTCGGCCCAGTTGCTCAACCGCTTCTGCGGCACTCTGGCGATGTTGCCGGACGGGCGGACGCGCCGGTGGCGGGCCAGGCCCGGCGAGCCGGCCACCTCCGCCCCCGCGGGGCCCGACCTGCTCGACCGGCTCAGCCAGTTGGTGCGGCGGGAGGCGGCGCGGGCCCACGTGTTCACCCTGCACGCGGAGGAGTGGCGCGGGATGTTGCCCGACGTGCGGATGGAGGGCAGCAGCACCGGCGTGTTATGCCGGACCAGGAACTCCGGCTCGCCCATCTATCTTGGGGTGGAGGCCGACCCGCCGCTGGACGCCGACGAGGTGAACCTGCTGCGCCAGCTCGGCCAGGAGCTGGCGCTGGCGGTGGCGGCCCTGCGCGCGTACGCCGAGGAGCACACGATCGCGCTGACCCTGCAGCGCAGCCTGCTGCCCACCCGCATCCCCGAGGTGCCGGGCCTGCGGGTGGCGATGCGTTACCAGCCTGCCCTGGACAACGTCGAGGTGGGCGGCGACTTCTACGAGGTGCTGCGGATCGACGAGCGGGTGCTGGTGGCGATCGGCGACGTGGAGGGCCACTCGCTGCACGCCGCCACGGTGATGGCCGAGCTGCGGCACGCCATGCGGGCCTCGTTCATCGGCCAGGTGGACCTCAGCGCCTCGCTCGACCTGCTCAACCAGATGATGCGGCGGTACCACCCGCGCATGACCGCCACGCTGTGCCTGGTGCTCATCGACCCGGCGACGGGGGAGCTCGAGGTGGCCAACGCCGGTCACATCCCGCCCCTGTTCGCCGGGCCCGGCGGCGCCTACCACACTCTGGGCAACCTGCTGCTGGGCGCGCTGCCGGAGGTGTACACGGTGGACCGGCTGAAGCTGCCGCCCGGCGGCACGTTGCTGCTGTTCACCGACGGGCTCGTGGAGGATCGCCGCATCTCGCTCGACGAGAGCATGGAGAACGCCAGGCGGCTGGCGGAGACCGTGGAGGACGACCTGGAGGAGTTCGCCGATCGCATTCTGGCGGCGTTCGGGTCGCGCGAGGACGACGTGGCGCTGGTCGTCCTGCGAAGAGAGCCCTGATGCAGCGAGCGCTGAGGAGAGAGCCGGTTCAGGAGGCTGGCCGCTCCGCGTAGTGGCAGGCCGCGTAGTGATCCCCGACCGCCTCCAGCGCCGGCTCCACCTCCGAGCAGCGATCCGTGGCCTTCCAGCAGCGCGTGTGGAAGCGGCACCCCGGCGGCGGCGCCACGGGGCTGGGCGGGTCGCCGGCCAGCATGATGCGTGTGCGCCCCCGCAGCGCCGGTTTCGGCACCGGCGCCGCCGACAGCAGCGCCATCGTGTACGGATGCGCCGGCGCCCCGTACACCCCCGCCGCCGGCCCCATCTCCGCCAGCCGTCCCAGGTACATCACCCCGACCCGGTGCGACACGTGCCGCACCACGGCCAGGTCGTGCGCGATGAACACCAGCGCCACCCCGAGCGTCCGCTGCAGCTCGGCGAACAGGTTGACCACCTGCGCCTGCACCGACATGTCCAGCGCCGACACCGGCTCGTCGCACACGATCACGTCGGGCTCCGTGGCCAGCGCCCTGGCGATGCCGACGCGCTGCCGCTGGCCGCCGGAGAACTCGTGTGGGTAGCGGTTCATGCGGTCGGGGGACAGGCCCACCAGGGACAGCAGCTCTCCGACCCGGTCCCGCATGCCGCGGCCGTCCGGCGTCAGGCGGTGCACGCGCAGCGGCTCGGCCACGATGTCGTGCACGGTCATGCGCGGGTTGAGCGAGGTGAGCGGGTCCTGGAAGACCATCTGGACGCGGCGCCGGATGTCGCGCGGCACGCCGCCCCTGCTGAAGAACGGCCGCCCGCGGAAGGTGACCTCGCCCTGGTCGGGGCGTTCGAGGCCGACGAGCATCCGGGCCAGGGTGGACTTGCCGCAGCCTGACTCGCCGACGATGCCGAGCGTCTCGCCGGGGTAGAGGTCGAGGTCGACGCCGGCGACCGCGCGCACGGCCCCGCCTCGGGACAGGAACCCGCTCCGGTAGCTCTTGTGCAGGCCCGAGGCCCGGAGCACCGGCTCCACGGCATCGTGGCGGTCAGGTGAGGGCGCCATCGAGCATCTCCTCCGAGTGGTGGCAGGCGGAGGCCCGGCCGGAACCGGTCCGCAGGATCGTCAGCGGCGGTCGCGTACTGCCGCACACCTCGCTCGCCCGCGAGCACCGCGGCGCGAACGAACACCCCGGCGGCGTCTCGGCCGGGCTCGGCGGCGCGCCGGGGATGGCGCGCAGCTCCGTGGCGGGGCTGTCCAGGTCGGGGATGGCCGCGAGCAGGGCCTCGGTGTACGGGTGCGCCGGCCGGTCGTACAACTCCCCGACCTCCCCGCGTTCCACGATCCGCCCCGCGTACATCACCGCCACCCGGTCGCTGACCTCGGCGGCCACCCCCAGATCGTGCGTGATCAGCAGCACCGCGGTGCCCAGCTCGCGCCGCAGCCGGTCGATGAGCTCCAGGATCTGCGCCTGCACGGTCACGTCGAGCGCGGTCGTCGGCTCGTCGGCGATGATCAGGTCCGGTTCGAGCGCCACCGCCATGGCCACCAGGATCCGCTGCCGCATCCCGCCGGAGAACTGGTGCGGATAGTCGTTCACCCGCTTGGCGGCGGCCGGGATGCCGACCAGATCCAGCATCTCGATCGAGCGCGCCCTGGCCTGCTTGCGGGACAGGCCGCGGTGCACCCGGTACAGCTCGCCGACCTGGTCGCCGATGCTGAGCACCGGGTTGAGCGCCGACAGCGCGTCCTGGAAGACGAGCGTCATCTCGCTGCCGCGCAGCGACCGCAGCTCGTCGGGGCCCATCGCGAGCAGGTCCCGCCCGCCGAGCCTGGCGGTCTCGAAGCGTACGCGGGCATGGTCGAGCAGCCCCATGACGGCCTTGGCGGTGACGGATTTGCCCGAGCCGGACTCGCCGAGCAGGGCGAGCGTCTGCCCGCGCTCGATGGTCAGGTCCACCCCGCGCACGGCCTGGATCTCGCGCCCGTGGGCCTTGAACGTGACGTGCAGGTCGCGGATCTCCAGGACCGGTGGTTCGCTCACGGCACCCCCTTCCCCAGAAGTGACGAAACTTGGCGTTAACAAAGGCTGCGTTGCCGGAAAACAACTTCAATATTGTCTTTCGCGCCCGATCCTGGCAAACTTCCGGCATTCGGACAAGAGGGGTTACCAGATGCTGGAAGCTGCGAAGAGCTACAAGGGCTACCGTTCCTACGACTACCTGGAGGCAGGCGCCGACTATCGCCGGTTCGACCTGGCGCCGGAGATCGGCCGGGTTCCGGCCTACCAGGGGACCGAGCTCACCTCTGAGCAGAGCGAGCGCGTACGCCGTCTGCTCACCGACAGCCTGGTCGTCTCCCTGCACGACCACCCGTCCGTCTTCCCCGACGACATCACCCAGACCGTGGACTACAACCGCACGGCCCGCCAGCACACCGGGTTCGAGGGCCTGGCCCGCTCCGGCATGACCGCCGTCTTCGACAACCTCATGGACGGCACCTGCTGCATCACCAGCCAGGCCGGCTGGAAGTGGAACGACGTGGTGGCCGACATCGGCATGCGCCTGTCGGACATCGCGCACCAGGACTTCGTCATCAAGGTCGAGCGCCTGGCCGACGTGCGCGAGGCGCACGCCAGCGGCCGCCTCGGCCTCGTGCTCGCCCTGGAGGCGGCCACGATGATCGAGAACGAGGTCGACAGGATCGACATGTTGTACGGCTTCGGCGTACGGCAGATGGGCATCGCCTACAGCGAGGCCAACACCCTGGGCAGCGGCCTGAAGGAGCGCGGCGACGGCGGCCTGACGCTGTTCGGCGAGAAGGCCGTGCGCCGCATGAACAAGCTGGGCATCGCCATCGACGTCTCCCACTCCGGCGACCAGACCTCGCTCGACACCATCCGCCATTCGGACAAGCCCATCCTCATCACCCACGCGGGCGCCCGCTCGGTCTGGCCGACGAACCGCATGAAGCCGGACTCGGTCATCAAGGCCGCGGCCGAGCGCGGCGGCGTGATCGGCCTGGAGGCGGCCCCGCACACGACCCTGTCGCCGGACCACCCGGAGCACAGCCTGGAGTCGGTGATGGACCACTTCACGTACTGCGTGGACCTGGTCGGCATCGACCACGTGGCCTTCGGCCCCGACACGCTCTTCGGCGACCACGTGGGCCTGCACGACGCCTTCGCCGACCACCTGTCGCTCAGGGAGGCGCACGCGGGAGTCGGCTACGACAAGGTCATGTACGTGGACGGCCTGGAGAACCCGGCCGAGTGCTTCTGGAACATCATCGCCTGGCTCGTCACCCACGGGTACTCCGACGAGGAGATCACCAAGGTCGTCGGCGGCAACGTCATGCGCGTGCTGGAAGAGGTCTGGATCTGATGAGACGTGCCGCCCTTCTCGCGGCGCTGGCCGTCGCCCTTACCGCGGCCTGCGCCCCCAGCGTCCCCGGCCAGAACGGTTCGGGGCAGAGCGCCCCGGCCTCGGCCGACCGGCTGACCATCGGCACGACCGCCGACGTGGTCAACTTCAACCCCCTGGTCGGCAACAGCCGTACGGACTCGTGGGTCACCAACCTCATGTACCCGCACCTGATGCAGATGGACGCGACCGGCAAGCGCGTCCCGTACCTGGGGACCGAGTGGTCCTACGCCAAGGACGGCAAGACGGCCACGGTCAAGCTGCGCGATGACATGAAGTGGTCCGACGGCAAGCCGGTGACCGCCGACGACGTGGTGTTCGCGGTGACGGCGGTGCAGAAGGAGAAGTTCGGCGTGGTCGCCGGGCTCATCACGGCGCTGGACAAGGCGGAGGCCGTCTCGCCGACCGAGGTGCGGTTCAAGCTGAGCCGCCCCGACGGCACGTTCCTGGACAACGTGGGCTTCTGGCTGCCCATCGTGCCCAAGCACGTCTTCGAGAAGGCGCCGAGCGTGCAGAAGTTCGCCAACGAGGCGAACTGGGTCAGCGCGGGACCGTTCAAGCTGACCAAGGTCGAGCGCGGCCAGCGCTACATCATGGACCGCGTGGACGGCTTCGGCCCGGCCGAGCCGACCGTCAAACAGGTCGTGTTCCGGGTCTTCCCCGACGTGAACACCGAGGTCCTGGCGCTGCGCAACGGCGAGATCGACATGATCGGCAACGTGCTGCCGCCCGCCACCGCGACCGAGCTGAAGAGCGACCAGAAGGTCAAGCTGCAGCAGATCCCGTCGCTGGGCTGGGCGCACCTGCAGTACAACACCAAGCACAAGCCGCTGGACGACGTACGGGTCCGCCAGGCGCTGGCCCACGCCGTGGACTACGAGGCGATCAGGAACATCGCGCTCAAGGGCTTCGCCAAGTCCTCCAACTCCAGCGTGCTGACGCCGACGCTGCCCGGCTACGCCGACCCGGCCTCGAAGGAGTACACCTTCGACCCGGAGCAGGCCAAGAAGCTGCTGGCCGAGGCCGGGCAGCCGAACCTGAAGCTGGGCATGATCTACGACCAGGCCGACCCGAACATCGCCCGCTGGGCCCCCATGGTGCGCGACGCGGCGAAGAAGGCCGGGATCACGATCGAGCTGCAGGGCCTGGAGCGCAACACGTACCTGGAGAAGACGGAGAAACGCGACTTCGACATCTACGCGGGCTCCTGGGCGGTCATGGACAACCCGCCCGCCAACCTGGGGCTGGCCTTCAAGAGCGGCGGGTTCATCAACTACGCCCAGGTCACCGACCCCAAGCTGGACGCCCTGATCGACCAGTCACAGAAGGCGCTCACCGTGGAGGAGGCCAAGGCCCCGATCCAGGAGGCCGCCAGGATCATCCATGACCAGGTCTACGACAACGTCCTGTACGTGGAGGAGTTCAACATCGCGCACTCCACCAAGTGGACCGGGTTCCAGCCGATGCCGAGCGAGCTGCTGTCCATCCTGAACCCGCTCTCCCTCGCCTCGGCGAAGCCGGCGGGCTGATCGCCATGCGCTTCATCGGCCTCCGGCTGGCCCGCGGCCTGCTCACCCTGTGGTTCGCGGTCACGGTGACGTTCTTCCTGGTACGCCTGCTGCCCGGTGACCCGGTGCTGGCCGTGGCCGACCCGAACATGACCGAGGAGCTGCGCCAGAAGCTGCTGGCCGACTTCGGCCTGGACAAGCCGCTGCTCGCGCAGTACCTCGACTACCTCGGTCAGCTCCTGCACGGCAACCTCGGCATGTCATTCCGCCAGTCGGTCCCCGTGACGACCGTGCTGATGGAGCGGCTGCCGTGGACGCTGATCCTGACGATCACGGCCATGGTGGTGACGATCATGCTGGGCATCCCGCTCGGCGTGCTCGCCGCCACCAGGGCCAAGGGCTGGCTGGACCGGGTCATCCAGCTCACCGGCGTCACGGCGCAGTCGTTGTTCGTGCCGAGCGTGGGCATCCTGCTCATGTACGTGCTGGGTGTCTGGCTCGGCTGGTTCCCCATCGGCGGCGCGGTCGACCTCGACGCCACCGGCTTCGGCGCGACGCTCAGCATGGTGCACCACCTCGTGCTGCCGTGCCTGTCGCTGGTGCTGATCCAGCTCGGCGGCTACGTGCTGACGATGCGCACCACGCTCATCGACGCGCTCGGCGAGGACTACGTCTCGCTGGCCAAGGCCAAGGGCGTACGGCCGGGCAAGGTCGTGTGGAAGCACGCCCTGCGCAACGCGCTGCTGCCGACCACCACCATCGCCGGGCTCCAGCTCGGCACCCTGGTCGGCGGCGCGGTGCTGACCGAGACGATCTACGCCTACCCGGGCATCGGCCGCGCCATCTACGAGGCGGTCGGCCAGCTCGACTTCCCTGTCCTTCAGGGCGCGTTCGTGCTGCTGGCGGCGGCCGTGGTGGTCGCCAACCTGATCACGGACGTGGCCTACGGAATCCTCGACCCCAGGGTGCGTACCTCATGACGGCCGCCGCTGTAGAGCTCACCCCCCGCCGGCGGACCTGGACCTCCTTCCGCCGCAACCCCCTCGGCATGGGCAGCGGGGTCGTGCTGACCCTGCTGGCGCTGGTCGCGATCTTCGCGCCGCTCATCGCGCCCTTCCCCGAGGGCTACGGCGCTGAGACCTCGCAGCCGCCCTCGGGCGCGCACTGGTTCGGCACCGACGACATCGGGCAGGACGTTTTCGCCCAGGTCGTCTGGGGCACCAGGGTCAGCATGGCGGTCGGCGTCAGCGCCTCCGTGCTGGCCATCGTCATCGGCCTGCTCATCGGCGTCAGCGCCGCCTACTTCAGGCGCCTGGACACGCCGCTCGGCGTGCTGGTTGACCTGTCGTTGTCGCTGCCCATGCTGCCGCTGATGATCCTGGTGGCGGCGCTGGCCGGGCCCAGCGTGCGCACGCTGGCGGTCGTGATCGCGCTGTTCAGCTGGCCCGAGGTGGCCCGCGTGGTGCGCTCGCAGGCGCTGTCCATCGTGCCCATGCCGTTCGTGTCGGCGGCCAAGGTCGTCGGCGGCTCGTCGTTGTGGATCGTGCGCAAGCACCTGCTGCCCGGCGTCATCCCCGTCGTCGGCGTGTCCGTGGTGCTCACCACCTCGCGCGCCGTGCTGGCCGAGGCCGGGCTCTCCTTCCTCGGCCTGGGTGACCCCAACAGCTGGTCATGGGGCACGATCCTGCACAAGGCGCAACAATCGGGCGCGCTGGCCTCCGCCTGGTGGACCACGTTGTTCCCGTCGCTGGCCATCCTGCTGCTGGTCCTGTCCACGACCCTGCTCTCCGTGGCCTACAACGACGCTCGCAACCACAGGAGCGACACATGACGTTCTCCCAGAGACTGCCCGACTCCTTCTACTCCGGCGCCCTCGACCGGGTGCGTGCGGAGATGTCCGCCATCGGACTGTCCGCCCTCCTCCTCGACGACCCGCTCGACGTCGCCTACCTCACCGGCTTCCACCACTTCCCGAACGAGCGGCCGGTCGCCTGCTGGCTGCCGCTCGACGGCGAGCCGGTGCTGCTCGTGCCCGACCTGGAGCGGGAGTACGCCCAGGACCAGCGGGCGCGGGCCGAGATCGTGGCCTACCCGGAGTTCCCTGGGGTCACCTCGCCGCTCGCGGTGCTCGCCGGGCAGGTGCGCGTCCCCGAGACGGCCGCGTACGCGTCCTCCACCAGCGTCGCCCGTACGCGGGCGCTGGCCGAGGCGTTCCCCGCGACCCGCTGGAGCGAGTGCGACGCGGTCGGCCGGGTGCGGCTGCGCAAGCTGCCCGAGGAGATCGTGCTGCACGAGGAGGCTGCCCGCATCGCCGACGAGATGATCGAGGCCGGCGTCGAGCTGGTCAGGGCGGCCGTCGAGAGCGGCGGCGAACTGCCCACCGAGACCGAGCTGGCCGGGCACGTCATCTCCCACGGCTCCCGCCTCATGTACGCCCGCCACCAGGACGTCGTCGTCGTGCCCATGCTCACCGGCGGCCTCGTGTACGGCGGCCCCAACTCGGCCCAGCCGCACCGCCTGCCCGGCGGTGACCGGCTGCGGGCGGGGGAGACGTTCATGCTCTCGCTCGGCTGCGCCGTCGGCGGCCGGTTCGTGGAGAGCGAGCGCACGTTCGTCATCGGCGAGCCCACCCCGCACCAGGCCCGCTACTACGAGGCCGTACGCGAGGCGCAGCACTTCGGCACCGAGGCGCTCATTCCCGGCGCGACCTGCGAGGAGGCCAACCGGCGCTGCCTGGCCGTGATCGAGGAGGCCGGGCTCGGCGAGCACATCCGCCACCGGCAGGGGCACGGCATCGGGCTCGGCTTCCACGAGCCGCCCTGGCTCTCCGACGGCGACGCGACCGAGCTGGCCCCCGGCATGATCCTGTCCAGCGAGCCCGGCGTGTACGTGCCCGGCCACGCCGGATACCGCATCTCCGACACCGTCCTGGTCACCGAGTCCGGGCCGCGCCGGCTCACCGCGTACCCGCGTGAGCTCACCGACGTCATCATCTGAAGGGACTCATGTGTACGTCGACATCAACGACAACCCGCTGAACGTCGAGATCCTCGGCGACGGCGAGAACGTGATCATCGCCCACCACGGCGCGCCGGGCCTCGGCTCGCTCGCCGAGCCCAGGTCCAGCTTCGGCCGGCTCGCGGACGCGTACAAGGTGGTCGTCTTCGACGCCAGGGGGTCGGGCGCCAGCGGCCTGAACGGCCCGTTCACGCACGAGCAGTGGGTGGCCGACGTCGAGGGCCTGCGCCAGTGGATCGGCGCCGAGCGCGTCGTGATCGCCGGCGGCTCCTACGGGGGCTTCATCGCCATGGAGTACGCCGCCCGGCACCCTGACCGGGTCAGCGCCGTGGTGCTGCGCGACACCTCGGCCGACAACGCCAACCAGGAGATGGCCACCCGCAACGCCGCCGCCTCCGCCCGGGTGACGATCGACCAGGACAAGCTCGACCGGATCATGTCCGGCACCGTGCGCGACGACGACGACCTGCGCGACTGCTGGCGCGAGATCCTGCCCCTCTACGACCACGACTACGACCCGGCGGCCGTCGAGCGGCGCGTGGCCGCCACCCCGTACCACTACGCGACACACAACTACGCCTTCGCCGTCAACCAGCCGAACTACGACATCAAGCACCTTCTCCCCGGCATCACCGCGCCCACGCTGGTGACCGTCGGCCGCCACGACTGGATCACCCCGCCCGAGTGCAGCGAGCTGATTTCCCGGCTCATCCCCGGCACCGAGCTGCGGATCTTCGAGCGGTCCGGGCACTCGCCGCAGGTGGAGCAGGCCGAGCAGTGGGAGGCGACCGTCCGTACCTTCCTCGGCAAGGTTCTGGGCGAGGTGCGCGAACGGGGCTGAACGCGCGATGATGCCCCCGATGGAAGATCTCGACGACCTAGACCGCAAGATCCTCGCCGCTCTCCACGTGAACGGCCGCGCGAGCTGGACCGACATCGCCCAGCTCCTCGGGATCTCCACCACCACGGTGGCACGGCGGGCCCAGCACCTGATCGGGGCGGGCCTGGCCCGGGTCGCGGTGCTGCCGCACCTGGAGCACGAAGGGCCCGTCCACGTGTTCGTGGTGCGGCTCACCTGCGCGCCCGGCAGCCAGCTCAAGGTCGCCGGGCTGCTGGCGCAGAACCCCGACATCCGGTACGTCACCATCGTCACCGGCGGCTACGACATCGTGTTCGAGCTGGTCGCGCCCAAGCACCGCGACCTCTACTCGATGCTGGTCGACTTCGTGCACAGCGTGCCCGGGGCCCAGCAGAGCAACGCCGACCTGGTGCTGCACACGTACAAGGTGAGCTACGACTGGAGCGTCCCCGTCCTCGGGGAGCGGGCGGCGTCCTTCGCCATGCGCCGGCCCGCGCACGTCTGCGAGCGCGGGCACCTCGACGACGTGGACCGCGAGGTGCTCGCCGCGATGCGGGAGGACGGCCGGGCCAGCTTCCAGTCCGTCGGCCGCCGGCTGGGCATCAGCGAGAGCACGGCCAGGCGGCGGCTGGAGGGCATGCTGGAGCGCGGCTGCGCCACCGTCACCACGTTCATCCCGGCCGCCGCGCTCGGCTACGAGGCGGAGATCCTGTTCTGGTTGTCGGTCGAGCCCAGCATGCAGGACAGCGTGGCCGAGCGGCTGTCGAACGAGCGGGGGGTGCGGATGATCGCCTCCATGCTGGGGCTGGCGTCGCTGATGTGCGAGGTGATCGTGCCCACCACGGCCGACCTGCACCACTTCACCTCGCGCACGCTGGCCTCCGTGCCCGGGATCCACTCGTGGACGGCCGGGGTGCAGGTGCTGACCGTCAAACGCGGCTTCCTCATGGTGCCGTGGGCCGAGAACCGCATCGCGGCGGCCCTGGAGGGCCGGCGAGTGTAGACGCGTCCCGCTGCCCGGCGGGTGCAGACGCGGGCCGCGTCCCACTGCCCGGCGGTCTACCCACCTGCCTGCTGCTCGTGCCGCCTCCGGCAGCCTGCCGGAGGCGGCTCGCATCACGCGACGGCGGTCCCTTCGAGCTCGACCATCAGGTCGGGGATCGCCAGCCGGGTCACCCCGAGCATCGTGGTGGACGGCGCCACCCCCGCGGCGCCCAACCGCGATGCCAGCACGCCGTAGTCCTGGAAAAGCAGATCGACGTCGGTGGCGTAGACGTTGAGCCGGACGAGGTTCGCGAGGGACATGCCCGCCTCGCCGAGCACGGCCTCCAGGTTGTCGAGGCTCAGCGCCAGCTGCGCCGCCATGTCACCGGCATGCTGGGGCTTGCCGTCGTCGCTCATCGCGGTCTGCCCGGAGCAGTAGAGGGTCCGGGTGTGCCCGGAGACGATCTCACCCTGGTTGTACCCCATCTCCACCGACCACGCCCACGGGTTGACCGCCGTTCGTTTCATTGCCACATCAGCTCGATTCGATTCGTCTTTCAGGGACGTTGATCAGCCTCCCAACAAATCACGACATCCTGTGTCGTGTATTTCTGTAGGGTTTTCGCATGCGCGCCGACCGGTTGGTCTCGCTGGTCCTGCTGCTGCGGCAGCACGGCCGGCTGTCCGCGACCGCACTGGCCCGCGAGCTGGAGGTATCCACCCGCACCGTGCTGCGCGACATCGAGGCGCTGTCCGCGGCCGGCGTCCCGGTCTACGCCGAACGCGGCCGGCACGGCGGTTTCGCGTTGTTGCCCGGCTTCCGGACCGAGCTCACCGGACTGAACGCCGACGAGGCCCTTGCCCTGCTGGTCGCCGGATCGCGGCGCGGCGCGCAGGCATTCGGCCTCGGCTCGGCGCTCGCCTCGGCGATGCTCAAGGTGGTCGACGCGCTGCCAGAAAGCTATCGGGACACCGCGGCCGGCGCGGCCGAGCGATTGCTCATCGACCCGGAGACCGACCTTCTCTCGCGCCGGCTCGTCGCCGAGGAGGTGCCTGACGCCATAGCGGCCGAGGTCCTGCGCGCGGTGTTCGCCGGACACAAGCTGCAGATCCACTACGCGGCCGCGGACCAGACCCCGAAGTGGCGCACGGTGGACCCGATCGGGCTGGTCACCATCCGCGACCGGGGCTACCTGCTGGCCACGAGGTCCGGCGCGGACCGCACCTACCGGCTGTCCCGGGTCTTGGCCGCCAAGGAACTCGCCGAACCCGCACAGCGACCGGACCGGGTCGATCTGGACCGGGCCTGGCAGGAACGCAGCACCCGGTTCCGGACCGGCGGCGACCAGGTCACCGTGCTGGTACGGCTGAACCCGGCGCGGCGGGAGGACCTGCTGGGCACCGCGCTGGCCGTCCTCGCCGAAGAAGCCGACCCGGACGGCTGGCTGCGGCTGGAGGTGACCTTCCAGGATCCGAGACACGCCGAATGGGCGCTGTGGCAGCTCTCCACGAACGCCGAAGCCCTGGCCCCGCAGTGGTTGCGCACCTCCCTGCGCGACCGGGCCGCCGCGATCGTCACCCGCTACAGAGCGTCATCCTGAGCCTTGCCGCCTTCAGCGGGCCGCCGCCGGACGCGATTCGGACCGCTGACCGCTCCGTGCCGGCGGGTGCCAAGCGCGCCGAACGTCGCGTGCGCAACGCGCGGCGCTGTCTTGTGGCAGACGGTCACGGCCTTTTCTACGATCACGGCCTTTTCTACGGTCGTGGCCCTTTCGACGGTCATGACCTTTTCGACGGTCATGCTCCTTTCAACGGTCATGGTCCTTTCGTCCGAACGCCGCAACCTCTTGACACCACCACCCCTGCCTTGACCAGCGGGCATCGGGCCAGGGATCAGCGGGTGTAGCGGTGTTTGGCTCCCGGGGGGAAGTACTCCGGGTCGCCCGCCTCGCGCAGCCGCAGGAACGGCATCTGCCGGCCCGGCGGGACGTAGGCGGCGAACTCGCTGTTCAGGCGCAGGAGCTGGGCCAGGATCGACGCGCCCACGGCCTGGGCGACCTCGTCAGACGGCTTCTCACCTGGCCGCAATTCCACCGTCACCGTCAGGTGCCGGTCGCGGTGCTCGTCCTCGGCCACCTCCAGCACGAACTTCCCGGTCACCGCGCCGCTCACCTCCGGCTGCTCCAGGCCGACCGCGATGTTCTCCGGGTAGACGTTCGCGCCGTAGTAGGACACGGTGAAGTGGCTGCGGCCGAAGACGTACACGAACGGCCGCCCGGGGCCCTCGTGCTGCGGCGTGAAACCGTGCTGCCGCAGGAAGCCCAGCAGGTCCTCATGCGGCAGGAGGCCGCCCTCGTCGGCGAGGTGGTAGCGGATGAGCGGCACACCGTTGTCGCCCGAGAACAGCAGCGTGCCCTGGTGCTCCTCGAAGAAGCGCACCCCCGGGTCGTACTGGAGGAGGGTCGGCAGCCTGGACTCGCCGAACAGCTTCCTGGCCGTATCAGGGCGTCCCGCCAGGAAACGGCGAATCTCGACGGACAGTGGGGTCTCGTTGCCCAGGACGCCCGCGTCGGCGGTGCCGTACAGGGAGGCGATGCCGCGTACGGGGTCGGCGATCCCGGCCCGCTCGGCGACCAGCGCCCGCCACTCCTCACTGAACACCTCGCCCGCCGTGACCAGCTTGACGTTCCAGTCGGCCCAGGGCAGGTCCTCGGTGTCGATCACGTTCTTCAGGAACGGCGGGTAGCCCAGCAGCACGACCTGATCGAAGTACGGGGCCAGCTCGGGAATCACCCGCAGGATCTCCCGCCTGTCCGTGCCCGGGGCGACCACGGTGATCGGGTAGCCGCGTTCGGCCAGGTGGCGGCAGCAGTTGACGGTGAACAGCCCGCCCACCCAGGTGCCCAGGGCGAAGCAGACGACGGCGAGGGTACGGCGCTCGCGGGCGCGGAAACCGTCCCTGAAGACCTCCTCGAACCTGTCCGCGATCACCCGCTCGTCGTCGGCCGACCGAGGCCAGAACGACGGCACCCCCGTGGAGCCCGACGATACGGCGATCATGTCCCCGATCACGCCGTTCCTGCACAGGTCAGGGAGGGGGTGACGGCGGGTGTAGTTCTCCTTGGTCGTCATGGGCAGCCGTGCGAAGTCACTCAACGTGACGATCTTCGCGGGATCCACCTCGTGCTCGGCCAGAAACCTGCCGTACGCGGGAACGGTGGCCGCCACCTGACGGAAGAGCTCAACCGGGTCCATCCGCCGACTGTACGGCGAGGCCCGCAATCACGAAACCGCCCCGACGTGCGGCGACCGGGATCATGGAACCGTCTTTGGGGTGTGGTGGTGACCGGGATCGAGAAATGGTGTGGTGCGTGGCGGCAGCGGGGGGCCGTGGAAGGGCGTGGTTCGCGCGGCGACTGGGGGCCGCCTCTGGTCTGTGGCGGCGTACGGGGTTCGCGGGACCACCTGGTGCGGCGGCAGTTTGGGGTCCCGGAACCTGGCGTGCGGCGGCCGGGGTTCGCGGAATCACCGGTGTGCGGCAGTTTGGGGTCCCGAAACCCTGGTGTGTGATGGCGATCTGGGAGCGCAGGGACCATCCGATGTACGGTGACGGCTGGGAGGGCGGGACCGTGTGGTGGGTGGTGACGGCCGAGACCGTGAGCCGCCCGCTGTGTGGTGACGGTTGCGATTGCGGAACGTCTGCTGTGCGGCGGAAGCATGGTGTGGCGCTGTGGCCTACTCTCCAGGGCGTACCAGGCCGCTCTCATAGGCGTACACGATCGCCTGGGCGCGGTCGCGCAGCCCGAGCTTCATCAGCACTCGCCCCATGTGCGTCTTGACCGTCTGCTCGGCCACGAACAACTTCTGGGCGATCTCCTGGTTGGACAGCGCCTGGGCGACCAGGATGAGCACCTCCGTCTCCCGCTCCGTCAGCTCCTCCAACCGCCTGCCGGCCACCGGCCGGGGCGCCCCGAGCCGGGCGAACTCGGTGATCAGGCGCTTGGTGATCGCGGGGGAGATGAGCGCCTCCCCGGCGGCGACCACGCGTACGGCCTCGGCGAGCTGAGCGGCCGAGGCGTCCTTGAGCAGGAACCCGCTCGCCCCCGCCCGCAACGCCTCATAGACGTAGTCGTCAAGATCGAACGTCGTCAGGATGAGCACCTTCGCCGATTGCTGCCGGGCCACCAACTCCCTGGTCGCCTCCAGCCCGTTCATGATCGGCATGCGCACATCCATCAGCACCACATCGGGGCGCAGCTCGGCGGCCCGCTCCACAGCCTCCCGCCCGTCGGCCGCCTCACCCACGACCTCGATGTCCGGCTGGCCGCTCAGGAACACCGTGAACCCGGTACGCACCATGCCCTGGTCGTCGGCGATCAGAACCCGGATCAAAAGCTCTCCCTCTCCGCGATCGGTAACGTCGCGCGCACCTCGAAGCCTCCACCGGCAACGGGCCCGGCATCGAGCGTCCCACCAAGCAACGCCGCCCGCTCCCGCATCCCCACCAGCCCTTGCCCACCCCCACGCCCAGCCCTGGCAGCAGTCCCGACCAGCCCTTCCCCGACCTCACGCCCGATCCCCGAACCGGCTCCGATCGGCTCTTCCTTGGCCCCATGCCCGGTCTTGGAACCGGCTTCGATCGGTCCTTCCTTGGCCCTACGCCCAGTCCTCGAACCGGCTTCGATCGGCTCTTCTCCGGCCTCACGCCCAGTCTTCGCAGTCGGCTCGGTCGGTCCTTCCCCGACCCCACGTCCGATCTTCCCTGTCGCTCCTTGCCCAGCTCGACGCCTGCTCGTTCCCGTCGGTTCTTGCTCGGCCTGGCGTTCGCTGTTCGTCGCCGCTTCCTTCGGTCCTTGAGCTGGCGCCTGCATGGTCGTTCCCGTCGGCTCAAGGTGCGCCTCCACGGCCGTACCAGGCGTCGGCCCGGGGGCCATGTCGTCTCCAGGACCGTTGGCGATGCGCAGGCGTAGTTCGTTGTCCTCGCGGGTGATGTCCACGGCGACGGTGGTGCCAGGGGCGTGCCGCATCACGTTGGACAGGGACTCCTGCACGATCCGGTACGCCGACAGACCCACGGCCTGTGGGAGCGTACCGAGTGAGGCGGGTTGTCTGACGAGGACGGCCAGTCCGGCGGCGCGGGCGTTGGAGACCAGTTCGTCGATCCGGTCGAGTCCCGGTTGTGGCGCGGTGTCCGTACGGCCGTCCTGGTCGCGTAGCACGCCGAGCACCTGCCGCAACTCCGCGATGGCCTCCAGGGAGAGCGCCCGGATCTCCGACAGGCCCGCTTCCAGCTGTACGGGATCGCCCGCCGCCTTGAGCGGCACCGCCTCCGCCTGGATGGCGATCACCGACATGTGATGCGCCACCACGTCGTGCAGTTCCCTGGCGATGCGAGCCCGCTCCGCCAGCACGGCCTGTGCGCCCTCCGCCTGCTGGGTACGCCGTTCCTCCTCCACCAGCCGGGCCGTGGCGGTGCGCCGGACCCGCACGTTGTAGCCGAACAGCAGCGCCACGGACGCGATGACGGTGACGAGCGGCATCGAGTTGGGGTGGATGATCCAGACGGCGAGGGCCGTGGTCGTCCAGATGGCCAGCGTGATGCGCCTGTCACAGCGGACGGCGACGGAATAGAGCACCAGCAGGTACATGATGACCAGCGGGACGGCGTACGGCGGGCTGCTGTGACCGATCGTCGTCGTCACCCAGAGGCAGACGGGCAGCAGCACGGCCGCCACCCGCCAGGCGGCCAGCGGCCAGCGGTCGCGCAGGGCCACGGGCAGGGAGGCCCCGATGGCTGTCAGGTAGACGAACAGCTCGGAGACGGGCTGCGGGCCGACGTAGGTGTTGGTGAAGATGAACCGCGCCCGGGAGTTCCATTCGAGCGCCACGGACAGCGTTAAGCCGTACAGGACGAAGGCCAGGATGAGGTCGGCCACCTGGACGAGGTTGTAGGACTTGAGTGGGACCACCGCGCCGAGCCGGCGCGGCACCGCGAACGTCAGGCGGCGCGCTGCGGGCGGCGGATCGGCGTCTCCCCGGAACAACGCCAATCCGAACGACTCCACGACCGCCCGCCCAGCCCGCTCGATCCGTCCCGTCACCCGGCCGACCTCCTCACCGCGCTCGCTGCCGCGCTCGCCGCCACGTCCGCTGCCGGGCTCGCCGTCTTTCGGGTGCTGGTTGGGCTGTCCCGCACGTTGGGCCGGCCGCCGTCCTGCTGGCCGGGTCCGCTGCCGGGTCCGCTGTCATCTGGGGTGCTGTCTCGCGTTCTGGGTCGGTCACCGTCCTGGTGGGAGGAGTGGCCGTCGGGCTGCGTGTTGAGCTCGTTGCTCGGTGCGCCGTTGTCTGGCAGGTCGGGCCGGGCGTCCTCCGTGGTGGGACCTGTGCCGGCGGGCATGCCGTCGGTGGCGAGGGCCTCGGTGGCGCATCTCCAGGGGCGCCAGTGGGCGATCGCTCGGCCGAGGTCGCGGGCGCGCTGGACGGGGATCACCTGGTCAAGCTTAGGAGCGTTGCCGCTGGAAGGCGTCACACCAGGGTTTGATCCTGGCCGTAAGCCTCAGGTACTGCTTACATGATTACGATCGCCCTGAGCGAACATCGGCAATGAAGGGAACAGCACCAGGCTCCGATGAGTTGAGCCGGTATAACTCAACCCTTTGGAGTTCGTATGAGTGAGAGCTTGATCCTCCCGGTCCTGCCGCTGGACGACGAGGTCGTCCTGCCGGGCATGGTGGTTCCGCTGGACCTGTCCGACTCCGAGGTGCGCGCTGCCATAGAGGCGGCCCGTGCATCCGGTGGCAACAAGCCACAGGTCCTGCTCGTTCCCCGGATCGACGGCCGATACGGCGCGGTCGGCGTACAGGCTGTGGTCGAGCAGGTCGGGAGGCTGCCGGGCGGAGAGCCCGCGGCAGTGGTGCGCGGCGTGAACCGCGTCCGCGTGGGCACCGGCACGACCGGCCCCGGCGCCGCACTGTGGGTCGAGGCCGACACGATCGACACCGTCGCAGCGGGTGAGCGCGCCCAGGAGCTGGCCAAGGAATACAAGGCGCTGGCCACCACCATCCTGCAGAAGCGCGGCGCCTGGCAGGTGGTCGACCAGGTCAACCAGATCGACGACCCCTCCGTGCTGGCCGACAGCTCCGGCTACACCCCGTGGCTGACCACGGCGCAGAAGGTCGAGCTGCTGGAGGCCGCCGACCCGGCCGAGCGGCTGGCCAAGCTGATCGAGTGGTCCCGTGAGCACCTCGCCGAGCTCGACGTCGCCGAGACGATCCGCAAGGACGTCCAGGAGGGCATGGAGAAGCAGCAGCGTGAGTTCCTGCTGCGCCAGCAGCTCTCCGCCGTGCGCAAGGAGCTGAAGGAGCTCAACGGCGACTCCACCGAGACCGAGGAAGAGGACTACCGGGCCCGGGTGGAGGCCGCCGACCTGCCGGAGAAGGTGCGCGAGTACGCGCTCAAGGAGGTCGACAAGCTGGAGCGGACCTCCGACCAGTCCCCCGAGACCGGCTGGATCCGCACCTGGCTGGACACCGTGCTCGACATCCCCTGGAACGAGCGCACCGAGGACAACTACGACATCGTCGGCGCCAGGGCCGTGCTCGACGCCGACCACACGGGCCTCGCCGACGTCAAGGACCGCATCATCGAGCACCTGGCCGTGCGCAAGCGCCGCCAGGACAAGGGCCTCGGCGTGGTGGGCGGCCGCCGCAGCGGCGCCGTGCTGGCCCTGGCAGGCCCTCCCGGAGTCGGCAAGACGTCCCTGGGCGAGTCCGTGGCCCGCGCGATGGGCCGCAAGTTCGTACGCGTCGCGCTCGGCGGCGTCCGCGACGAGGCCGAGATCCGCGGCCACCGGCGCACCTACGTCGGCGCGCTGCCCGGCCGTGTCGTCCGCGCCATCCGCGAGGCCGGCTCGATGAACCCGGTCGTCCTGCTCGACGAGGTCGACAAGGTCGGCGCCGACTACCGGGGCGACCCGACGGCCGCCCTGCTGGAAGTGCTCGACCCGGCCCAGAACCACACGTTCCGCGACCACTACCTCGAGGTCGAGCTGGACCTGTCCGACGTGCTGTTCCTGGCCACGGCCAACGTCCTGGAGGCCATCCCCGGGCCGCTGCTCGACCGGATGGAGATCGTCACGCTCGACGGCTACACCGAGGACGAGAAGGTGGCCATCGCCCGCGACCACCTGCTGCCCAGGCAGCTTGAGCTGGCGGGGCTGACCGCCGAGGAGGTCGCGGTCGAGGACGGCGCGCTGCGCAGGCTGGCCGCCGAGTACACCCGCGAGGCCGGTGTCCGCTCGCTGGAGCGGGCGCTCGCCAGGATCCTGCGCAAGGTGACGGCCAAGGACGAGCTGCCTGTCACCGTGGACGAGGACGGTCTGGTGGACTACATCGGCCGGCCGAGGTTCGTGCCGGAGTCGTCGCTGCCCGAGGCCACCCAGCGCACCTCGGTGCCGGGCGTGGCCACCGGCCTGGCCGTCACCGGGGCCGGGGGAGACGTGCTCTACGTCGAGGCGTCGCTGTCCGACCCGGAGACCGGCGAGACCGGGCTCACGCTGACCGGCCAGCTCGGCGACGTGATGAAGGAGTCGGCCAGGATCGCGCTGTCCTACCTGCGCTCGCACGGCGCGGAGCTGGAGCTGCCGGTCACCGCGCTGAAGGACCGCTCGGTGCACGTGCACTTCCCGGCGGGCGCCGTGCCGAAGGACGGGCCCTCGGCGGGTGTGACGCTGACGACCGCGCTGGCCTCGCTCCTGTCCGGCCGGCTGGTACGCGGCGACGTGGCCATGACCGGTGAGATCTCCCTGACCGGGCGGGTCCTGCCGATCGGCGGCGTCAAGCAGAAGCTGCTGGCCGCGCACCGGGCGGGCATCACCACCGTCCTCATCCCGGCCCGCAACGAGCCGGACCTGGACGACGTGCCCGAGGAGGTCCGCAAGGAGCTGACCATCCACCCCGTGAGCGACGTGCGCGAGGTCCTGGACATCGCGCTCGCCCCGGCTCAGGTCGCCTCCGTGGCGGCCTGACACCTCAGGGCGACTGCCCCGCCGTGCCCAGCCTCCTGGGGCGCGACGGGGCAGTCTCCTGTACGTGCTCGGCCAGCCCAGCTTGCTCGGCCAGGACGACGGCCCGCGGCTGGGGCGCGCGGTTGGAGTACGTGCAAGGGTCGAGTGCGCCGTGCTGGTCACCCGCTACGGCAGGCCGGCCACGAGCCGGGGTGGTTTACTGGTGGCGGAGCGTGACGCAGATCACGAAACCGATGGGGAATAGGGGAAACTCACCACGGCGTTAGCAACGGCGTGAACGAGGCACATGTGACAGGAAGCGGCGCTCCCATGGACGCCCCCTGTCGCCGCACGCGTCTGGGGCGTATGCCGGCCCGCTAGCAGCAACCCCGTCCGCCCGTTCTCCCCGAAGGCCGTCATGATCGCACCTGGTTTCGTGCTGCGCAGGCTGAGCCACCTGCCGTTCCACCCGGGCACCCGCTGACCCGAGCCCCCTGCCGTTCCATCCGGGCATCCGCACACCCGAGCCCGTTCCATCCGGGCATCCGGTGACCCGAGCCCGTTCCTTCCGGTGATGTACGTTCCCGCGGCCCCGCCACAGGCCGCCCTCAGTCGTGGGGATTCTCCGTGATCCAGGCTTCAGGCCTGCGCAAGCAGTACGGCACGACCGTCGCAGTCGACGGCGTCGATCTGCACGTGCGCGAAGGCGAGATCTACGGCGTGCTCGGCCAGAGCGGCGCCGGCAAGAGCACGCTCCTGCGCTGCGTCAACCTGCTCGAACGCCCCACCGCGGGCACCGTCACCGTCGCGGGCCAGGACCTGACCGCCCTCGGCAGCCGCGAGCTGAACCGGGCCAGGCAGCGCATCGGCATGATCCACCAGCACTTCGCCCTGCTCTCCTCGCGCACGGTCGCAGGGAACGTCGCCTTCCCGCTGGAGGTCATGGGCGTGCCCAGGGCCGAGCGTGAGCGCCGCGTCGCCGAACTGCTGGAGCTCGTCGGCCTGGAGGGACGCGGCAAGGACCGCCCCCACCAGCTCTCCGGCGGCCAGAAGCAGCGGGTCGGCATCGCCAGGGCGCTGGCGGGAAACCCGGCCGTGCTGCTGTCGGACGAGGCCACCTCCGCGCTCGACCCGGCCACCACGCAGTCGATCCTCGCCCTGCTCAAGAGCCTCAACACCGAGCTGGGCCTGACGATCCTGCTCATCACCCACGAGATGAACGTGGTCAAGAGCATCTGCGACTCGGTCGCCATCATGTCCTCGGGCCGCATCGAGGAGTCCGGCGCCATCGCCGACCTCATCAGGACCCCCGGATCGCGCCTGACCAGGGAGATCTTCCCACTGCCCGAGCCCGCGCCGGCCGGGTCGGTGACGCTGACGTTCACCGGCGACCCCCGGCAGCCCGTGGTGTCGGAGGTGGTGCGGAAGTTCGACGTGGACCTCAGCATCCTCGGCGGCTCGATCGAGGACCTCGCCGCGGGCTCCGTCGGCCGCCTGCGGGTCGCGCTGGACGGCGACGAGGCCGCCGCCGCGGTGGCGTACCTGCGTGAAACCGGGCTGATCGTCGAGGAGGCCGCGTGACCTGGGAAGAGATGCTGCCGCTGCTGTGGCCCGCCACGCTGGAGACGGCGCAGATGGTGGGCTGGTCCACGCTGTTCACCCTGCTGCTCGGGCTGCCGCTGGGCGTGGCGCTCGTGGTGTTCGACCGGGGCGGGCTGCGGCCGGCGCCGCCGCTCAAGTCGGCGCTCGGGTTCGTGGTGAACGTGGGGCGGTCGCTGCCGTTCATCGTGCTGATGATCGCGATCATCCCGTTCACCCGGCTCGTCGTCGGCACCACCATCGGGACCGCCGCGTTCGTGGTGCCGCTGACCGTCGGCGCGGTGCCGTTCTTCGCCCGGCTGGTGGAGACGGCGCTGCGTGAGGTCGGCGCGGACGTCGTCCAGGCCGCCCAGGCCATGGGCACGAGCCGGACCACCATCGTGCGCAAGGTCCTGCTGCCCGAGGCGCTGCCCGGCCTGGTGGCGGGCCTGACCGTGACCGTGGTGGCGCTCATCGGCTACTCCGCCATGGCCGGCACGCTCGGCGGCGGCGGGCTGGGCGACCTGGCCGTCCGTTACGGCTACCAGCGCTTCGAGACGCTGCTCATGATCGTGACGGTCGTGCTGCTGCTCGTCATCGTGCAACTCCTGCAGAGCCTGGGCGACTGGGTCACTCGGCGCCTATCGCATAAGTAAGGAAAAATCATGAAAATTTACCGCCTTGTAGGTGCCGTCGCACTGGCTCTGTCGCTCGCCGCATGCGGTACGTCGCAGCCCGCGACCGAAACCGGCACGAAGACCGCCGAGTCGGCCGACACCGTGCTCAAGATCGGCGCCAGCCCCGTGCCGCACGCCGAGATCCTGAACTTCGTCAAGCAGAACCTGGCCCCCGCGGCCGGCCTGAAGCTCGAAATCGTGGAGTTCACCGACTACGTGCAGCCGAACGTGCAGCTCGAAGAGGGTCAGCTCACGGCCAACTTCTTCCAGCACAAGCCGTACCTCGACGACTTCAACGCCAGCAAGGGCACCAAGCTGAGCTTCGTCACGCCGGTCCACCTGGAGCCGCTGGGCCTGTACTCCAAGAAGATCACGAACGTGACCGCGCTGGCGAGCGGCGCCACCGTGGCCGTCCCGAACGACGCCACGAACCTCGGCCGTGCGCTCAAGCTGCTCGCCGACAACGGCGTGGTCAAGCTCAAGGACGGCGCCGGCACCGCCGCCACCGAGCGCGACGTGGCGGAGAACCCGAAGAACCTGCAGTTCAAGCCGCTGGAGGCGGCCCAGCTCCCGCGCTCACTCGAGGACGTCGACGCCGCTGTGATCAACGGCAACTACGCCATCGAGGCCGGGCTCAAGCCCGCTTCCGAGGCGCTGGTGCTGGAGAAGACCGAGGGCAACCCGTACGTCAACGGCCTCGTCGTCCCGGCCGGCCACGAGAAGGACGCGAACATCGTGACCCTCGGCAAGCTGCTGCAGGACCAGAAGGTCAAGGACTTCATCAAGCAGAAGTACCAGGGCTCGGTCATTCCCGCGGCATAAGCGGCCGGCCGGCCGCCACGCCTGATCCTGGCCCCCGGGCGATCAACCGAATACTGTTCTGTTCATGTACCCGGGAGCCATCGCAGCCGTCACCCCCGACAAGCCCGCTGTGATCATGGCGGGCTCCGGGCGGGTCATCACCTACCGAGAGCTGGACGAGGAGTCGAACCGGCTGGCCCACGTGTTCCGCGCGGCCGGGATGCGGCCGGGCGACCACATCGCCTTCATGCTCGCCAACCATCCCCTCTTCCTGGCCGTCGCCTGGGCCGCGCACCGATCGGGCCTGTACTACACGCCGATCAGCTCGCGGCTGCAGGCCGACGAGCTGGCCTACATCGTCGGCAACTGCGGCGCCCGGGTGTTCATCTCCAGCGCCGACCTGGCCGACGTGGCCACCTCGATCACCGCCGCCACGCCGGGCGTGGAGCTGCGGCTCATGCTCGACGGGGTGGCCGAGGGCTTCACCTCGTACGAGGAGGCGGTGGCCGCGCGGCCGCTCACCCCGATCGAGGGCGAGTGCCAGGGCACGGACATGCTCTACTCCTCCGGCACCACGGGCCGCCCCAAAGGCGTCAAACTGGCCGCCACGCACGCCCCGCTCGACGAGCCCGGCATGTTGTTCAAGCTCATCCAGGGCCTGTTCGCGTCGTCGGGCGACAGCGTCTACCTCTCGCCCGCGCCGCTCTACCACGCCGCGCCGCTGCGCTACAGCCTGAGCTTCCAGCGTCTCGGGGCCACGGTGGTGGTGATGGAGCGCTTCGACCCGGAGCAGTACCTGGCGCTGGTGGAACGGTACGCGGTGACGCACACGCAACTCGTGCCGACGATGTTCATCAAAATGCTCAAACTTCAACCAGAAATCCGGGCAAAGTACGATATTTCGTCACTTCAGTACGCGATCCACGCCGCCGCCCCCTGCCCCGTCCCCGTCAAGGAGCAGATGATCGACTGGTGGGGCCCGATCGTCCACGAGTACTACGCGGGCACCGAGGGCAACGGCTTCCTCTACGTCGGCCCCCACGACTGGCTTCAGCACAAGGGCACGGTCGGCCGCTCACTGCTCGGCGTCGTGCACATCTGCGACGAGGACGGCGACGACCTGCCGCCGGGCGAGCACGGCACGATCTACTTCGAGAACGGCGGCCGCTTCGAGTACCACGGCGACCCCGGCAAGACCCGCTCCGCCCAGGACCCGCGCGGCCGGGGATGGACCACGCTGGGCGACATCGGCTACCTGGACGCCGAGGGCTTCCTGTACCTCACCGACCGCCGCTCGTACATGATCATCTCTGGCGGTGTGAACATCTACCCGCAGGAGGCCGAGAACGTGCTGTCGGTGCACCCGAAGGTGGCCGACGTGGCGGTGTTCGGGGTGCCGGACGAGGAGATGGGCGAGCAGGTCAAGGCCGTGGTCGAGCCGGCGTCCATGGAGGAGGCGGGGCCGGGGCTGGAGGCGGAGCTGATCGCGTACTGCCGGGAGCATCTGGCGCACTACAAGTGTCCCAGGTCGGTGGACTTCCGCCCCGAGTTGCCCCGCCACCCGACGGGCAAGCTCTACAAGCGCCTGCTCCGCGACGAGTACTGGGCAAAATCTTGAAAATCTTTCGCGGGCCCGAGCCCCGGCCCCACCTCGATCGATAAGGCCTTCGTCAGAGCCTGCCCGCTTTCTTGAATCTCCGCCTTAACCAGCTCTTACGCGCCTCTTGACACCCTTGAATCATCGGGATTCGAGGAGATGAAAGATGAACGCGAACGAGCCTCGCGAGCAGGGCCCTGAGGAGCAGGGTGCCGGTGGGTGGAGCCAGTTCGGCGCCACCCCTCCGGCAGCCGGGGGCTTCCCCCAGCGCGACACGCAGCCCACGGAGCAGCTTCCGCCACCTCCGCCCGCGCCGCCCAGGAAGCAGCGCTTCACCGCGGGCCAGAAGACGATCGCGGGTCTCGCCCTGGCCGCCATGGCGATCGGCGGCGGCGTCGTGGGAGCCGCCGTCGCCACCTCGTTCCAGCCCGAGCCGGTCGCCAGCAGCAGTGTCAACACGCCCAGCCCCGTCTTCAAGACCGCCTCCGACCAGCTCACCGTCGCGGAGGTCGCGGCCAAGGTGCAGCCCACGGTCGTCATGGTCCAGGGGCAGACCGGCGAGGGCTCCGGCGTCGTGCTGTCGGAGGACGGGCTCATCCTCACCAACAACCACGTGGCCGTCGGCGCGGGCCAGGGCGGGCAGATGACCGTCAAGTTCAGCGACGGCAAGACGGCCAAGGCCAGCGTCGTCGGCACCGACCCGGCCACCGACATGGCCGTCATCAAGGCGGAAGGCGTCTCCGGGCTGACCAAGGCCACGCTCGGCGACAGCGACCAGCTCAAGGTCGGCGACCCCGTACTGGCCATCGGAAGCCCGCTCGGCCTCGACGGATCCGTCACGGCGGGCATCGTCAGCGCCCTCGACCGCACCCTCAACCTCGGCAACGACCAGCAGCAGCAGATCCCGCCCGGCTGGGGCCAGGAACAGCAGCAGCAGAGCCAGAGCGCGCCCACCACGATCGGCGGCGCCATCCAGACCGACGCCTCCATCAACCCGGGCAACTCCGGCGGCGCCCTGGTGAACGCCGCGGGCCAGCTCGTCGGCATCAACACCGCGATCGCCTCGGAGGCCCAGGGTGGCGGCGTCGGCTTCGCCATCCCGGTCAACACCGCCAAGCAGGTCTCCGAGCAGCTCATCAGCAGCGGCAAGGTCAGCCACGCCTTCCTCGGCGTGAGCGTCACCGACGCCACAGGCGACGTGCCCGGCGCTCTCGTCAGGCAGGTCACCGCCAAAAGCCCGGCGGAGAAGGCCGGACTGAAACAAGGTGACCTGATCACGAAGATCGGCGACAAGGCGGTTGACGGAGGCGATACGGTTGTCGGGCAGGTCAGAGGTTTCAAACCGGGCCAAGAGGTCAAGATCACATATATGAGGGACGGCGAGACCGCCGAGGTCACCGTCACCCTCGACGAAAATCAATAACTGGACCCCCTCATGGACGGGTGTGCCGTCGAGATCGCTGCGGACTCGGCGGCACACCCCCCCACTTTTCAGGAAAAGCGCCGCCCCTCGTCGCGGCGATAGGCCCACGCGGCCCCCGCCGCCGCGATCACGGTCCACACGCCCAGCGCTACCAGCGCCACCGGGTCCGGCGTGGTGCCCGCAGTGATCGCCCAGAGCAGCTCGGCCACCCCTCTGGCCGGCGTGTACGGCGAGACGGCCTCGATGAAGCCGGGCAGAATCTGCGGCGGCAGCAGCAGCCCGCCCAGGATCGCCAGCGGGAAGAACAGCACCTGCGACACCGCGATCGCGGCCTTGGCCGTCACCGCGTACCCGATGAACAACGCCAGCAACATGAACGGGACCAGCCCCAGGAACAACGCCGCCAACCCCAGCAGCAGCCGGGCCGGCGTGATCGTCGCCTCGGTGAACACCGCCGCGACCACCAGCACGGGCACCACCGAGACCAGCATGACCGCGCACTGCACCAGGATCCGGCCGGTGAAGCGGGGGAACGGGCCCGCGGGGAGCGTGCGCAGGTACGGGTTCCACGGCTGCTCGCGATCCTGGGCCACGTTGATGCTGAGCCCGATGAGCGCCCCCGACATCGCGCCGAAGAACATCAGCGAGGCCGTCGCCATGGTGGCCGCCTTGGGATCCTGGCCCGCGAACGGGATCACGAACGCCACCATCGTGACGGCCGGGAACAACGCCCCCGCCACCAGGCCGATGGGCACCCTGATCTGTTCGAGCAGGAGATAGCGGGTGTGCGCGAGGACCAGGCTAGACATGCGCGGACTCCTTCGAGGTGAGGGCGATGAAGGCCTCCTCCAGGGAGACCGGCCTGATCTCCAGGCCCGAGAACGGGGTGCCGCTCCGTACGAGCTCGACGACCAGCCGGTCGGGATCCGTGGTCACCAGGCTCACCCGGCCGTCGGCGCGTTCCGTGGCGAGCACCCCCGGCAGCTCCGGCAGGCCGTCGGCGACGAGGGAGACACGGCGCACCCCCACGATGTCGCGTACGGCGCGTACGGTGTCGTCGGCCAGCACCCGTCCGTGGCCGAACACCACGACCCGCTCGGCCAGCGCCTCGACCTCCTCCAGGTAGTGGCTGGTCAGCAGCACCGTGCCGCCCTCCTCGTGGAAGGACCTGATGCCCTCCCACAACGAGCGGCGCGCCTCGACGTCGAGGCCGGTCGTCGGCTCGTCGAGGAAGACCAGCCGCGGATTGCCCGCGAACGCCAGCGCCACCGCCAGCCGCCGCTTCTGCCCGCCGGACAGGCCGCCGACCTGCCGCCTGATCAGGTCGTCCAGCCCGAAGCGGGCCAGCAACTCGCCCTTGTCCGCCCTGTCGGGAAAGTGCGCCGACACGAAGTCCACGATCTCCCCGACGCGCAGTGACTCGGGCAGCCCCGTCTCCTGCGGCGTCACGCCGATGCCGCGGCGCATGACGGGGTCCTGGGGCGAGCCGCCGAACAGCTCGACCGTGCCGGACGTCGGCCGGCGCAGCCCCACGAACAGGTTGATCAGGGTGGACTTGCCCGCCCCGTTGGGGCCGAGCAGGCCGACCACCTCGCCCGGCCGGATGTCCAGCGAGACGCGGTCGAGCGCGAGCACGTCGCCGTAGCGGCGGGTGACCTCGTTCGCTCTGGCGAGGACCGTCATCGAACTCCTCCAGCGTTGTCCAGCAGGGCGCGAATCGCCTTGGTGTAGTCCTCGAAGGCCAGACGCCCCCGTTTGGTCAGCGCCACGTACGTGACGGGTGTGCGGCCTTTGTGCGTCTTGTTGATGCGCACGTAACCGGCCTCCTCCAGCTTCGTCAGATGCACCGACAGGTTGCCGGCGGTCATGCCGAGCAGCTCCTTCATCGAGTTGAAGGCCATCTCGTCGCCGTCGCCGAGGACGTTGAGCGCGGCGACCACCCGCAGCCTGGCCTGCGCGTGGATCACCGGATCGAGGTCCGGCGGCGCCTGGTCCGCGCTCACCGGGCGTCCCTCCACCACAACCACAGCCCGATCACGATGAACCCGCCGCCCAGCAGCGCCGCGGTCAGCAGCGCGTGCCAGCCGGCGCCGAGCAGCACGCCCAGCGCGTCGACGCCGGCCACCCAGGCGCCGACGAAGAACATCGGCCAGTTGAGCCAGATCGCGCCGCCCGCCATGTACAGGACGGCGACGACCATGAGCGAACTGCCCCCCCAGAGCAGGCCGCTCTCCTCCTCGGGCAGCAGCGGGCTCACTCTGATCGCGATGATCGTCATGAGCAACATCCCAGCGAACCACGCGTAGCCGAACATCGCCCCTCTGGCCGACGACTCGCCGCGGACCAGCTGGTTCATCCGCACGATCCCGTACGCGGAGATCGCCCCCGCCACCAGCATGGTCGAGAGCAGCACGCCCACGGCCTGCATCTGGGAGATCGGGGCGTAGGGCTCGCCGCCGAGGCCGTAGTGCAGGAACAGCGCGGAGAAGCCGAGCAGCCAGGCGATGCCCCAGGGGATGTAGAGCAGCCGCGGATCTCCGTGGAGCCATCTCACCGTGGCGAAGCTCTGCTCCTCGATGACGCGGAGCATCTCCTCGGGACTCGGCGTACGCTCTTCGTCCACCATGCAAACTCCTCAAAACTGTAAACTAGTTTGCATCTTAAACCGCTTGGCGACGCCAACTCAACCCCTGGGCGGGGCGAAGGGCTTACCGCCTGGTCAGGACCTCGGACTCCCACAGGTCGCGGTAGTAGCCGGGCACGGAGACCAGCTCGTCGTGCCTGCCCCGCTGGACGACCCGGCCCTCATCCAGCACCACGACCTCGTCGACCAGCTCCAGGCCCTTGAGGCGGTGCGTCACGAGCAGCGTCGTGCGATCGCGCGTCACGTCCAGCAGGTCGCCCATCAGCCGGTCGGCCGTCTCCTCGTCCAGCGCCTCCGCGGGCTCGTCGAGCAGCAGCACCGGCGGGTCGTACAGGAGCGCCCTGGCCAGCGCCAGCCGCTGCAACTGCCCGCCCGACACGGTCTTCCCGTCCTCGCCCAGCTCGGCGTCCCACCCGGTCCGCTCGGCCCACTCCTCCAGCCGGGCATCGCGAACGGCCCGCTTCAGCCGCTCCTCGTCGGCGTCGGGCCCGGCCAGGCGCAGGTTGTCGCGCAGGCTCGCACGGAAGATGTACGGGTCCTGGGTGAGCCCCGTCATCAGCGCCCGCACGTCGTCACCGTCGAGCTCCCCGAGGTCGGCGCCGTTGACCCTGATGCCGCCGGACTCCGGCTCGACCAGGCGCATCAGGGCGGCCAGCAACGTGCTCTTCCCGGCCCCGCTGGGCCCCACGATCGCGACCCGCCTGCCGGGGGTGAGCCGCAGCGACACCCCGTCCAGGGCCGCCCGCCCGCTGCCCGAGGCGGTGTGGCGTACCACGAGGTCGTCGATCTCGATGGTCAGCGGGGCCTCGGGCCGGGGAGCAGGCACGGCGGGTTCGGCGACGGCGGGGGTGGAGGAGCGTACCTCGCGCAGCCGCCTGATGGCCGCCATGATGCCGGCCATCCGCTCGCCCGCCGCCGCCAGCGGCAGCACAGGCTCGAAGGCGACCAGCGAGGTCAGCGCGAGCACGGCGGTGCCCACGGAGCCCGCCCCCGCCCCCTGGGCGAGCAGCACCACGCCCGCCACCGTCAGCCCCTGCACCAGCGTGCCGCCGGCCAGGGCGGCGGCGTGGACGCGGGCCTGGCGGCGTTCCAGGCCGGCCAGGGATTCGTCCGCCTCCAGGGCCTTGGCCAGGGCCTCGTCGTCGGCGCCGTACGCGGCCAGGTCGGCGGAGCCGTGCACCAGATCCGCCACCCGGCCCGCCAGCGCCGCCCTGGCCGGGGCGATCCTGGCCGACCACCTGCGGGCCGCGGCGGCCGTACCCGCCGGCAGCGCCACACCGGCCAGCACGAGGCCCGCCACCAGCACCAGCGCCGCCGCGGGCAGGATCGTCAGCCCGACGACGACCGCCGCCAGCCCCGCCACCGCCGCCGCGGCGGCCGGCAGGAGGCAGCGGACGAGCAGATCCTGCACGGCCTCGGTGTCGTCCACCATCCGGCTCAACAGGTCGGCGCCGCCGTGACGGGGCTTCTGGGGCGGGATGAGGGCCCCGTAGAGGCGTTCCCGCGTGCCGGCCTGGGCGCGCAGGGCGACGTCGTGTCCGGTGAGACGCTCCGCGTACCGGAAGACGCCCTTGCTGGTCGCGAACGCCCGGGTGGCCACGATCGCCACGCTCAGCGCGGCCAGCGGCGGCTGCTGCGCGGCCCGGGTGATCAGCCAGGCCGCCGCGGCGATCAGCCCGAGCCCCGCCAGGTCCGCCGCCGCCCCGGCCAGCACGGCCCAGACGAGCCGTATGCCCATACGCCTATTCACCGCCCGTACTCCCTTCATGCCGCCCCACCGCCACCTGTCCGTCGCCCAGTGGCGGGTCGTCCGGCGCGCCGTCCGGCGCGCCCTCTCCGGCGGGGTGGTGGATGGTGTCGGAGACGACGCGGCCCTCGTGGACGCGGATGACGCGGTCGGCGAGGTCGATCATTGCGGGCCGGTGCGCGACGATGACCGCCGTACGGTCCCGGGCCAGCGACGACGTCCCCGAGACCACGGCCGCCTCGCTGCGCCCGTCCAGGCGGGCCGTGGGCTCGTCCAGGAGCAGCACCGAGGCCCCCGGACGGCAGAAGGCGCGGGCCAGGGCGATCCGCTGGCGCTGGCCGGCCGAGAGGTTGGCGCCGCGCTCGCCCACCACCGTGTCGAAGCCGTCGGGCAGGGCGGCCACGAAGTCGGCGTGGGCCGCGGAGGCCGCCCTCCGGACGTCGTCCAGGGAGGCCGAGGGCGTACCGAGGCGGATGTTGTCGGCCACGGAGGTGGCGAACAGGTGCGGCCGCTGGGCCACGAACGCCAGCCGCGCCCGCCACCCCGCCGGGGACAGATCCCGCAGGTCCACCCCGTCGATGAGGACCCGGCCCGAATCGGGCTGGACGAAGCCGAGGATGAGGTGGAGCAGCGTGCTCTTGCCCCCGCCGCTCTCCCCGACCAGGGCGACCCGCTCGCGGGGGCCGATGGTGAGGGAGACGTCCGACAGGGCGGCGGAATCGCGGCCGGGATAGCGCACGGTGACGTTCTCGAGGCGGATCTCCAGAGCCCCGCTCCCGGCGAGCGCCTGACGCCCCTCACCGACGGCGGGGTCGGAAGAACGGTCCAGCACGGCGAAGGCCGCGTCGGCGGCGGCCACCCCCTCCATCGAGGCGTGGAAACGTGTCCCCATGGCCCGCAGCGGCAGGTACGCCTCCGGCGCCAGCAACAACACCAGCAGCGCCGTCGTCAGGTCCAGCGACCCCCCGAGCAGCCGCAGCCCGATCGGCACCGCCACCAGCGCCAGCGACAACGACGCGCACAACTCCAGCACCAGCGACGACAGGAACGCCACCCGCAACGTCCGCATGGTGGCGCCCCGGTGCGCGTCGGCGACCTGCCGGATGACCGTGGCCTGGTAGCGGGCCCGGCCGAAGGCGCGCAGCGTGGGCAGGCCGCGTACGACGTCGAGGAAGTGCCCGCCGAGCCGCGACAGCGCCAGGAACTGCCGTTCCGTGACCGCCTTCGTGGTCATCCCGACCAGCGCGCCGAAGACGGGGATCAGCGGCAGCGTGACCAGGACGATCACCGCGCTCCCGAGGTCGGCGGCGAACAGCCGGACCAGCACGGCGACGGGCACCACCGCGGCCACCGCGATCGAGGGCAGGTAGCCGGTCAGGTAGGCGTCGAGCCCATCCAGGCCGCGTCCCGCCAGGGTGAGGAGTTCGCCGGAGCGGTGCGCGGTGAGCCGTGCCGGGCCCAGGTCGCGCAGCCGTTCCAGGAGGCGCCGCCGCAGGGCGGACTTGACGCCCGTCGCGGTGCGCCCGGCGAAGACGCCCTGCGCCCAGGCCAGCAGCGCGCGTACGCCGACCACCGCCGCCAGCACGGCCAGCGCGGCGGCGGTGAACCGGCCGGACAGCACCCCGGCCAGCAACTCGGCCTGCAGCAGGACGAGCAGCCCCGCCAGTATGGCGGCGGCCATGGTGACACTCAGGTGGCGGCGAACCGAACGCTCGGCCCGCATGAGCGCGAGGAGATCCTTATGCACGAGTCCTCAGAAGAACGACGGGAGCCGGAAGGCGTCCTTTCCTGGCCGGAAAGTCCGCCATACCCATACTTGCGCGCCCAGCATGATCGGTGCGAAGGGCAGCGCCATGACACTGAGCACATTCAACGTAGCCGGGGGAGCGCTGTGCTCCAGCAGGTACGGCATCGCGCCCGCCAGCACCCCCAGCGCGGGCAGCGCCGCGACCAGAGCCGACACCAGCAACACCCGCCCCGACCTGGTGACCCCGAACACGCCCGGCGTCCGCCAGCCCAGGAACGTCCACCCGTGAAAGGCGAACAGCAGCGTCACCACCATGCCCAGCATCAGCCCGACGGGATGCACGGGGGAGGACTCGAAGCCGGTGGCGGCCGCGTACAGGGCCATGCCCCAGCCCACGGAGAGCCCCAGCGAGCCGAACGCGATCGCCCCGTCCCAGAACCCGCGCCACGCCGGGCCGTCCAGCCTGCGACGGAACCACAGCCCGGCGTCCCGCAGGATCCAGCACAGCAGCATCGCCACGACCAGCGGGTAGAGCCCGAACAGGACCTCGCCCTCCAGCAGCGGGTAGACCCCGAACAGCGTCCCGGCGACGGCCACCAGCCACACCTCGTTGGCCAGCACGTACGGGGCCATCGCGGCCACCATCCGGTCCCGGTTCCCGCCCGTCCTGCCCAGCACCGGCAGCAGCAGCCCCACGCCCAGGTCGAAGCCCTCCAGGGCGAAGTACCCGGCCAGCAGCACCGCGAAGAAGACGAACCAGACCACTTCCATGTTCAGCACTCCTCAGTAGCTCAGCGCGGGGGTACGCGGCTCGTCGGCGGTGGCCCCGAGGTCGAGGGCGCCCGGCCCGCGCCTGATCACGCGGGCGATGAGCACGTAGTCGACGATCGCCAGCAGCCCCAGCACGGCGGCGAAGCCGATGAGCGAGGCCGTGACCATGCCCGAGGTCAGCCCGGGTGACATGGCGTCGGCCACGGTGAGTCTCTCCCAGATCATCCAGGGTTGCCGGCCGACCTCCCTGGCCATCCAGCCCAGGATCGACAGGACGAACGGCAGCGGCGTCATCGCGATCAGGATCGGATGCGTCCACCGCGCCCTGTGCAGGATGCCGATCATCGGCAGCATCACGAACAACACGAGCAGCCCCAGCAACTGCCCAAGCTCGATCATGAACCCGAGCCCGACGGCCGCCGCGCCGCCGGCGCCGTCGAACTTGTCCTCCTGGATGACGCCGAACTGCGCGTACCCGAAGCCCATGGCCAGGAAGATGCCGATCGCGGCCGTGACCACGCCCATCCGCAACGACGTGGTGAAGAACTCCGTCTCGGGGGCGCGCCGCCACAGCCGCCACGCGCTGGCGCCCACCAGCACCATGCCCCCGGCGAACAACCCGGCGCCGATGACGTGCGGGAAGGCGAAGACCAGGGCCTTGTTCGAGAACAGCGCGCCGACGTCGGTCAGCGCCATGCGCCCGCCGCTGAGGACGGCGCCCGCGGGGTTCTGCAGGAAGGAGTTGGCGACCATGACGTAGAAGGCGCTCGCGTACGCGGTCAGCGTCACGAGCCAGATGCACGCCAGGTGCGCCCAGCGGGGCAGCCGCCCCCAGCCGAAGATCCACAGGCCGAGGAACGTGGACTCCAGGAAGAAGGCCACCAGCGTCTCCATGGCCAGCGGCGCGCCGAACACGTCGCCCGCGTAGTGCGACAACCCGCTCCACGACAGGCCGAACTGGAACTCCATCACCAGCCCGGTCACGATGCCGAGCGCGTAGTTGATGACGTAGATCTGCCCCCAGAACCGCGTCATGCTCTCATGTATCGGCTTGCCCGACCTGGCCCACCGGGTGTGCATGATCGCCACCAGCGGCGCCAGCCCCAGTGTGAGCACCACGAACAGGAAATGCAGGCTCCCCGTCACCGCGAACTGCGTACGCGCCAGATCCAGTACGTCCATGACGCCCCTCCCTTCCCTCTCTATATGTAGAGAGCCTACATGTAGACTGGCTACATGAGAGACGGGTGTCTAGGATCGGTGTCATGAATCCGGATGCGCTGCGCGGGCACATGGACGCCCTGCTGCTCTCAGTGCTGGAGCGGGAGCCGCTGCACGGCTACGCCATCATCGAGGCGTTGCAGGAGCGCAGCGGGGGAGCGCTCAACGTGCCCACGGGCACCGTCTACCCGGCGCTGCGCAGGCTGGAGCGCATCGGCTACCTGTCCAGCGAGTGGGCGACGGTGGGCGGGCGCAAGCGGCGCACCTACCGGCTCACCGACTCGGGCAGGAAGCAGCTCCAGGGGGAGCGGTCGGCCTGGCGGGAGTTCGCCAGCGTGATCGGCGGCGTCCTGCGCGCCGAGTCCACCGCCGTGGGGTGAGTCAGCTTCTCGTGATGCGTACGCAGCGGGTGGCGCCGTAGATCTGCATGCCCCACATCGCCGAGGTCACCAGGTTCGCCAGCATGGAGGGCAGCGGGGTGAGGGTGTTGGGCGAGTCCATGCCGTAGGACAACAACAGTGCCAGCCCGCACGTGACCGGCAGCGAGGTCCAGACCAGCACCCCCAGCGACCTGGTCGCCAGCCGCGGCCGGCGGATCCACCGGGAGCCCCGGCTCAGCGCGAGCACCACGAGCCCGCCGTACAGCCCCGAGCCGAGCTGGATGATGTCCAGCAGCCGCGAGACGGGCGCGAACCAGGCCGGCTGGTGCATCCAGACGACGTCGTCGGCCGGGTATATCCGCCACAACACCGACCACATGGCCACGGTGATCGGCAGGCTGACGAACATCAGCATTCCCAGCCGCCGCCCGGCGACGGCGGTCAGCTCGACCTGGTAGCCGGGCGCGATCTCGGAGACCGCCCCGAACTCCGTCACCGCCACCCGCTCGGCCTCCACCCGGTCGAGCCCGTCTGCCTCCAGCGCGTCGGCGGTGTCGACCAAGCTGTCACGTGCCTCGACGACCAGGTCGCGCTTGGGGCCCTGGGGGCCGGCCAGGGCGCCGTTGAGCTCTGCCACGTAGTCGTCGATGAGCATGACGCCCAGTTTACGGGCGGTGATCTCGGGGTCATATCCGGGAATCCCCTGATTTTTGACGAAAGGGTTGATGTGTAGGTTTTTTCCTACATATAGTGGCTGACATGCCGATCTCATCCATCCTCACCATCACCGTGCCCGTCGCCGACCAGGCCGCGGCGCTCGACTTCTACACCCGCGTGCTCGGCTTCGAGGTGCGCACCGACAACCCGTTCCCCATGGGCCGCTGGCTCACCGTCGCGCCCAAGGGCGCCGAGACCACGCTGCTGCTGGCCTCCTGGTTCCCGGACATGGCCCCGATCGGCGGCCTCGTCGTGGCCGCGCCAGACCTCGACGCGCTGGCGATCCGGCTGCGCGAGGACGAGATCGCCTGCGAAGGGCCGAGCGAGCAGGCGTGGGGCCGGCAGCTGCTCTTCCACGACCCGTACGGCAACGGCTTCGTGGTCAGCCAGGCGTGACCACCGACCACGTCTTCACCGCGCTGGCCAGCCCGGCCAGGCGCGAACTGCTGCGCCTGCTGCTCGACGAGGGCGCCCAGCCCGCCGGGCGGCTGGCGGAGCGGTTCGACATGAGCAGGCCCAGCGTGTCGGAGCATCTCAAGGTGCTCAGGGACGCGGGGCTGGTGGCCGAGACCCGCAGAGGCAGGGAACGCCACTACCGGCTGGAGGCGGCGCCGCTCATGGAGATCCGCGACTGGCTGAGCCCGTACGAACGATTCTGGCGGGAGCGGCTCACCGCCCTCACCGCGTTGCTCGACGAGATGGAGGACTCCGATGTCCCACGACAAGACGGCTGAAGACCTGCGCGCCATCAGGCTCGACCAGTTCATCGCCCACCCGCCGGCGAAGGTGTGGCGGGCGCTCACCGAGCCCGAGCTGATGGAGCGCTGGCTCATGCCCAACACCTTCAAGCCGGAGGTGGGGCATCGGTTCACCTTCACCACGACACCCAAGAAGCAGGTCGGGTTCGACGGGATCGTGCACTGCGAGGTGTTGCGGATCGAGCCGGAGAAACTGCTGCGGATCAGCTGGAGCGACGGCAAACAGGCCGACTGGACGGTGACGTGGCGGCTGGAGCCCGAGGGCAGGGGCACCCGGCTGTTCCTCGACCACGAGGGCTTCGACCCTGACGATGAGGTGCAGCAGCTCTCGCGCCGCATCATGGGCGGCGGCTGGCCCCGCCACTTCACCACCATCGCCACCATCGCCGCCGGCCTCTGACTCAGGGGTGGAGGGCCGGGGCCGCGGGGTCGGCGTGGTCGACGGCGTGGGAGGCCGTGCTCCAGAAGGTGGCGGCGGCCGTGAGGGCGGCCACCAGGGCGAACCAGAGGGCCGCACGGCCCATGCGCATGCCGTACCCGCACAACAACCATGACACCGACAGCCACCACCCGTGCCCGGCCTGGCGGCGCATCTCCATGGCGGCGAAGGCGAAGTCGGCGGAGGTGGCGCGGTCGGTGGGGCGCAGTCCGGCGTAGAGGGCGGCCAGCCCGTCGGGGGAGGTGTCCGCATCGTCGGGGTCGGCGAGACCGCGGGCGGTGTGCTCGTCGGCGAGCGCGCGCCGCCGCGAGAACCACCGCAACATCGGCCACCGCAGGCTCACCCGCACCCCGCGCGGCGTGAGCGCGAACGTGCAGTCCTTGACCCGCACCCCCGACGGATGGGCGAGCCCGGCGAACCGGCACGCCGACAGGTCGAGCCCGAACAGCTCCAGGCTGGGCGCCTCCACCTGCCGCAACGAGGTCAGCATGGAGCGGCCCCGCCCGGTCACGGTGGCCGGGCCGCGCAGGACCGCGCCCTCGAGGTCGGCCTGCGAGTCGGTCAGCCGCACCGTCGTGGGCCCCGTCACCTCCACGCCGCGCAGGTCCACGCCGCACCGCGCGACCGACACGTCCAGCAGCCCGTCGGCGCGCGCCCTGGCGGCCGAGAGCCGGCCGGTGGCCGACAGGTAGGCGTCTGCGGCGAAGTGCGCCGCCTCGAACCCGGCGTGCCCGCTGACCTTGCGGAAGGACAGGGTACGGCCGAAGCGCGCCCCCCTGAACCCGGCCCCGTCGCCGAGCCGGGCCCCGTCGAAGGTGGCGTACCCGTCGAACCTGGCCCGCTCGCACGACAGCCCGTGCCCGAACACGGCCTGGCTGAACAGCGCGTCGCGGGACATCACGGCGCGATCGAGCGAGACGTGCCCGCGCACGGTGACGCCGTGGAAGGACAACTCGCGGGTGAAGCGAACGCCGGCCAGCGACACGTTGCCCTCGAAGCGCGCGCCGAAGAACGAGGCCAGCCGGTCGAACCTGGCCCCGTCAAGGGACACGTCACCCGCGAACGTCACCCCCGGCAACCTGACGTCGCCGATGAACCTGACCCGGTCCAGCCGGGTTCTGCCGGGTCTGCGGCCGGTCGCGTCGAGGGCCATGGTCAGCAGGTCGCTGGTGACGGTGATGCCACGCAGGTCGAGCAGCCGGCCGGGGGAGAGCGTGCCGAGGGCGGCGCCGAGTTGTTCGGGAGTGAGGTGTGCGAGGCAGAAGCCGGACGGCCGGCTAGCGATTCCCGTGCACGCAGCCGAATAGGCGCAGGTGACCCAGTCCATGCATGGGTGATACCCGCCGCGGCCCATGTCAAGGATCGACGATTTAATGGTGCATCCCCATTTATGTGAAAATATGCGGTCTAAATTGGCTCCAATGCGCCGAAGATGCGTGCTTTATCCCCGTGTAGCACTCGTTGGGAGGACTCCGTGAGGGAGGCGGCGTGACCGGCTGGGCGGCGCCCGGCGCAGGAGCATGGAATGCTTGTGTCGGGTATGTGGTTGAGACGGATGCACTTGCTAGCGACGAACGAGCGAGGAGCCACTTGTGGCGACCATCGAAGTAACGGAGAGCAACTTCAACGACATCGCCGACAAGGGGATCGTGCTACTCGACTTCTGGGCCGAGTGGTGCCCGCCGTGCAAGAAGTTCGGACCGATCTTCGAGCAGGCGTCGGACAAGCACGACGACATCACCTTCGGCAAGATCGACACGGATGCCGAGCAGGGGCTCGCGCAGGGATTCGACATCTCCTCGATCCCCACGCTCATGGCCATCCGTGACGGCATCGTGGTCTTCGCCCAGGCCGGCGCCATCCCGGGGCCCGCGCTCGAAGACCTCATCCGTCAGGTCAAGGCGCTCGACATGGACGCCATCAGGACCGAGCTCAGCGAGGAACTGAAGCAGGCTCAGCAGAACTGACGCCCGCGACCGGCCCCGCCTCCCCGGCGGGGCCTTCGCATTTTCAGGGTTTGCGCCCGACGCCCACGTAACCGAAGGTGATGCCGTTCCCTGGCGCGGACGGGTCCTCGGGACGCCACCCGTTCGGGTACGTCAGCCCCGGCTCGGCCAGCTCGTACCCGTCGAAGAAGCGCAGGACCCCCTCCCGCGTGCGCAGGTTCAGCGCGGCCGTGGCCTTCTTGTAGATCTCCAGCGCCTGCGGGGTGGTGTCGGGCGTGGAGTCCACGGCGTGGCTGATCACCAGGTGGCTGCCGGGCGCGCTCGTCTCCCGCACCTTCCTCACCGCGTCGTAGGCGAGGTCGTCGGGGATGAAGTGCAGGATCGCCAGCATCAGGAACGCCACCGGCTCGTCGAAGTCGACGAGGCCGCCCAGCTTGTCCAGCAGAGCGTCCGGTTCGCGTACGTCGGCCTGCACGAAGTCGACGTTGTCCTTCCTGGCCAGCAGCGCCCTGCCGTGCACGCACACCACGGAGTCGTAGTCCACGTACACCACGCGGGCCTCTGGGGCGATCTCGTGCGTGTTGCCCTGGGTCGGCAGGCCGGCGCCCAGGTCCACGATCTGCCGCACGCCCTGGTCCACCACGTGCCGTACGGCGCGGCGCAGGAACGACCGGTTCGCCCGGGCGCCCTGCCTGGTGTTGGGGAAGGTCGTGAGGATCTGCTCCGCCGCTGCCCGATCGGCCGCGAAGTTGTCCTTGCCGTCGAGGAAGTAGTCGTACATGCGCGCGACGTTGGGGACGTTGGGGTCCACCCCCTCCGGAGCACTATCCACGTCTTTATCTCCCGAACTATTGGTCTCTTTCGGGGCGATCATAGTCGTGAAACGCCGGACTTATCCCGAATACCTCTGAGCCTGAGAATGAGACGTAAATCACTCGCGGGCCGGGGTCACCCCCGGCCCGCGAGTGATTACCCGCAGTGGATAGACGCAGTACGTCAGCCGCGGTAGAGCTCGGCCACCCGGAAAGCCAGATCGAGTGACTGGCTGCGGTTGAGCCGGGGGTCGCACGCCGTCTCGTAGCGCGTCGCGAGGTCGGTCTCACCGATCTCGTGCCCGCCGCCCACGCACTCGGTCACGTCGTCGCCGGTGAACTCGATGTGGATGCCGCCGGGGTGCGTGCCGAGCGAGCGGTGCACCTCGAAGAAGCCCGCCACCTCGTCGAGCACGTCGTCGAGCCGGCGCGTCTTGTGCCCGCCCGACGCCTCGAAGGTGTTGCCGTGCATCGGGTCGCAGATCCACGCCACCCGGGCCCCGGTCGCGGTGACCTCCTTGACCAGCGCGGGCAGGTGCTCGCGGATCTTGGAGGCGCCCATCCGGGTGATGAACGTGAGCCGCCCGGGCTCGTTGCCCGGGTTGAGCTTGTCGATGAGCGCCAGCGCCTCGGCGGGCGTGGTCGTCGGGCCGAGCTTGACGCCGATCGGGTTGCGGATGCTGGCGAAGAAGTCGACGTGCGCGCTGTCGAGCTGGCGGGTGCGCTCGCCGATCCAGACCATGTGCGCCGACACGTCGTAGGGCAGCCCCGTACGCGAGTCGATGCGCGTGAGCGCCCGGTCGTAGTCGAGGATGAGCGCCTCGTGGGAGGAGTAGAACTCGACGGTGTGGAATTCCTCGGGGTCGGCCCCGCAGGCCCGCATGAACGCGAGCGCCTGGTCGATCTCCCTGGCCAGTTGCTCGTAGCGGCGCCCGGCCGGCGACTCGGCCACGAAGTCCTGGTTCCAGGCGTGCACCTGCCGCAGGTCGGCGTAGCCGCCCTTGGTGAACGCGCGCGCCAGGTTGAGCGTCACCGCCGAGGAGTGGTAGGCCTTGAGCAGCCGCCATGGGTCGGGTTTGCGCGACTCGGGGGTGAAGTCGAACCCGTTGACCATGTCGCCTCGATAGGCGGGCAGCTCGACGCCGTTGCGCACCTCGGTGTTCTTCGACCGCGGCTTGGCGAACTGCCCCGCCACCCGGCCGATCTTCACCACCGGCACCCGGCCCGCGTACGTCAGCACGATGGCCATCTGCAGCAACGTCTTCAGTTTTTGGCGCACGTTGTCGGCCGTGGCGCCGGAGAAGGTCTCGGCGCAGTCGCCGCCCTGCAGGACGAACGCCTCACCGCGGGCGACGGCGGCCAGCTGCTCTTTGAGCTGGTCGCACTCACCCGCGAAGACCAATGGGGGCAGGCCGCCGAGTTCGGCGACAACCTTGTCGAGCTCGCCGCGGTCTGGCCAGTCAGGCTGCTGCGCCGCGGGGAGGGCACGCCAGGAATCGAGATCCACGAGATTGCTGCTCACGAGATACGAGGGTATTCCACTGGCTCGGCCCCACCGACCCCTGTGTCCACGTTGTGAGAATGCGGTTATACGCCTGGGAACCCAGAGGCGGTCAAAGTTCCTTTACCGTTACGTGCTCGGGCCTGATGCCCTGGCCGATGAAGCGCGGGGCCAGCCGGTTGAGCACCGGGATCCGGGTCAGGTCGCGCGGCAGCCCGGAGGGGTCGAAGCGCCGCGTCAGCGCGGGGCCGATGACCCGGTTCTGTACCAGCCGCTGGGCCGCCTGGGTGATCCTGGTGGGCAACATGCGCCGCCGCTGCACGAGGTGCAGCGCCGACTCGGGGATCGGCGTGCCCGTTCTCAGCGCGCCGGCCAGCAGGTTGGCGGTGGCGACCGCGTCCTGCACGGCCAGGTTGATGCCCACCCCGAACACCGGCGACATGGCGTGCGCGGCGTCCCCGATGCACAGGAATCCGGGCCGGTGCCAGCGGCGCAGCCGGTCGATGGCGACGGTGAGCATGCTGACGTCGTCGTAGCTCCTGAGCTGCCCGACCCGGTCGGCCAGCCACGGCAGCAGCCTCGCCACCGGCTCGCGTACCGCGTCGATGCCGGCGTGCTCCAGCGCGGCGTAGCCGCCCTTGGGGATCAGGTACGCCAGTTGCCAGTAGCTCTCCCGGTTGATCGCCACCATCATGTGGCCGGCCGAGATCCGCAGGAACGTGTCGTCCCGGTCGGTGGCGTGCCGGGGCAGCCTGAACCACAACACGTCCATCGGCGCGCCGAGGCTCTCCGTCGCCAGGCCCGCCCGGCCGCGCAGCACCGAGTGCCGCCCGTCGGCGGCGACCGTCAGGTCCGCCCCGATCTCGTGCTCGCCGCTCCCGTCGCGGTAACGCAGCCCGCGCACGACCCCGTCCTCGCGGATCAGGTCGTACGCCTCGGTGTCCATCAGCAGCCGGAACCCCGGGTAGCGCTCGGCCGCCGCCGTGATGAGCTTGAGGAAGTCCCACTGCGGCACGAACGCGATGTAGCGGTACTCGCCGGGCAGCCGGTGCAGGCTGGCGATCTTGATGTCACCGGCGTCGGAGACCATGCTCAGCGAGTACGCCTTCCTGTGCGGCAGCTTCAGGAACTCCTGCGCCAGCCCCAGCTCGTCGAGCACCTGCAGCGTCGAGGGGTGGATCGTGTCACCCCGGAAGTCGCGCAGGAAGTCGCCGTGTTTCTCCAGCAGCGTCACCTCGACGCCGGCCCTGGCCAGGAGCAGGGCGAGCATCGCCCCGGCGGGTCCGCCGCCCGCAATCACGCATCCCATAATTCATCACCCCATGAAATCATCTCACGTCATGTGAAATGAGCAAGGGCCACGGCCATCCGGCGTGCCCGAACAGCCGAAGTACATGCGTGAGCCGCCTCTCACACCAGGGAGTGGATGATGAAAGAGGAACTCCACACCCTCTCTGGCGCCTACGCCGTGCACGCACTGCCGTACGCCGAGTGGGTGCTGTTCGAGGAGCACCTGCACACGTGCCCGGGATGCTCGGCCGAGGTGCGTAACCTGCGGGAGACCGCCGCGAGGCTGGCCGAGGCGGTGGCCGAGCAGCCGCCCGCCAGGCTTCGCGGGCGCCTCCTCCACGCCGCGCACCGCTCGCGGCGTCCCGAGGACCTGCCAGAGCAGGGTCGTGACGACAGCCCCACCGTCTGGAGGCCACCGCAGGAACGCAGGCCCTTGGCCCTGCCGCCCGACGCCCCCACGCTCAGCCTCCCTCAGGAGCCCGCGTTCAGGATGGCTCCGGAGATCGCCGCGACGCCGGAGGCCGGGAACGTGGTGCCGCTGCGGCGGCGGACGAGGTTGACGGCGGCGCTGGCGGCGGTGTCCGCCGCGGCCGCGATCGCGCTGGGCGTGGTGGCCTTCGACGCCCGCCGCGACCTGGGCGAGGCGAGCACCAGGAACGAGGAGCTGGTCGCGGTGCTGGCCGCGCCCGACGCCGAGACGATGCGGCAGCCGGTCACCACCGGCGGCATGGGCACGGTCGTGATCTCGCGCGGCCGGGGGCGCATGGTGTTCACCTCGTCGGGCCTGGCCGGGCTGCCCGAGTCCAAGACCTACGAGTTGTGGCTGATGGGCCCGGACGGCCCCCGCCCGGGCGGGCTGGTCGAGCGGCGGGCGGACGGGGTGAGCGCGCCCATGGTGCTCGCGCCGCTGAACCGCGAGGACCACGTGGCGCTCACGGTCGAGCCCGCGGAGGGCTCCGACAGGCCCACGACGCAGGCCATCATGCTGGCGGAGCTGCCCGAGGCGTGATCTGGACTCGGGGGCCGTGCGGTCCGATAGTGCGATCATGCGCACCTTCGCGGCCCTAGTCCTGGCCGCTTCCCTGTTATCCGCCCCCGCCGCCGAAGCAGCCGCCGGAGCCGCCGTCGAGGCAGCCGCCGGAGCAGCCACCGGAGCAGCCGTCGAGCCCGGCTCGGCCACCGTCGTCCCCGTGCAGGTCACGGGAGCCCCGGCCAAACGCTTCAATCTGATCATCATGGGTGACGGTTACACCGAGGCCGAGCAGGCCGCGTTCAGGGCCGACACCGAGCGGCACCTCAACGTGATGTGGTCGATCGAGCCGTTCAAGTCCTACCGCAACTACATCAACGTCTACCGGATCGACATCGTCTCGGGGGAGTCGGGCATCAGCTGTGACCCCGGGCTGGACGCGCCGCGCCGTACGACGCCGCTGAGCATGGGCTTCTGGGGCCGCTGCAACCCGGGCAGCGTTCAGCGCCTGATCACCATGGACAACGCCGCCGCCACCCGCTACGCCGACCTGGTCACCGGCACCACGACCGGCAACCGGCAGATCCTCGCACTGGGCAACAGCGGCACGTACGGCGGCGCCGGCGGCTCGTACGCCACCGCCTCCGGCAGCAACAGCATGTCCGCCCTGATCAGCCCGCACGAACTGGGCCACTCCCTGGGCGGCCTGCAGGACGAGTACGACTACTACCAGCGCGGTGTCCCCGGCGGCGCCTACCCGGGCCCCGAGCCGGACAGCGCCCACCACACCCTGCTGACCGAGCGGGAGATGAGCGAGCGGCAGGCGAAGTGGTGGCGCTGGCTGGGCGAGCCCAGCGAGTCGGGCGGCCCGATCGGCCGCTACGAGGGCGGCCTCTACTACACGACCGGCGTGTGGCGGCCCAGCGCGCACTCCATGATGAAGACGCTCGGCTACTACCTCGACCAGGTCAGCCGCGAGGTCATGGTGCGGCGCATCACCGCCAAGACCATGGTCGTCCAGGACTCGGCGCCCGTGGACGCGCCCGTCGGGGCCGACCGGGTGTTGTGGGTCGAGCCGATGCGCCCCGTCTCCCACTCCCTGGTCACGGCCTGGAGCGTGGACGGCAAGCCCCTGCCCGGCGACCGGGACGCCCTCGACCTGCGCACACTCGGCCTCACCGCCGGCACGCACACGGTCACAGCCACCGTCTCCGACCCGACCGAGTTCGTCAGGGACCCGGCCATCAGGACGGCCATCACCAGGACCCGCACCTGGACGGTGGACACCGCGATCACCACCCCGCCGGACGGCGTCGAGCCCGCGTTCGTGTCCTCCACCCCCACAGAACGCCCCCTCGGCCGCGACGACGTCGTTTACGTGGAGACCACGCACCCGGCCGCGACCGTCCCCGAGGTCACCTGGACGCTGAACGGTCACACCTACCAGGGCTCCGACCTGGACCTGGGCGCGCTGAACCTCAAGCGGGGCACGCACACCCTCACCGCCGCCCTCGGCGGCCGGACGCTGAGGTGGACGATCGACGCCACCGGGCCGGGCACGGCGTACGAGCTGTCCGGGCCGCTGGCCCGCGCCGGCGACACCTACGTCTACAACGGCCCCTTCACCATGCGCCTCACCGGCTCCGACGACCGCGACGGCTACGTGGTCTCGGAGTCGCGGGTGGACGGCGACGGCTGGTTCAACTACTTCGGCTGGCCGACCTCCTCGGCCCTGCCGTGGACGTTCTCCGAGCAGGGCACGGTGATCGACTCCCTCGTGTACGGCAAGCTGCCGCGCGGCCGGCACACGATCGAGTACCGCTCCATCGACGCGGCCGGCAACGATGGCGAGCAGAAGAGCTTCACCGTCACCACCATCGCCCCGCCGCCCGCCTGCACCCGCACCGTCACCGGCGTCCACCGCGGCCCGCTCACCGTCACCGGCGGCGTCACCTGCCTCGACGGCGCCCAGGTCACGGGGGCGGTCACCGTGCGGCCCGGCGCCTCCCTGGTGGTCGACGGAGGCCGGATCACCGGCACGCTCACCGCCGTCAGGCCCGCCGAGGTGCATCTGCTCGGCGCCCGCGTCACCGGCGCGCTCGCCGTGAGCGGCGCGGGGAACCTGACCATCGTGGGCGCCGACCTGCGCGGCGCCGCGCTGCTGAGCGGCAACACGGCGCCGATCCTGTCCGGCACCACGGTCAAGGGCGCGCTCGCCTGTCCAGGCGACACGCCCGTGGATCTCGGGGTGCCGAACAAGGGCGCGGGCAAGTGCGCGCGCCTAGCCGACGGGCCCAGGGCGGACGGACGGGACGGAGGCGCGTACGAGGCGGTCGAGCACGCCGGTCAGTGAGGTCGTCGCGAGATCGCGGATCCTGGCGTACTCGTCCTCCGGGTACTGCCGGGGTCCGTTCTCGACCAGCAGGATCAGGTACAGGTAGGCGCGGTAGAGGTCGATCCTGGTCCGGGCCGACGGGGTGAGCTCCAGCGGCGTCACCTCGCGGTAGCCGGTCAGCAGCGGGTCGTCCTCCTTCAGCTCACCGAAGATCGTCGGCGTGACGAACTCGGCCAGCGGGTCGCCCCAGAAGGCCCGCTCGTGGTCGATGATCGCCTGGATCCGCGGCGGGCCGCTCAGGTCGAGGAAGACGTTGCCCGCCCACACGTCGAAGTGCACCAGCCGCGGCGTCGTCACCTCCTCCAGCGCGGGCGCCGCGGCCTCCAGCACCGCCATGATCTCCGCGCGCGGGCGCGGCAGCGGGGTCGGGTAGCGCTCGGTGTCGCCGAGCAGCGCCGCCGCCATCGCCAGGAACGCCTCCCGCCACGTCGCGCCCACGATCCCGGCGTGCGGGTAGCCGAACACCTCGCCCGTCACCGCGTTGAACCTGGCCAGATGGCCGCCCAGCTCTCTGCGCAGCGCGGCCTCGCCTTCGGGCTTGACGTCGTTCCACGACACGCCGTCCAGCGCGGCCAGCACCAGGTAGTCGCCGCCCAGGACCGGGTCGTCGAACCCGGCCCCCAGCAGCCCCGCCACCGGCACGCCCGCCTCCAGCGCCAGGCCGATGGCGGCGGCCTCCATGCGCAGCAGGTTGCGCTCGTAGCTGAGCTGCTCCAGGTCGGGTGGCGGTGACAGCTTGAGCACGACCTCGCGGCCGTCGTCCAGCTTCAGCCGCCAGACGGCGTTGGCGTATCCGTCGGTCAGCTCGGTCGCGGACGTGACGCCCGTGCCGACCGCCCGGCGTACGAGCGCGTCGAGCTCAGCCTCCGTTAACCGGCGTTTCGTCCTGCTGTCCACAGGGCCCCTCTCGCGATGTCACGCCGATTCCCGGCGCACCAGGTGGGTGTCGAGGATCACGACCGGCTGGCGCAGCTCCTCGCCATGGATGCGCGCCACGAGCAGCTGCGCCATCTGCCGGCCCATGGCCTCGGTCGGCTGGTGGACGGTGGTCAGGGGCGGGTCGGCGTGCAGGGCGGCCTTCGAGTCGTCGAACCCGATCACCGCCACGTCTCCCGGGACCCTGCGCCCCTCGGCCTTGAGCACGCGCATCGCGCCCAGGGCCATCGGGTCGGACGCCGCGAAGACGGCGTCGAGCTCGGGATGAGTGCGCAGCAACTCGGCCATCGCGGCGGCGCCGCTGTGTTCGGAGAAGTCACCATAGGCCACCAGTTCCTGCAGGCCGGAGGGCAGCAGCGCGTCGCGGTAGCCCGAGAGGCGGTCGACGCCCACGCCCATGTCCTGGGACCCGGCGATCGTGGCGATCGCGGTGCGGCCGAGGCCCAGCAGGTGTTTGACCGCCTGCCGGGCTCCTGCCCTGTTGTCCATGTCCACGTAGCTGTAGGGGTCGAGGCCGACGGGCCTGCCGCCGAGCACGGTCGGCACGCCCATCGCCTCCAGCCTGCCCGGCAGCGGGTCGGCGCCGTGCAGCGACAGCAGCAGCACGCCATCGACGTGCTGCCCCGTCAGGTAGTGCTCCAGCCGCGAGTGCTCCTCCGGGGTGCGCGCCATCGCCAGGATGAGCTGCAACCCGGTCTCGGCCAGCGCCGAGCCGATGCCGCGGATGGTGCCCGCGAAATACGGCTCGTCGAAGACCCGGAACTGGGACTCGGACACCACCAGCGCCACTGTGTCCGTGCGGCGCGTGACAAGCGCCCGCGCCGCGCGGTTGGGCACGTAGCCCAGCTCGCGGATCGCCACCTCCACGGCCTCGCGGGCCTTGGCGCTGACGTTCGGCGAGCCATTGATGACTCTCGACACCGTGCCTCGGCCCACTCCGGCCCGAGCAGCGACTGCCTCAAGAGTCGGTCGGTTCATGGCGCCTATTCTGCCGGATGATCTCCGAGTACCAGAGCGCGCTGTCCTTGAGCAGCCGCTCCTGCGTATCGAAGTCCACGTGCACCAGGCCGAATCGTTTGCCGTAACCCCAGGCCCACTCGAAGTTGTCCATCAGTGACCAGGCGAAATACCCTTCCAGGGGCACGCCCGCGTCGATGGCCTCCTTGCAGGCCCCCAGATGCGCCCGCAGATATTCCTGCCGCTCGAGATCGTGGACCCGTCCGTCGAGGAGCACGTCGTCGAAGGCGGAGCCGTTCTCCGAGACCACCATCGGGATCGGCGGGTAGTCCCGCGCCACCCGGGTGAGGATCTCCACCAGGCCGCCCTCGTCGATCTCCCAGCCCATCGCGGTGACGGGCCGGCCGCCGTTGACGAAGGACACGTGCTCGCTGCCCACCCACGGAGAAGCCGAGTCCGTGGGGGCCGCCGCCGCCGACGCCTTGCCGCCTGGTGCTCCCGAGACCGTGAAGCGGCTGTAGTAGTTGACGAGCAGCACGTCGATGGGCGAGGAGATGATCTTCATGTCGCCCGGCTCGACGAGGTCGGGCTCCATCTGCAGGTCGACGAGCACGTCCTCCGGGTATTGACCCGTCAGCAGGGCGTCGAGGAAGAAGCGGTTCTGCAGCCCGTCGATGCGCCGCGCCGCGTCCTGATCCCGCTCGCTGTCGGTCTCGGGGGTGACCGCGTACAGGTTCACGCAGCCGCCGACCCGCCGCGCGCCCATGGCCTGGACGGCCAGTCCGTGGGCCAGGTTGAGGTGGTGCGCGCCCCTGATCGCGTTCTGCGGCTCGCGCCTGCCGGGGGCGTGCTCGCCCGAGGCGTAGCCGAGGAACGCGGCGCACCACGGCTCGTTGACGGTGCTGAAGGTGTGCACGTGATCCTTCAGCGCGTCGTGCACGGCCGCCGCGTAGTCGGCGAAGCGGTAGGCCGTGTCGCGGTTGGGCCAGCCGCCCTGATCCTCCAGCGCCTGGGGCAGGTCCCAGTGATAGAGGGTGAGCCAGGGATCGATGCCGTGCCGCAGGAGCTCGTCGGTGAGCCGCTTGTAGAAGTCCAGGCCCTTCTGGTTGATCGCGCCGGAGCCGTCCGGCTGGATCCGGGGCCAGGAGACGGAGAACCGGTAGGCCGTCAGGCCCAGGTCCGCCATGATCGCGACGTCTTCGGCGAACCGGTGGTAGTGATCCATGGCCACGTCACCATGGTGGCCGTTGAGCACCCTGCCCGGGGTCTTGGTGAAGGTGTCCCAGATGGAGGTGCCACGCCCGTCCTCGGTGACGGCGCCCTCGATCTGGTACGCCGACGTCGCCGCGCCGAACGCGAAACCAGTGGGGAAGCGCAGGCCGGCACGCGTCTGTTCCTCTTGAGTCGTCACGCCTTGACCGCACCTTCCATGAGTCCGCCGACGATCTGGCGGCCGAATGCAACGAATACCGCGATGAGCGGGATGATGGACAACGCCGTACCCGCGAAGATCAACGTGTAGTTCGTCGAGAACCTGGCGTTGAGCGAGGTGATCGCGATCTGCACGGTCGGGTTGTCGGGGGTGAGCACGATCAGCGGCCACATGAAGTCGTTCCACATGAGCATGAACGTGTTGATGCCGAGCACGGCCATGCCGGGCCGCACGGCGGGCAGCACGACGTTCCACCAGATGCGCAGCGTGGCGGCGCCGTCCACGCGGGCGGCCTCGACCAGCTCCATCGGCACGGCCTGCCGCGTGTACTGCGTCATCAGGAACACGCCGAACCCGTTGAGCAGGTACGGCAGGATGACCGCCTTGAGCGTGCCCGTCCACTCCAGGCTCACCATGAGCCGGTAGAGCGGCACCACGCCCATCTGCTGCAGCGGCACCGCCATCGTGAGCAGCACGAGCAGCAGCAGCAGGTTGCGGCCCCTGAAGTTCAGGTTGGCGAACGAGAAGCCGGCCAGCGTCGAGATGATCACGACGGAGACCGTGACGATGCTCGCCACGATGAACGAGTTCGTCAGGCCCAGCAGGAACTTGGCGTCCTCGTTGTTGAGCACCGCGACGATGTTCTCGCCCAGGTTCCCGCCGGGCAGGAACGGCGGCGGCACCGACACCGCGTCGGCGTTGGTCCGCGAGGCGATGACCAGCATCCAGTACAGCGGGAACGCCGACAGGAAGATGGCCAGCCCCAGCATGACCCTGGTGAGGACGGTCGGTTTCCAGGTGGTCATTTCGTGCCCCCGATCCTGCGCACGAACAGGAAGTTGATCGCCGCTCCGATGAGAATGAGCAGGAACAGCAGCCAGGCGGCCGCGGCGGCGTAGCCGTAGTCGAACTCGCGGAAGCCCTGCTTGACGATGAACATGGCCACCGTCTGGAACTGGCCCTGCGAGCCGCCGTCGACGTTGCCGTTGTAGAACGTGGTCGGCTCGGAGAACAGCGTCAGGCCGCCGATCGTGGAGTTGAGCACCACGAAGATCATGGTCGGGCGCAACATCGGCAGCGTGATCTGCCAGAACTGCCTGCGCCTGGACGCACCGTCGATCGCCGCGGCCTCGTACAGGTCGCGCGGGATCGTCTGCATGCCGGCCAGGAAGATGATCGCGTTGTAGCCGGTCCAGCGCCAGTCCACCATGGTCGCGATCGCGATCCAGGACGGGAGACGCTCGGCGCGCCAGTTCGTGTTGTCGATCCCGAGCCCGCCCAGGATCCAGTTGACCAGGCCCCAGTCACGGGCGTAGAGCTGCGTGAACACGACCGCGACCGCCACCACCGACGTGACGAGCGGCAACAGGACGCTCATCCGGATCGCCAGGCGGAACCGGAAGCGCTTGTTCAGCGCGTTGGCCAGGAACAGGGCCAGCAACATCTGGGGGACGGTGGCGAGGAGGAACATGCCCACCGTGTTCGCCACGGCCCGCCAGAAGTCGTCGTCCGCCAGCAGCGCGGTGTAGTTGCCCAGCCCGGCCCACTCCGTGGTCCCGGCCAGGTCGTAGTCGTAGAGCGAGTAGTAGAGCGTGAAGGCCAGCGGGAACAGCCCGAAGGCGGCGAACAGCAGGAAATACGGGGACACCAGGGCATACGGCATCGCCTTGACGTCCATCTTGGAACGCCAGCGGCGGCCGGGCGGATGGTCACGGCGGTGGGTCCTGGCCGCCCGCGGAAGGGTGTCGAGACTCATAACAGACCTTTCAGCGGCAACATGCCCGGCCCGCTCCTGGCGGGCCGGGCCGGGAAGATCAGCCCGCGGCCTTGACCGCGTCGTCGACCAGCTGCTGCCAGGCCTTGTCGTAGGGGACGGAGCCGTCGTCCATGCCCTGGATGACCGACTCGATGGCGTTCTTGACCTGGGCGTGCTTCACGCCGAGGAAGACCGGCTGGAGGCTCGACGCCGACTTGGCGAAGATCTCACCGATGGGGGCGTCGTTGAAGAACTCGTTCTTGGCGCCCTGAACCGTGGGGTCCTGCTGGGCCTTGGTGTTGCTCGGCATGTTGCCGAAGTCGGTGAAGATGCTCGCCTCGGTCTGCGCCTGCGTCAGGTAGTCGGCCACCTGGGCCGCTTCCTTCGGGTGCTTCGTCTGCTTCGGCACGGCCAGCCAGGAGCCGCCCCAGTTGCCGCCGCCACCGGGCACCGAGGCCACGTCCCACTTGCCCTTGCCGTCGTCGCCGGCGTTGCCGCTGACCACGCCGAGCATCCACGAGGGGCAGCCGACCGTGGCGAACGAGCCCTTCTGGGTGCCCGCCGCCCACTCGTCGGTGAAGTTGCGCAGCTTGGCGGTCAGCCCCTGCTGGCTCATCTTCGTGGCGAAGTCGAAGCCCGACTTCACCGCCGGGTTCTTGTCGACGATGAGGTTGTTGTCCTTGTCGAAGTAGGTGACGTTGCCGTTCTTGGCCGCCTCCTGGTACAGGACCACCTGGTACAGCGTGTTGGTGCCGTCAGCCCACTTGGTGTCCTTGACCTTCGACTGGAACTTCTGGCCCACCGTCATGAACTCGTCCCACGTCGGCCACAGCGCGCTGACCTCCTCGCGGTCCGTCGCCAGGCCGGCCTTCTCGAACAGGTCCTTGCGGTAGCAGATGCTCATGCCGCCGATGTCGGTGCCGAGGCCGAACAGCTTGCCGTCGGCCGAGACGCCGTTCTCCCACTTCCACGCGGGGAAGTCGGCCTTGCGCGACTCCAGGCCCTGCTCCTTGAGGTCGGACCACCATTCCGGGTGCGCCTTGGCCAGGCCCATGCCGCCCTCGTCGATGCCGACCACGTCGCCCGCGCCGTTGCCGGCCTGCAGCCACTGGATCATCTGGGGCCAGTACTGCTGCTCGAACTGGTCGGTGAGGTGCTCCTCCTTGATCTGGATGTCCTTGTGCTCGGCGTTCCACTTGGTGATGGCGTTCTTGTAGCCGAAGTTGCTGCCGCCGCCGAAGGTCTGCACGCGGATCGTGACCGGCTCAGCCGCCGCCGAGGAGGCGGGAGCGCTGGACTCCGGAGTGCTGCCGGAACCACAGGACGCGACGGCCAGCGCCGCCGCGGCCAGGGCCGATGCCGCGGCAAGACCGCCGCGACGCTTGCGGATCATCATGGTGGACCCCTTCTCGGGTGAATGTTGGGGGGAGAGCACCGCGGCATGCGCTCCGCCGCGGTGGGAGTCTTTGGGAGCGCTCCCACAAAGGGTGCACTTATGGGGTCTGCACGTCAATCCCGCGAAACGTAACCGTTACCAATGGTGCGGTTTATCACTCTGAGACCGGATTCTGGGGCAGGTATCACCCAAAGAGCTGATTGGGAGCGCTCCCATCACAAGAGGTCGTTTTTGTGTCGCATCAAGGGCATGTCACCCGCACAGAGTGCCGTTTCGCCGCCTTACAACCCCCAGTCACCACGCACGGCGCGCCGGCGGCGGGGCGTGATCGTCGGGGCCGAGCGCGCCGGTGATGAGTTCGCGAGCGCTCTCTCCGTACACGCAGACCTTGGCCAGTGCCGTGAACGCCTTCTCGTAGACGGCGATGTCGTCGGGTTTCGTGATCCGGAACTGGGCCGCCACCCCGTCCACCCGGACCTCCGCCGTGTCGTACAGCCAGAAGTTCTCCGGCGGCATGACGGGCGGGCGGACGGCGGACGGCAGGATGCCCAGGCTGAGGTTGGAGTGTTCGCGGGTGTAGCCGGTGAGCCGGTCGAGCTGGTCGTCCATCGCGGCGCCCGTCACCATGGGGGTGCGCAGGGCCTGCTCGCCGAGGAGGCACACGAACGTCCTGGTGTCGGTGAGGCTGTCCTGCTGCGCGAGACGGGCCGCCACGGCGCGGTCGAGGTCGTCGGGGGTCCCTCTGAAGTCGATGATCGTGGACAGGTGGGCGCGGGCGTAGTCCTCGGTCTGGAGCAGGCCGGGCACGGCCGAGTGTTGCCACACCCGCAGCCGGCCGGTGCGCTCGTACAGGGAGACGAACGCCTCCTGGACCTCGCCGAGGCCGGTGCGTTCGAGGCGGCGCCACTCGGTGTACATCGCGTCGATGCCGCGCACGCGGGCGATGAGGTCGGGGATCTCGCCCTCGGCGCCGCACGCGGTGGCCCAGGCCCTGAGGTCCTCGACGGTGGGCAGCTGGGCGGCGTTCTCGATCTTGCTGATCCGGGCCTTGCGCCCCGGCCGGCCCATGGCCTCGGCGAGGCGGTCGCCGGTCAGGGGGTCGCCGTCGGCGGGGTGCAGGCGGAGCTCCCTGAGCCGGTCGGCGAGGGCCTTCCTGGCGTCCGCGATCTTGTCGTGACTCGGCACGAGACCACCTCTTGGACGGGTGCGGTGATACCTTATAGTAGTCGTAAGGATACTTAGAGTGAAGATGAAGTTTCTCGAATATCTTGGAGAAACCTGTGGCGGGTCCAGCCCCAACCGGAGCGACGCCCTGCGCTGCCTAGATCGTCCCTACTAAAGTGGGCCTTCCGTGATCTGACGACAGCATGGCGGGACAGTGAGTGGCAGAAGAACATTCTCTCCCCAGGCGGCGCAGGGCGACCCGGTGAGCGCTGATGGCTCGCGCCCCGCGGTGGGCGCCGTGGTCCTGACCATGAACGACCGGCCCGAGGAGTTCCCCGCCGCCATGACCTCCCTGCTGTCACAGGAGGGCATCGAGCTCGACGTGGTGGTGGTCGGCAACGGCTGCGCGCCGGACCAGGTGCCTGATGGCGTGCGGACCGTCGAACTGCCGGCGAACGTGGGCATACCCGAGGGCCGCAACATCGGCGCCGCCAACGTCAAGGGCGACCTGATCTTCTTCTTCGACAACGACGCCGTGCTGCCCGCCCGCGACGCGCTGTGCCGCCTCGCGGCGGAGTTCGGCCGCGACCCGCGCCGCGCCTTCGTCCAGCCACGCATCGCCGACCCGGTCACCGGCCGCACCCTGCGCCGCTGGGTGCCCCGCCTGCGCGCCTCCCGCCCAGAGCGGGCCGGCACCGTAACCGTCATGGCCGAGGGCGTCGTCATGGTGCGCCGCGAGGTGTTCGAGGCCGCCGGAGGGTGGCCCGGCCATTTCTTCCTCTTCCACGAGGGGATCGACCTGGCCTGGCGGTTGTGGGATCGCGGCTGCGTCGGCCACTACGCGCCCGGCGTCGTCGTGCACCATCCGGCCACCGACCCCGGTCGCCATGCCGCCTTCTACCGTCTCAACGCGCGCAACCGGGTCTGGCTGGCCCTGCGCAACCTGCCCGCCCCGCTGATCCCCTTCAACCTCGCCGCCTGGGCCCTGGTGACCCTGTGGCGCTTCCGCGACCCCGCGGCGCTCCGCGCTTCCCTGGCCGGGTTCGCGGAAGGGTGGCGCGGCGGGCACGGCGCCCGCACGCCGATGCGCTGGTCCACCGTGGCCCGGCTCGTCCGGGCGGGACGGCCGCCCATCTGATCAGGAGATATATGGCACGTGTCCATATATTGATATGATTTGTCTTATTTTATAAGACTGATCTACGGTTGGTGGCATGAGTTCCCCCAATCGCTGGGCCATGCTGAGCCTGGGCATGGCCGCACAGGGCGCCGGATGCGTCTTCATGTACGGGCTGCCGTTCCTGCTCCCCGCCATCCAGTCAGAGCTGCACCTCACGCTCGCCCAGGCCGGGATACTCGTCGGCGCGCCCAGCGCGGGGATGCTCTGCACGCTCATCGCCTGGGGCTGGGCCGCCGACCGCTACGGTGAGCGGCTGGCCATGACGGCCGGCCTGACGCTGGCCGCGGTGTTTCTGGGGGCGGCCGCGTTCGCGAGCGATCCGGTGGTGCTGGGTGTGCTGCTCGCCCTGGCGGGGGCCGGGGGAGCGGCGTCCAACGCGGCCAGCGGGCGGGTGGTGCTGGGATGGTTTCCCAAGGAGCGGCGCGGGGTCGCCATGGGGTGGCGGCAGACGGCTCAGCCGCTCGGTGTGGCCGTGGCCGGAGTGGTCGCGCCGAGGTTCGGCACGGTGTCCGGGGCGCTGGTCGCGATGGCCGTGATCTGCGGCGTGACCGCGGTGGCCGTCGGGATGCTGGTGGCCGATCCGCCGCGCGCGTCGGCCGTGCCGGGGCGGCGTGCGGGGTCGCCGTACCGGGACCCGGCGTTGTGGCGGGTGCACGGGGCGAGCATGTTGCTGGTGGTTCCGCAGTTCACCACCTCGGCCTTCGCGTTGACGTACCTGATGGTCGCGCAGGACTGGGACGTCGCCCAGGCCGGTCAGCTCATCGCCGCCGCCCAGTTCGCCGGGGCGGGCGGGCGGTTGTTGTGCGGGACCTGGTCCGATCGGGTGGGCAGCCGGGTGCGCCCCATGCGCTCGCTCGCCGCGATCAACGCCACGGCCATGGTGCTGCTGGCCCTGGCCGCGGCCACATCGTGGGGGACGCCCCTGGTGATCGCGGCGCTGGTCATCTCGATGAGCGGCAACGGGCTGGCCTTCACCGCCGTGTCCGAGTTGGCCGGCGGTTCCTGGGCGGGCCGGGCGCTGGGCACGCAGAACACCGGGCAGAACCTGGTGGCCGCCGCCACCCCGGCCGCCGTCGGTGTGGTGGTCACGGGCGCGGGTTTCGCGGTCGCGTTCGCGGTGGCCGGGGTGCTCGCCCTGGCCGCCGCCTGCGTCACTCCCTCCGAACCCGTCAGTTCGTGACGACCTTCGACGCCACGAGCGAGGCCACCTCCCGCGGCGGGATGTCCGTGGTGTCGATCTCCCGTGTCTCGCGGCGTAGCCAGAGGAGGGCTTCCTCGTAGGCCGGGAGGTGGTTCATCCGCCAGCTGCCGGCATCGTTCACGACGCTGTCCCTCTCGTTCACGATGGTGTCGTTCTCGATGCGGTGGATCAGGGTGTCGCGGTCGGCGTGGAGGAGGAAGTGGTGCAGGGGGATGCCGGCCTTCTCCAGGCCGGTGCGGATCTCCGTCCAGTACTGCTCGATCAGGACCGTCTGGGGGATCACGAGCACGCCGCCGAAATAGTCCAGGAGCTGGGTGGCCGTCTGGACGACCAGCGCCCGCCACGGAGGCCAGTGCTGGAAGTCGGTGACTCGCGGCAGCCGCTTGACGTGGCGGAGCATGCTGCCCACCTGCTCGCTGTCGAAGACCGTCGCCTCCGGCACGATCTTGGCGACCTCCGCGGAGGTGGTGGTCTTGCCCGCGCCGAAGGTTCCGTTGAGCCAAATGATCATTCGAGGGAGAATATCGCCAGAGAGCGCACAATGGGGGGATTATGATCCGGATCGCCGTCTCCGGCCACCGTGGCTTGCCGCCTCAGACCGCCCTGCTGATCGACCAGGCCGTACGGGAGGAGCTGGCCGAGCACTGCCCGGCGATCTCCGGGTTGTCCTGCCTGGCGGACGGGGCCGACCAGATCTTCGCCAGGGCGGTGCTCGACCTCGGCGGAGAGCTGGAAGTGGTGATCCCGGCCGAGGAATACCGCGACGGGCCGCCGGACGTCTTCGACGAGCTGCTGGGCCGCGCGGTCCGGGTCCAGCGCCTGGGCTTCGCGGAGGCCACCGAGCGGGCCTACATGGCGGCGAGCGTGCGCATGCTCGACGGCGCCGAGATGTTGTTCGCCGTCTGGGACGGCCTGCCCGCCCGCGGGCATGGCGGCACCGCCGACGTGGTGGCCGAGGCACGGCGGCGGGGGCTGCCCGTTCGCCTGATCTGGCCGGAAGGAGCCCGGCGCGATCCCGGCTGAGCCCCGGCGAGCTGGGATCGGGCGCGGTCGCCGGAGGCCGCCGGGTCAGCAGGCGGCGGCGCGTTCCTCCAGGAGGGCGCGTTCGCGGGCGTTGCGCGTCATGGCCGCCGCCCGCTCGAACTCGGCCCGCGCCTCCGCCGTCCGCCCCAGCTTGAACAGCAGGTCGCCGCGGACGCTGGGCAGCAGGTGGTAGTCCTTGAGCGACGGCTCGTCCACGATCTGGTCGAGGAGTTCGAGCCCGACCGCGGGACCGTAGGCCATCGACAGCGCCACCGCCCGGTTGAGCTCCACGACGGGGGAGCGGGACAGCCGGGCCAGCGACTCGTACAGGCTCGCGATCCGCAGCCAGTCCGTCTCCTCCGGGATGAGGGCGCGGGCGTGGCAGGCGGCGATGGCCGCCTGCAAGGTGTACGGCCCCAGCGTCCCGGCCAGTGCTTCGGCCAGGTCGAGCGCGGCCAGCCCGCGGCGGATGAGCAGCCGGTCCCAGCGGGCCCTGTTCTGCTCCAGCAGCAGGATCGGCTCACCGGACGGGCCCACGCGGGCGCCCGCGCGGGACGCCTGGATCTCCATGAGGGCGACCAGCCCGTGCACCTCGGGCTCCTTGGGCATCAGGCCCGCCAGCACCCGGCCGAGCCGCAGCGCGTCCTCGCAGAGCGCGGGGCGCATCCAGTCGTCGCCGGCCGTCGCCGAGTAGCCCTCGTTGAAGACGAGGTAGATGACCTCCAGCACGGACGACAGGCGGTCCGCCAGGTCCGCGCTCTGGGGCACCTCGAACGGGATCTTCCTGTCGGCCAGCGTGCGCTTGGCGCGCACGACGCGCTGGGCCACGGTGGACTCCGGGACCAGGAACGCCCGCGCGATCTCGTCGGTGGTCAGGCCGCCGAGCACCCGCAGCGTCAGCGCCACCCGCGCCTCCATCGACAGCGCGGGGTGGCAGGCGGTGAAGACCAGCCGCAGCAGGTCGTCCTCGATCTCGTCGACCTCGGGCAGCTCCTCCTCCAGGTCGACGCGGTGCCCGAGCTCGATGAGGTTGCGCTGGAGGCGTTCGTTCCTGCGGATCAGGTCGATGGCGCGGCGCTTGGAGACGGTCATCAGCCAGGCGCCGGGGTTGCGCGGCACGCCGGACTCCGGCCACTGCTCCAGGGCGGCGACCAGCGCGTCCTGCGCCAGCTCCTCGGCCAGGCCGACGTCGCGCACCAGCCCGGCGAGCCCGGCGATGAGCCGGGCCGCCTCGATGCGCCAAACCGCCTCGATCGCGCGATGCGTGTCGGTAGCCGTCACGGGCCCATCAGACCAGCGGCCACGCGCGGATGGCAAGCGGCGGCCATCGGTGGTCCGCGAGCCTCACGCGCCGGGTTCGGTCACGCGCAGGCGCTCGCGCAGCACCTCCTCGCGCTCGCGCTCCTCCGCCGGCATCGAGTCGTCCGGCACGTCCGCCGCGTCGAACACCCGCCACACGTCCAGCGCGACCCCCTCGCCCCCCGGCGGCACCGGAAGCCGCAGGGCCCACTCGATGGCCTCCTCGCGCGACTTGACCTGGATCAGCCAGAAGCCGGCGATGAGCTCCTTGGCCTCGGTGAACGGCCCGTCGATCACGGACGCCTTCCCGCCGCTGTAGGCGATCTGCGCCCCCTCCGAGCTGGGGTAGAGGCCCTCACCGGCCAGCAGCACCCCCGCCTTGGCCAGCGACTCGTTGTAGGCGATCATGTCGTCCACGAGCTCCTGGCTGGGCAGCGCCCCGGCCTCGGTCTCCGCGTTGGCCTTGCCCACGATCATGAACTTCATCGGTGTCGTCTCCTTCGGTCTGACCGTCGTCATCGCCCATGCGTCGAACGGCCCGGCCCAGGATCGACACGCTCCGCGAACTATGTCGCGCCGAGCCTGGCTGCGATGCCGTCCAGAACGTAGTCGAGACCGGTCTCGAACTGCCACTGCGGATCGTTCTTGCACCTGCCCTCGTGGATGTAGCGCTTGAACGCCGGGTAACGGCCGGTGTCGAGCAGGTAGGTGAGCTGCGGCGCCAGGCTGGTGTACACCTCCCGCTCGTCGGACCACCCCTGCCCGGCCATGAGCTGCCGCATCGCGATCTCCTGGCCGGTCATGCCGAGCGTGTAGGAGCTGATGCTGGCGGCCACGGCCATCGCGGTGTCGGGGTCCACACCCAGCTCGGCCACGGCGCTCAGCATGCGTTCCGAGACCGCTGTGCGGTTCGGGGTGAGCGAGAGCACGGCGCTCGGCGGGAGCTGGCCGAGCCACAAATGGGCGAGCGTCAGCTCGCGCGTCCGCACGGCGACGAGTCGCAGCGTCTCGCGCCAGCCGGTCGTGGCGGGCGGCAGCTCCAGCTCGGCGTAGACGTGGTCGACCATCAGCTCGACCAGGTCGTCCTTGCCCGACACGTATCGGTAGGCGGCCATCGGCGCCACGCCCAGCTCGGTGGCCAGGCGGCGCATGGTGACGGCGTCGAGCCCCTCCGCGTCGGCGACGGCGACGGCCGCGGTGGCGATCCGCTGCGGTGACAGGGTCTGGCGGGGCGCCGGCTCGGGACGTTCGAGGCGGGCCCACAACGGGACCTTCTCCATGGATCACCCTCCTTCGAGGTGTACAACGTATCAGCAGTGGACAGCGTACACAGCGATGTGTACGTTGTATTTCGGTAAATACGTCGTACACATCTGAAGGAAGGTCCCCATGGACACCCCTTTGCGCGTCGCCGTGATCGTCGGCAGCACCAGGGACGGCCGCTTCGGCCCCACCGTCGCGAGCTGGATCCGCGGCCACCTCGACCGGCGCGCCGACATGACGGCCGACGTGATCGACCTGGTCGAGACACCCCTGCCCACCGTGTTCCCCGTCCTCGGGGACCCGCCGCAGTCGCAGGAGGCCGTGGAGCAGCTGTCGGCCGTGTCGCCCAGGCTGGCGGCGGCGGACGCGTTCGTGATCGTCACGCCCGAGTACAACCGCAGCTTCCCCGCCTCGCTGAAGAACGCCATCGACTGGCACAACCGCGAGTGGAACGCCAAGCCGGTCGGGTTCGTGGCCTACGGCGGCTTCTCGGCCGGGCTGCGGGCGGTCGAGCAGCTCCGGCTCGTGATGGCCGAACTGCACGCCGTGACGATGCGGGACGCCGTCGGGCTGCAGGCGCCGTGGGCCCAGATCGGCTCCGACGGCACGAGCCCCGGTGGCGACGCGGTGGCCAAGGCGATGCTCGACCAGCTCGCCTGGTGGGGTCAGGCCCTGCGCGAGGCCAGGACCGCCCGCCCGTACGGGGCCTGAGAGCATGAGCAGGTCTCTCTACGTGGGCATGTCCGGGCTCCTGCTCGGCATGTTCCTGGCCATGCTGGACGGCCTGATCGTGGGCACCGCGCTGCCCACGATCACCGGCGAGCTGGGCGGGCTGAACCAGTTGTCCTGGGTCGTGACCGCGTACATGCTCGCCGCGGCCGCCACCACTCCGATCTGGGGCAAGCTCGGCGACCTCTACGGCCGCAAGGGCACGTTCATGACCTCGATCGTGATCTTCCTGGCCGGATCCATGCTGGCCGGCCTGTCACAGGACATGGGCCAGCTCATCGCCTTCCGCGCCGTACAGGGGCTCGGCGCGGGCGGCCTGATGGTCGGCGCGCTGTCGATCATCGGCGTGCTGGTGCCGCCCCGCGACAGCGGCAGGGTGCAGTCGATGATCGGGGCCATGATGCCGGTCGCCTTCATCGGCGGCCCGCTGCTCGGCGGCCTGCTCACCGAGGAGCTGAGCTGGCGGTGGACGTTCTACGTCAACGTGCCGGTCGGGGCCGTCGCCCTGCTCATCGTGGGGTTCGGCATCCGGGTGCCGGGGGAGCGGGTCAGAGCCAGGATCGACTACCTCGGCGCCGCGCTGCTGACCGCCGGCATCGTGGCGCTGACCCTCCTGGCGAGCTGGGGCGGCATCGCGTACGCGTGGGCGTCGCCCCAGATCCTGGCCCTGGGCGCGGTGGCGGTCGTGTGCCTGGTCGCGTTCGTCCGGGTCGAGCGGCGGGCCGAGGAGCCGATCATCCCGCCCCGGCTCTTCGCCGACCGCAACTTCACCCTCGCCCAGGTGCTCAGCTTCCTGGTCGGGGCCGTCATGATGGGCGTGACCGCGTACCTGCCGCAGTACATGCAGTTCGTCCTGGGCGCCACCCCGACCGGCAGCGGGATGTTGCTGCTGCCGCTGATGTTCGGCATGCTCGCGGCGCAGCTCGTCGCCGGTCGCCTCATCAGCCGCGACGGCCGCTACCGGAGGTATCCGATCCTCGGCGGCGGCGTGCTCGTGGCGGGGGTGCTCGCGCTGACCGTGCTCGACGTGGGCACCGGCATGGTCCTGGCCTCCGGGCTCTCGGCGGTCGCGGGGGTCGGGATCGGGCTGGTCATGCAGAGCAGCCTCCTGCTCACGCTGGCCAGCGCCGAGCACCGCGACATGGGCGCGGCCAGCGGGACCGTCACGCTCCTGCGGACGATCGGCGGCTCGGTGGGCATCTCCCTCCTGGGCGCCGTCTACGGGAGCCGGGTGGAGGCCGGCCTCGGCTCCGGGGCGGGCGACGGGCTGACGCCGGAATCGATGACCACGCTGAGCGGCCCTGCCCGCGAAGCCGTGCGGGAGGCGGTCAGCGGGGGGCTGCAGGGCGTGCTGGCAGGGGCGGCGCTGCTGGGGGTGCTCGCCTTCGCCGCGGCCTGGTTCGTACGTGAGCAGGCGCGGGAACCCGCCGTCACGGGGAGAACCTGACAGTCGTCCGGCGCGTTGACCGGTCCGGTTCCGCCGGTAATCATGGCCGGATGGACATCGGCATCGCTGTTTATTCCAATTGCAACGGTCTGACCCCGCAAGAGCTCGGCCGGGCCGTTGAGGAACGTGGATTCGAGTCGCTGTTCTGGACGGAGCACACGCATATCCCGGTGCACAGCAGGCGCCCGTCCGGCGCCTCGACCCGGGGTTATGCCGAGACCGTCGATCCGTTCGTCGCGCTGGCCGCGGTCGCCGCGGTGACCACCACCCTGACCCTGGGCACCGCGGTCTGCCTCGTCGCCCAGCGGGATCCGATCACCACGGCGAAGGAGGTGGCCAGCCTCGACCAACTGAGCGGCGGGCGCTTCCAGTTCGGCGTCGGCGGCGGGTGGAACCGCATGGAGATGGCCAACCATGGCACCGATCCGCGTACCCGGATGGCCCTGCTCGCCGACCGGGTCCGCGCCATGCGCGAGATCTGGACCGCCGACGAGGCCGAGTACCACGGCGAGTTCGTGGACTTCGACCCGATCTGGTCCTGGCCGAAGCCCGCGCAGAAGCCGCACCCACCCGTGCTCGTGGGCGGGAACGGGCCGGGCACGGAGGACCGGGTGCTGGACTTCGGCGATGCGTGGCTGCCCCAGGTGGACATGATGGACGTCGAGGAGCTCACCCGGCGAGCCGCCACGCTGCGCGCCAGGGCCGCCGACGCCGGACGGGGACGGGTGCCGATCACGCTGTTCGGCGTGATCCCGGAGGGTGGCCCGATGCCCGAGCCCGGCCGGCTCGACGCCTACGCCAAGGCGGGCGCCGACCGCGGCCTGTTCACCCTGCAGTACCGCTCCGCCGACGAGGCGCTGTCCACCTTGGACCGATGGGCCACGCTCATCTCCCGCTGACACGCGTATGAATCTACAACGTAAAGGCGGCCAGCTCGTCCAGGAACGCCCGCGCCGTGGGCGCGCACCCGTCCAGCGACGGGACGGCCAGGGCCAGTGAGCGGCTCATGGCAGGCTCCAGCGGCCGGGTGACCACCGCGCCGAGGTCGGCGGGCAGGCCGAGCGTGGGCACGATGCTGACGCCCAGGCCGGCGCTGACCATCTCCAGGATGGCGGCGGGCCCGCCGGCCTCGAACGCGATGTCCAGCCCCACCCCCGCGGCCAGCGCCGCGCCCATGATCAGCGGCCGGCAGCCGGCGGTGGTCAGGATGAACGGCCGCCCGGCCAGGTCGGACAGGTGCACGACGGGCTGGGCGGCGAGGGGGTGTGCGGCCGGCATGACGGCGACCATGTCATGGGTGCTGAGGTGGGCGGTGTGCAGGCCGGGGGCGGGGAGGGTGACCACGCCGACCTCGGCGGCGCCGCGGTGCAGCCAGGCGCGGATGTCGTCGTCGACGCCTTCGAACAGGCGCACCCGGACCTGGGGGTAGTGGTCAGTGAAGGCGCGCAGCAGTCTGGCGACGAGCGTGCCGGTGGCGCTGGGCAGGCTGGCCAGGCGCAGTTCGCCGGTGATCTGGCCGTTGGCGGCGGCCACGTCGGCGCGGATGAGGTCGAAGTGGCGCAGCGTCTCGCGGGCCCGGGCGAGGGCTCGGTCGCCGGCCTCGGTGAGGGCGATGCCGTCGCGGTGGCGTACGAACAGGGCCGCTCCCAGTTCGCGTTCCAGGGTGGCGATGGCGCGGCTGACGGCGGGCTGGGACATGCCGACGTGGTCGGCGGCGGTGGTGAAGCCGCCGTGATCGGCGACCGCGACGAGCACTCTGAGCTGCGCCAATGTCATAGCGACATACCTTAGTTGGTATTTGACCTCCCCCTGGCCAGAACCCGATGGTTATGCCATGACGACGCGAAAGACGATCGAGGTCGACGGTCTGCGGGCCAGTTATCTGGCGGCGGGGGAGCGCGGGCCGGTGGTGTTGCTGCTGCACGGCACGTACTGGAGCCGGGTGTGGGCGCCGGTGATGGATCTGCTGGCCGCGGCCGGGCTGCGGCCGGTCGCGGTCGATCTGCCCGGCCTGGGGCGCTCGGAGGGGGAGCTGACGCCGGAGACGGCGGCCGTCCCGGCGCTGGCGGGGTGGGTGGCGCGGTTCGCGGCGGCGCTGAGGGTGGCGGAGCCGGTGGCCGTGGCCGGGCACGACATCGGCGGTGCGATCGCCCAGCACCTGCTGGCCGGGGGTGTGGCGAAGGTGGGCCGGCTGGCGCTGGTCAACTCGGTCACCTACGACTCCTGGCCGGTGCCGGGGGTGGCCCGCTACCGGGACCCCGCCGTAGTCGCCGCGACGACGGTGGAGGACGTGCTGGCCGCCCGCCGTACGGCCGTCACCACGGCGCTGGCCCGCCCGGCTTCGGAGGAGGAGCTGGCCGACTACCTGGGCCCCTGGAACGACCCGCGTGTCTGCCGGTCCTGGATGGCACTCGCGGGCGCCGCCGACAGCCGTTACACGCTGGATCTGGTGCCCGCGCTCAGGGCCGGCGCGACGCCCAAGCTGCTGGTCTGGGGCGAGGAGGACACCTTCCAGGAGGTGCGGCACGCCGAGCGGTTCGCCGCCGAGATGCCGGACACCCGGCTCGTCCGCGTCGCGGGGGCGGGTCACATTCCCATGGAGAACGATCCGGTACGGGTCGCGGGCGCGCTGGCGGAGTTCTTCCTGGGGTGAATCGGCGTATATGCCTTGACAGGAATATGCCCTTCTAGGAATATAAAGGCATGTCCGTCGATACGTTCTCCGTGCTCTCCGAACCGACCCGGCGCCGGATTCTCGACCGGCTCCTGACGGCCGAGAGCAGCGTGAACGAGCTGGTGGAGGCGCTCGACGTCAGCCAGCCCACGGTTTCCAAGCAGCTGAAGGTGCTCAGGGAAGCCGGTTTCGTCACCTGCCGCACGGAGGCTCAGCGGCGGATCTACCGCATTCACGCGGGTCCCTTCCGGGCGCTCGACGACTGGCTTCAGCCGTACCGCGCCCTCTGGGACCGGCATCTCGACGCTCTCGAGCGTCATCTCGACAACCTGGAGTAGTCATGACCGACGACGCATACCGCCCGAGCCCGCTCGGCCAGGTCGGCTGCGAGGCGACGGAGGATCGCTGGACCCTGGTCTTCACCCGCGACCTGCGCCACCCGCCCGAGAAGGTGTGGGCCGCGCTGACCGAGCCGGAACAACTCGCCGCGTGGGCGCCGTACACGGCCGACCGCGATCTCTCCAAGGCGGGCGGCGTCACGATCACGATGATCGACGACGACAAGCCCGTGGACATGGAGGCCGAGGTCGTCCGCGCAGAACCGCCGACGCTGCTGGAGTACACCCTCGGCACCGACCTGCTGCGCTGGGAGCTGGCGGCCACCGACGCCGGCGCCCGGCTGACGTTGCGGCACACCGTCAACGACCGCGAGTGGATCCCGAAGGTCGCGGCGGGTTGGCACCTGTGCCTCGACGTGGCCGAGAAGCTGCTCGAAGGTCATCCGATCCCGCCGATCCGCGGCGCCGCGGCGACCGCCTTCGGCTGGGCGGAACTCAACGATCAGTACGCGCGCAGGTTCGGCATCCCCAACACCGGGCTGCCGGAGCAGGTGAAGGGTCAGAGCGAGGGGTCTTGATCGGGCGGGGAAACGCGCGAGCGCGCGCCCCCCGTGCGGGGGACGCGCGCTCGATCGTGCCGGTGAAGAGTCCGTCAGGCGGCGTACTGCGGGTAGCCGTAGCCGACGACCTGCGACGTCGGACGGACGCGCTCCGCGACCGTGCCGTCGCCCGTGTTGCCCTCGACCGTGGAGATGGTGCCGTTGTGGTTGTCCTTGACGACGAACCCGACGTGGTTGATGTCGTTGAGGGACTTGCTGCCGCTCCAGGAGAAGAAGACCACGGCGCCGGGCTTGGCCTCGTTGCCGAAGCGGTGGTTGGCGGCGAACCACTTGGCGTGGGCGACGGTGTAGGCGTCCCAGCCGACCTGCGGGCGGGCGCCGGTCTGCTCGCCGACCCAGGAGACGAACATCGAGCACCAGGCGGCGTTCAGGTAGTCGGCGCGGCTGCCGCCGTCGCGGGCGACGGTCTCTGCGGCGCGCCGTGAGTCGGCGTACCACTGCTGGTACTTGGTGCCGCCGCCGCTGGAGTTCTCCGAGGTGCCCACCTGGGACTTGGCCAGGGAGAGGACCTGGTCGGCGGTGACGTTGACCTTGGTCTCGTTGGTCTTGGCGCCGTCCTGGTGGGCGGCGATAGCGGCGGCCGGGTGCCTGGCGGCGGTGGCCGCGGCGACTCCGGTGGCGGTGTCCGCGCTGGCCGTCACGGCGTTGGCGCCGAGGGCCGAGGCGAGGACGCTCGCGCCGAGGAGGGCGCGGGCGATACCGGTCTTCGTGGCAGCGGTGATTCGGTGCTTGGCCATCGAGGGGGTACTCCTTGCTTCCATGCCGCTTACCGGGTTAGCTGACGGGTTCGGGCGTGGAAGCTGCCCTACGGCACCGGAGTGCCGATTCACCCCAAAGGACATGGGTCCCCGGTTCCGCCCGAAGGCGGATTCAGCGGTCGCAATCCTGCGATCTTTCGTGCGATGGTCAGACATAGCCGGACAAACCGGACGTATGCCTCAAGATGCCTCATAAGGTAATACATGAGGCAAGAGGATTACAAATCCATAAAGTGCGGCTAGGCGAGTTGCCTCCGCGCGTCGGCCAGAAGCCCCATCATGGCAAGGGATTCGTCAAGAGGCATGATCGAGGATTCGGTCCTGCCTTCGGCCGTGGCGGCGCGGACTTCGCGGAGCTCTCCGGCGTATCCGTTGTCCGCCGGATCGAGTACGTGCTCTTCCGGGTCCATCGAGGGTCCCGTGAGGACGATCCGCTGGGGCGCCCAGAAAGGCGCCGGGATGTCCGCCCGCATCTGAGTACCTACAACACTGGCCAGGTTGGGGTAATTCCCCAGCAACGAGGTCGCCACGAGAGCGTGCCTTCCGCCGGGATAGAGCAATACGCCGGCCGCCTCCGCGTCCACCCCGTTGGGGGCCAGGGACCCGGTCATCCGCAGGTCGGAGGGCATGCCCAGGAGCATCTGGGCCAGCCCGAACGGGTAGATCCCCAGGTCCAGCAAAGCGCCCCCGCCCAGCTCCGGCGCCCACAGCCGATGGGCGGGGTCATAGGGGGAGGCGAAGCCGAAACTCGCCTGCACGGAGCGGATCTCGCCGAAGCGCGGGTCGCCCGCGATCCGCCGGACGAGGGGGTTGAACCTCATCCACATGGCCTCCATCAGGAACACCCGTGCCTCGCGCGCCAGGCGTACCATCTTCTCCGCGTCGTCCACGGTCGCGGCCAGCGGTTTCTCGCAGAGCACGGCTTTACCCGCGGCGATGGCCGCCTCGGCCACGGCCAGGTGCTGCGCGTGCGGCGTGGCCACGTAGACGGCGTCCACGGCCGGGTCGGCGCACAACCGCTCGTAGGAGCCGTACGCCGACTCCGCGCCCAACGTCGAGGCCAGGGCCTGAGCCCTGGCCAGATCCCGCGAACCGACGGCGGCCACCCGCATCCCGGGCTCCGCCACGATGGCCGCGCCCACGGTCCGCGCGATGCCACCGGTCGCCGCGATTCCCCACGTAAAATCTCGCACGCCCGAGATCGTATAGGGCGGGTAAATGAATGGGGTTATTCACCCCATTCACCTCCGTCACTCAGGTCACATTGAACGTCTCCGGGTCCGCCCCCAGACGCCGCCCCTTGTTCATCGCCCCGATGGCCGCCATGTCCTCGGAGTCGAGGATGAAGTGGAAGACGTCGACGTTCTCGGCGATCCGCGCGGGCGTGACGGACTTCGGGATGACCACGTTGCCGAGCTGCAGGTGCCAGCGCAGCACGATCTGCGCCGGAGTCTTGCCGTACTTCTCCGACAGCACCGTCAGCGCCGGGTCCTCAAGCAGCCCCTTGCCCTGCCCGAGCGGGCCCCACGCCTCGGTGAGGATGCCGTTGGCCTCGTGGAAGGCCCGCAGCTCCCGCTGCTGCAGGTACGGGTGCAACTCGATCTGGTTGATGGCCGGGGTGATGTCGGTCTCCTCCATGAGCCGGGTGAGGTTGGCGACCGTGAAGTTGGACGTGCCGATGGCCCTGGCCCGCCCGTCACGGTAGATCTTCTCCATCGCCTTCCACGCCTGCACGTACCTGTCCTGCCGCGGCACCGGCCAGTGGATGAGGAAAAGATCTACGTGGTCGAGCCCCAGGCGCGCCAGGCACTCGTCGAAGGCCGCCTCGGCGCGGGAGTGGTCGGCGTTCCACAACTTCGTGGTCACGAACACCTTCTCGCGCGGCAGCCCGCTCGCGCGCACGGCCCGCCCCACGCCCTCCTCGTTGCCGTAGGCGGCGGCGGTGTCGACGTGCCGGTAGCCCGTCTTGAAAGCGGTCGCGACCGCCTGCTCGGCCTCGTCGGCCGGGATCTGCCAGACGCCGTATCCGAGCTGCGGGATCTGCACACCGTCGGTGTTGAGCATGAGCGAGTTCATACCCTCCATTGTTCACGCCGCGTTTCTGAGCGCTTAAGCCGGTGGGGCTAGCTTGAAGCGGTCGTGAACGGGCCATCACTTCGCTGGGAGGGCAAGGAGTGGTCGAACAGGCGTCGGCCTGGGTGGAGTCCCCGCTCCAGATGCTGTGCGCCGTCGAGGCCCACCACGCCGGGCTCCTCGGCCCGAAGACGGCCGTCGTGCCCCGCGCGGGCCTGCGGCCCCTGAAGGCCACACGGCGCGAGCTGCGCTCGCTGGACCTCCCGGAGGGCCTGGAGCTGGCCGAACCGCGCGAGCGCATGCCCAGGCGCCTGCAGGCCGTCGGGGACGCCTTCTCCGGCAAGGTGCAGCTGCGCTGGCTCGTGTCCCGCCCCGGCCGCATCGTCATCGTGGACGACGGGCTGGCCACGCTGCGGCTGCTGGAGCTGATCGCGGCGGGCCCGTTCCGGCCGCTGCTGCGGGCCCGCGTCCGCTCCACCCGGCTGCGCGCCACGCTCGGCCTGGCGGCCGCGCTGCGGTTGCGCCTGAGCAACGTCTGCATCTTCACCGCGCTGGCCGTGGACGACAAGCTCGAAGAGGCCGTACGCGAGGCCGGCGTGAATCTCGTACGCCATGACTTCGCCTGGCTGCGCTCCCAGCCGCCCAGCGCCGAGGGCCCGGCCGAGCGCACGGTCGTGCTCGGCACCTCGCTCGTCCGCAACGGCCTGGTCCACCGCGACCACTACCTGCGCTGGCTGACGGACCTGGCCGCGAGCGAGCCGCTGGCCTACTACCCGCACCGCCGCGAGGACCCCGTGGACGTCGCGCTGATCCGGGAGCGCCCCGGCATCACCGTCCACGACGGCGGCGTGCCCGCCGAGCTGACGCTGCGTGGCCTGGACGCCGGCCAGCGCGTGCTCAGCCTCCCTTCGACCGCGATCACCTCGCTGCGGGTGCTGCTCGGCCCGCGCGGAGTCGCCGTCGAGCCCGTGGATGTTCCAGAGGACTGGTGGACGAGCAGGGCGGCCCCCGCCCTGCGCTCGCATTTGACAGGAGTGTCCGGTTGAGAGTGCTGGCGGTCGCCGACTCCGATTCGTATCTGAAATGGGCGGCCTGCCTGCTCGGTGACCTGGATGGTCCGGCGGAGCTGGTCGTGGTGCGCACGCCGATCGCCCCTTCGCCGGAGCAGATGGCCGCGGCTGTGGGCGACGGGGAGCCGCCGCCCGTGTTGTCCGCGCGGTCGGTGCGGCGGCTGGCCGAGCGGACGCGGCCCGACGTGATCCTCGTGGCCTGCACGGGCCCGGTGGTGGACGTGCTGGTGGCCGAGGTGCTGGACGGGCTGCGGCCCCGCCCGGTTTTCGTCAGCGGGCTGCCGGGCATCTCGGTGCCGGCGACGGAGAAGGCGTGGTTGTTCCGCAGCGGTTGCGACCTGTTCGTGGTGCACAGCGAGCGGGAGGTGGCCGAGTTCTCCGAGATCGCCGCCCGGCTCGGCGGGGGAGGGGCGGTGGGCCTGGCCAGGCTGCCGTTCCTGCGCCAGGAAAGAGTGGCAGGGGGCGGTAACCGGGTGGTCTTCGCCACGCAGGCCAAGGTGCCGCGGGAGCGGGAGCAGCGCGAGCGGATCCTGCTGTCGCTGGCCGGGCTGGCCGAGGGCCGGCCCGACCTGGACGTGGTGGTCAAGCTGCGAGCCCTGGAGGACGAGCGGCAGACGCACAACGAGCGCTTCCACTACCGGCGGCTGTGGCGGGAGATGGGGGAGCCGGGGCGGCTGGCGTTCGAGGCGGGGTCGATGCGGGAGCAGCTGGAGCGGGCGACCGGGTTCGTCACGGTGAGCTCGACGGCGGCGCTGGAGGCCATCGCGATGGACGTGCCGTCGCTGGTGCTGAGCGACTTCGGCGTGAGCGCCGAGATGATCAACGTGGTGTTCGAGGGCAGCCGGCTGCTGGGCACGCTGGAGGAGCTGGCGGAGGGCGGCTTCCGGATGGCCTCGGCCGCATGGTGCGCGGCCAACTACTTCCAGCCGGCCGAGCGCAACGACTGGGCGGGGCTGCTGGCCGGGCTGGTGACCGCCCGGCCGGGAACGCCCGCCAGATCGTTGCTCGACGGGCCCGAGCACGCGGCGGCGCGACGCAGGGCCCGGCTCCGGGTGGAGGTGCCGCCGAAGATGTTGCGGGTGGGCTACCGGGCCAAGCGCCGCATGCGCCGCTACCTCAGATCGCTGACCTGATCTTCCTGCGGATCCTGGTGAGCGCGCTGGGCTTGCCGGAGCCGGCGAAGCCCAGCGTCTCCAGGCGCTTGCGCTTGAAGTAGCGCGGGTCGAACTCGATGTGCTCGGGCCGCAGCTCCGGGTAGGCGTCGGCCTGCATGCAGTAGCCGACCGCGCGCACCAGGCCCGGCAGGTCGGCGGCGGGCGGCCGCTCGATGTGGCCCTCGGGCGACAGGCGCGGCAGCAGGGCGTCGACGATGGTGACCGGGATCCGGTTGCTGTTCTCGTACGGGGCCAGCCGCTCCAGCACCGTCCCCGTCCCGTACGAGGCCACCTGCAGCCCGAAGTAGCGCTGCGCGGTCACCAGTCCCGTGGAGAAACACCCCACGACCAGCTCGGGCCGCAGCGCCGCGAAGCACACCTCGGCCGGCACGCTCTCCCCCGCCACCGACAGCCGCACTCCCAACGGCCCGGCCGCGGCCCGCAGGAGCTGGGCGTGGCGGCGCCCGGCGGCCGGGTGCGGCTTGAAGACGATGTCGGTGAGGCCGCGGGCGGCCAGCGCCTTGAGCATGCTCTCGTGCAGCTCGGCCTCCTCCTCCGCGGTGAGGATGTCCAGCGCCGACAGGTACTGGCCGAGGACGATCGCCTGCCCGGCGAGCATGTCGGGGGCGGTGGCGGTGACCTCGTCCACGATGGCCAGGAAGCGCTCCTGGGGCAGGATCTCGGGGGTGACGCCGTACTCGCTGAGCAGCAGCGGCGTCAGGCCCGGCACCAGGTCGAGGTGGATCAGCCGGGCGATGCGGCGGAAGATCTCGGCGGGCAGCGGGTCACGGGTCGGGCCGTAGCTCATCAGCCCGTCGGAGTAGACCGAGATCGGGCAGTCGCGCACCAGCCCCGCGATCGTCCGCGCCGGCGGCACCGCGATCGACTCCAGCACCAGCTCCTCGACGTCGTCGAGCCCCCAGTGGGAGCGGATGAGGCGCTCGGTCATCGGCACCTCGATGACGCGCGCCCGCCAGTCCGACGGGTGCAGCGGCGCGATCAGCTCGTTCCACGAGTGCACCTCGTCGAAGCGCGAGCGCAGCACGGCGAAGCCGGGCGTCTTGTCCAGCGGCGTCGCCACCTCGGGGATGGCCGCGTTGTTCGAGACGATGAGCACGCGGCGGCCGTCGCCGAAGCGGCCGTCGTCGATGGCCGCGGCCAGCGACATCGCCCCGAACAACGTCGAGGCGTAGAAGACCTTCACCTTCTGGGGCACCTTCAGGACTCCTCCCGGTCACGGCGGACGCGGACGTGCGGGCTGGGGGGCAGTTCGGGCACCAGGGCGCGGATCGCGGCCTCGCGTTCGACGGACATCCGCGCCACCGACTCGGCGACCAGCTCCGCCGGCAGCGCTCGCACCATCTGCGCGCCGCGCTCCTCGAAGCGGGCGCGCAGCGCGGGCGTGAACCGCTCGCCGATCTCCAGGTGGTGGGCGAGCAGCGCGCAGAAGTTACGCGCCGCCTTGGGCAGGAACTCCGGCTCCAGGTCCTTGAAGACCAGCTCGAAGGCGTCGAAGAAGTGCAGCTGACGCTCGTCGCCCACCTGCGTCAGCGACCCGGACACCATGCGCCGGTAGAACACCCCGGCCAGCGACACCACCGCGAACGTGGCGGCCTCGCGGTGCAGCCGCCAGATCCACGGCCGGTCCTCGGCGGTGTGCAGGGAGCCGGGGAAGTGCAGCAGGTCGCGCAGGGAGCGCCGGTAGATCCCCGCCCACGCGTACGGGTAGTCGACCATGGTCCGCACGCTCGCGGGCAGGATCGCGTCGCGAGGATCGAGCACCACGCCCCGTCGCGCCAGCGGGGCGCGGTGCACGACCCGCTTGCGGCCCTCGACCTGCACGTGGTCGGCGCGGACGAAGTCGCAGCCGAGCCCGTCGATGGCCTCGACGAGCCGCGCCAGGTAGCCGGGGGCGAGCCAGTCGTCGCCGTCCATGAACGTGACGTACCGGCCGGTCGCGGCCGACAGGCCCGTGTTGCGCGCGTCCGCCAGCCCCACCGGGGCGGGGTTGCGCAACACGCTCAGCCCGGGGAGATCACCGGCGAAGTCGTCGATGATGTCACCCGTGGCGTCCACGGACCCGTCGTTCACGACGATGAACTCGAAGTCGGGCCGCGCGTTGCGGGACAACGAGGTGAGCGCGTCGGCGATGAAGCGCTCGCCGTCCCGCACGGGCACGACGACCGAGAGCGTGATCAATGTGCTGTTTCTTCCTTGCTGGGAACGGTCAGACGGTCACCCGGCGGAGGCGCGCCTTGGGCGCCTCCTCGCCGGGGAAGACACGCTTGACGCCGTCGCCCAGCGCCTGCTCGATGATGCGGATGTCGCGGACCAGGTGCTCCAGCCCGGACGGCTCCAGCGAGGCGGCGTGGTCGGAGCCCCACATGGTGCGGTCGAGCGTGATGTGCCGCTCCACGCAGACCGCGCCGAGCGTGACCGCGGCCAGCGAGATCTGCAGGCCGCGCTCGTGGCCGGAGTAGCCGACGGGGACGCCGTACCGCTCCTTGAGCGTGGTGATGGTGCGCAGGTTCGCCTCGTCCGGCGGCAGCGGGTAGGTGGACGTCGCGTGCATCATGATCAGCCTGTCGGTGCCGAGGATCTCGACGGCCGCGTCGATCTCCGACAGCGTGGACATGCCGGTCGACAGGATGATCGGCTTGCCGGTGGCGGCCAGGGTGCGCAGCAGCTCGTGGTCGGCCACGCTGGCCGAGGCCACCTTGTGCACCAGGACGTCCATCTCCTCCAGGAACTCCACCGACGGCACGTCCCACGGCGAGGCGAACCAGTGCAGCCCGCGTTCATCGCAATATTTCGCGATCTGCCGGTACTCGTCCCGCCCGAACTCGGTGCGCTCCTTGTACTCCAGGTAGGTCATCTCGCCCCACGGCGTCTGCCTGATCTGGCCCTTCTGCTCCTCGGGCACGCAGATCGCGGGGGTGCGCTTCTGGAACTTGACCGCCTGGCAGCCGGCGTCGGCCGCCACGTCGATGAGCCGCCTGGCCAGGTCGAGGTCGCCGTTGTGGTTGATGCCGATCTCGCCGATGACGTACACGGGCTCGCCGTCGCCGACGGGCACGTCGCCGATCGCCACGGGCGCGAACTGGGGCCGGGTGCGCACCGCGGCGGGAGCGGCGGGCGGCTCGGGCCGGGCGGCGGCCACGCGGTCG
>NZ_JBHSPA010000074.1:0-10623 GCF_042656245.1 Nonomuraea insulae
CGGCATCACACCCACGTCCTCGGCGGCACCGGCGTCGGCAAATCCACCCTGCTCGCCAACCTCGTCCTGGCCGACGCCGCAGCAGGCCGAGGCGCCCTGGTCATCGACCCGAAAGGCGACCTGATCACCGACATCCTCAACCGGCTCCCCCAACGAGCGGTCGGCAAGACCGTGGTGTTCGACCCGCAAGACCCCACACCGCCGCCATCAATCAACATCCTCGCCGGACACGACCCCGCCTTCGCCGTCGACTCCGTCGTCACCATCTTCCACCGCTGCTTCTCCACCGCCTGGGGACCCCGCGTCGACGACCTGCTCCGCTCCACCTGCCTCACCCTGACCAGCGTCCTCGGCCACAAAGCGACCCTGGCCGACGTGCCCCGACTGCTCACCGACTCGGCCTTCCGCGCCCGGACCACAGCCGAACTGCGCGATGAACTGCTGGCCGGGTTCTGGGACTCCTACCAAGCCCTCACCCCAGCCGGCCAGGCCACCGTCATCGGCCCGGTGATGAACAAGCTCCGCGCCGTCCTGCTCCGCCCGTTCGTCCGGCAGGCACTGGCCAGCCCGGACACCACCGTCCCCATCGGCCAACTCCTCGACCGCGGCGGCCTGGTCCTGGCCCGGCTGCCCAAGGGCATCTTGGGTGACGACGCAGCCCGGCTGTTCGGCTCCATCCTGCTCGCCCACACCTGGCAGGCCGCCACCCGCCGCTCCCACCAGGCCGAATCACAGAGGCCGGATGCCTCCCTGGTGATCGATGAGTGCCACAACTTCCTGAACTTGCCCGGCCACATCAACGACGTGCTCGCCGAGGCACGCGGCTACCGGCTGTCCCTGGTCCTGGCCCACCAGCATCTCGACCAGCTACCCGCCGACCTGCGCGAAGCGCTCTCAGCCGACGCCCGCAACAAGGTCTACTTCAACGCCTCACCCAAAGACGCAGGCGAGTTGAAGCACCACACCGCGCCGCTGATCAGCCCGCACGACCTCACCCACCTGGGCGCCTACCAAGCCGCCGCCCGCCTCGTCATCGACGGCCAGCAGACCTCCGCCTTCACCCTGCGCACCCGGCCCCTGCCCGCCCTGGTTGAGGGCCGGGAAGCAGAGATCCGCCAGGCATCTCACCAGCGGTTCACGGGACCGGCGGTTGCCCGGAGAGCAGGCCAGGCACCCGAACCAACCGCAAACAGAGCGCCCGGCCCTCCCCCTCCCGACGCAGACCCCGGCGCACCCCCAGCCTCCACCCGTCACTGACCGGCCCCACGCCCTAGTCCGACCAGTCCGACCACGTCACGGAGGTTCACCATGTCCGACAAGCCCTGCGGTTGCTCGTGCACCTGCCAGCCGGCCCAGCAGCCCGCCACCCGCACAGCGGCAGCTCGCAAGCTGCCCCGCTTCACCATCCAGCCCATCCCGGCAGCCCAGCCCAGGCTCGATCACACCGCGCTGATGACACTCGCCGCCCGGCTGACCGAACGCGACTACCAGGTCCTCGATCACCTGCACCGCCACCGTGTCCTGACCACCCACCAGCTGCAGCGCATCTTCTTCACCATCGCCCAAGCCACCCGCGCCCGCATGACCATCCTGTTCCAGCTCAACGCCGTCACCCGCTTCCGGCCCTGGGCCGGATACGGCGCAGGCTCGGCCCCCATCCACTGGGCCCTCGGCAAAGCCGGAGCCGCCGCCCTGGCCGCCCGCCAAGGCATCACCCTCAAAGAACTCGGCTACAACCCCGACATCCCCGTCGCCGTCTCCTCCCGACTGAACCACCAGGTCGGCGTCAACGACTTCTTCTCACACCTCCATCACCATGCCCGCCACACCCCGCAAGCCACCTTGAAAACCTGGTGGTCAGAAAAGCAATGCGCCACGAAATGGAGCGACCTAGCCCGCCCCGACGCCTACGGCTGCTGGCACGACAACGGCCACCAGATCGACTTCTTCCTCGAACACGACACCGGCGCCGAAACCCTCAAACGCGTCGCCGACAAACTCCACGACTACCGCAACCTCACCGACGCCACCAACCACACCACCCCGCTCCTGTTCTGGCTGCCCAACCCCACCCGCGAAACCAACCTGCGCAAACTCCTCACCAGCCATGACCTCCCGATCGCCACCGCCGTCCACACCACCCACGGCGACGGCCCCGCCGGACCCGTCTGGCTCCCAGCCCCAGCCGAGGCAGGGCAGACACGGATGCGGCTGGCCAACCTTGAACACGGCTGGCCCCACCTGACCCTCGGCCCAAGCCCCGAGCAACCGGCCAGCGCCGAGGACAACGATGACGAGTTCCTCGACCGTATCTTCGCCGAGGAGGAGCCGGGCAGGTGAAGGCCGCCGCGGCCGGCGCCGCCCTCCTGCTGCTCATCATCTGCGCGTTCATCGCAGCCGCCACCAGCATCCTCACCGGCCCCGGGACACCCGGCGGCCTGGCCTGCGCGATCACACCCGCGACAACGAGCAGCACGACGAGCAGCACGGCGGGCGGACCGGTCGCGGCCGGTGCATCGACGGGCGTGGCCTCCACGCTGACCTTGGACCGCGAGCAACAGACCCACGCCGCCCTCATCATCCAGATCGCCATGGAGCGCGACCTACCCGCGCGAGCAGCCGTCATCGCGGTCGCCACCACCCTGCAGGAATCCAAACTCCGTAACGTGCGCTACGGCCACCTCGACAGCCTCGGCCTGTTCCAGCAGCGCCCGAGCCAGGGGTGGGGAACCCCCGAGCAGATCCTCGACCCCCGCCACGCCACCAGCATCTTCTACGACCGCCTGGTCAAGGTGCCGCGCTGGGAACAACTCCCGCTCACCCGGGCCGCCCAAGCCGTCCAGCGCTCCGCCCGCCCCGACGCCTACGCACCGTGGGAGCCGCTCGCCCAACGCCTTGTCGACACCCTCACCGGAACCTGCGTCCCGCTCATCCCTGGCGAACAGATCGCCGCCGTGCTCGCGTACGCGCACGCCCAACTGGGCAAACCGTACCTTTGGGGCGCCGAAGGACCAGCCGCTTTCGACTGCAGCGGCCTGACCATGCGCGCCTACCAAGCAGCAGGAATCACCATCCCCCGCGTCGCGGCCGACCAATGGAGACACGGACCACCCATTCCGCCGGGGCAGGAGCAGCCCGGCGACCTAGCCTTCTTCCGCATGGAAGCCGACGGCCCCGGACACGTCGGCATCGTCATCGGAAACGGCCAGATGATCCACGCCCCCAACCGGCGCAGCGTCGTCAAAATCGACACTTATCAACGCGGGGACCTGATCGAGTTCACTCGCCCTCTCGCCCACCCCGCCATCAGTCAGCCCGATCCACGCTGACCGTATGCCACGGCCACAACGACAGCGTGGCTCGCCCGGGACAGCATGCCCCTACCGGCCGCCGTGCGCTCTCACGGGCCGCGAACGGGCCCGCCACTCCCGGCCATGACCACGGCGGACCTCGCGGGATGACACCCCACGCGAGGCCGTGGCCGCGTCCGGCACCAGGAGGGCACCTATCCAGTGGGTGAGCTGCGCGTTTTCTTCCCCGGAACTCGTGATTACGCAGAGCGAGGTGTCCGATACTGTTCGGGAAGATCTCCAACGGCACCCGGTGAAGGAGACTCCCGCGTGTGTGCGATGCGGTTTGCCCCGTCCCAGCTTGTGGTCAGCCTCTCCTACGACCTCAACAATCCGATGAAGATCCGCGCCAAGCACAAGGTCGCCGGCATGCTCCTGCTCGACCGTGACCACGCCAACCGCCTCGAGCGAGGCTGGAACGTCCCCGGCGCCTACGTCCTGCTCGACCGCCCCGACGCGCAAGGGCGGTGGGGAGCCTACGTCGGCAAGGCCACCAACCCCGGACTCCGTCACCGCGTCCTCCAGCAGCTCAAAGAGCGCGACCACTGGTACCGGGCGCTGCTGATCCGCTATGAATCCAACGAGGATGAGACGCTCAACAGCAGCGAGGCCGGATGGCTGGAGGGCAGGCTCTACAACCACCTTTGCCGCGCTCGCCAGGTCACCCTGCACAACCGCAACCGGCCCCAAGACCCCACCCTCACCGATGACGACGAGACCAGTCTCATCGACTACCTACTGCCCATCGAATCCGTCCTTCGCCTCATCGGCCACACCCTCTACCCCCGCCCGGCAGGTGCCCCGGACGGCGGCGGCCCTCTCGTCAAGAGGATCAAGCCCAGGCCCGAGGCGAACAAGACCGCCCCCCACCTCAGCCCGGCCCCCGACACCAGCCCGCCGTTGGGCCCACCAAAAGACGTGAAGAAGATCATCGCGCAGATCAAGGCGGGCACCTTCGTGTATGAGCCACCGCGAAGCCGCTAACGGCATGAGACCCGGTGGTGGAGGAGGTGTGCCCCGGCCAGCGCACTTGATCTGTGCTGGACGGGGCACACCCCCTACGCCACCGGATCAGGCGCTACCGAACATGTCCTCGTCCGGCGTGTCTCCCTCTCTTTCTCCCTCTGTCTCCTCCCCGTCGTCCTCCCCGTCGTCCTCTTCGCCGCCGAAGATCCGGCAGGCGAGCTCCTCTTCTTCCGTGAGGATCACGGCGGACAGCTCCGCAACCCCGAAGGCCACGGCTTTGCACAGACGGTGCCAGCCGTCGATGATCAACATGCCGCCGTTCGGGACCGTGGCCATGATCAACGGCTCGGACAGATCCACCCGGTATGCGTGCTCGGCGTCGATGGCGACCAGCTGGATCATGGCCGCCCACCGCTCGGTCACGATCCACCCATCCGGGGCCCGGCCTTGAGTGAGCTTTTTGGCCTCGGTGATGTCCCAGCGCCAGCCGAGCATCTGGAAGACCTCCACCCGCGTGCTATCCCGGTCCGATCCGGACCTGCGTGCGGCCGGTGGCTGCGGCGCGGTGGACGCGGGCTCGCCGGTGCCGGTGACGTGGGGGTGGATCACGCCGTGGCCTCCTGCCCGGTCGAGGCGCTCGGAGACTGCTTCGCCAAGCAGGCCGGCGCGAGTATCTCGGCCTGGGCGAGGAAGATGCGGGCGGCGCCTTGCCGGATGAGGGCGAGGCTGTGGTCGAGGTGGGCCAGGGCGAAGTCGAGTTCGCCGTTGCTTCCGGGTGCTCGTGCGGTCACGTTGGGGTCTGGTGGGGTGGGGTCATCGAGGTAAGGGGTGATCCAGGAGACGAACCTGGATACGGCCTCAGCCGGACGCACGCCTCCGCTATCGGCGTGCTCGATGTGCCGGGCCATCAGCCGCCACCATGTGCACAGGGTCTGTGCGCGCAGGGTGGTGTAGATCTGCTCGGCACTCAGCCGCTCGCCCCGGCCAAGCCGCCGGATGATGTCGTCGAGGTGCTGCTGGCGGGCGCTGCGGGCCTGCTCGATGACCGTCTCCAGTGCGGCCGGAACCTTTCCTGATGGTGCGGCGGAGGCTGGATACTGCTGGGGGTTGTTCATGACATGGGTGTCCTTTTCTTCGGGGGTGTTGCCAGCGCCGGGATGCGCTGGCGGGGTCGGGTGGCCGGTCATGGTCCCGCCACCGTCGAGGCTGGCGGGGCGGGGCTGTCCGGTCGGGGGTGGTCGTGGTCCACGGGCGTGGCCGCGATCGGATGGGCGCTCTGCTGGATGAGGTGCTGGGTGAGCAGGTGGCCGCTGTCGTGGAGGAAGTCACGGGCGGCGATGCGCGCGGCGTGCGCGAGGGCGTGATCGAACAACGTGCCCGGCCGGGCCACCGGAGGCTCCCCGGTGAGGTAGTGGCGGGCCCAGGAACGCACCCGCCGCACCGCGTGATCGGAGGTCAGCTTCTTACCGGTGATCTCCTCATCCACCAGATCCCACCAGGCGCGTGATGCCTGAGCGTGGACGGCGGTGAACACCTGCTCGCCAAAGAGCCGTTGCCCGTTCTGCAAGGCGAAGATCGCCTTGGCTGCCGCCGTGTAGAAGGCGTGGCGGGAGTCGGTGATCTTCTCGGCGGTCAGCTGATCGCACGAGCGCCGCGCCGTCTCATCCCGGGATATGGTGCCGTCCCGGGCGGGAGGGGGGCTGCTCGGTTCACCGAGTGGGGGCAGAGGGCCGGGCTGGTAGAGGTGATCCATCGTGTGTTGTCCTTTCGTCAGGTGACAGGGACCGTTGAGGGTGAGGGTCATGGGGTGGCCGCCCGGCTGACGGCTCGGCACGTCACCCGGCCCGAGCCGAGCAGGGCGCAGGCCGGTGAGGCAGGCGGGCAAGGGGGCGGACGGTGGGACACACCCCCGCACACGCCGTCACGGGCGACGTTCCGAGGCCGAGGTCCGCTCGGTCGCGGTCGCGGGCCTGACGGTGTCGGCCGGACGGGTGTCGTGATCGGAAGGCAGGGCCAGCGCCTCGGCGAGCTTTTCGGTCGCGTCCAGGAACGCCCGTGCGCCGCCTCGGCGGGACTCGGCCATCGCCAGGGCGAACAAGCCGCCGTTGGTCATCGGGCGGGCGTTGATCAGCAGGTCCTGAGCCCGTTGCCGCACGGTCAGCAGCGCGGTCGCGCCGTCGACGGCCTCCTCGCGGCCGTGCGTGAGGTCGGTGACCTGCTGCCACCACGACAACCGCTGATAGGCGTAAGCGATACGGCCCAGGTCCTTATCGTGCAACGTGCCCTCGTCATCGAGGCAGGCGATGCGGTTGAGGGCCTCGCTGAGTTCCCAGCGGGCGGCGTTGGCTTGGTGAACGGCCAGGACTTCGAGTCGTCCCATGACGATCTCCTTCGGTAACGGTTGATGACGTACGCGGGGCGGGGTACCGGCCGGTCGGAGCCTCGGCCCGGACCCTGCCGCTCGGGCAACCCCGGGGATCGGGGCGGGCGGCCTTGTGTCGCCGGTCGGGGAATGGCCGGTGTGGGGTCCGGTACGGCCCCCGTGCGGGGGCGGTACCGGACACCGGCGCTGTGGGCGCTGTGGGTCAGGCGGTGGCCAGGAGCCGGAACGCGCGGGCCTTGACCTTGTCGTGGTCGTGGTCGTCCAGCAGGGCCCGCTCCGCCCGCACCGTCGCCACGTCGCGGCTGCCGAACACCGGGCTCTTGTGATCCAACCGCTCGGTCACCGCGTTGTAGGCCGCCCAGCGCGTGTTGCGGATCGGCTCCTGCGTCGGGGCCTGCGCGAACAGGTACTCCAGATCCCGCATCGTCAGATCGTGATTACGCTTGGCCAGCTCTTTCGCATCGGCCGGAAGCGGGTGCAGACGGGCGGCGAACTGCCGGAACTCCTTCACATCCATCGGCATGGCGAGGAGTTTCTCGGCCTCGGCGGCGAACGCTTCCCCGTGCTTCCAGGTCAGTTTCAGCGCCTCACGCGCCTCGGCGATGCGCCCGGCCACGTTGCCGGTGTGCCGGACGGTGAACTTCGAGGCGTGATGAGCGAGCGCGGCCCGTTCGGTGTTCGCGCACACCACCCGGACCGGGGTGGCGACGGTGACGAACGACCCCCAACCGTCATGCCGGGAAAACGCCGCCAGATACAGGTCGAGCTGGTCGAACCCGCCGACCATGAGCGGCTCGGGCAGCCGCATGGTGACGAACACCCGCCGCCCGCCGTTCAGGGAGCCGCCCGTGTCGAAGATCGCCCCCGACTCGTCCACCAGCGTCTGCAGGAAGCCGGTGACGTCCTCGTTCTGCAGGACCTGATAGTCCCTGCCGACGCGGCCGAGCCGTTCGGGCGCTCCGGTGACCGGGTTAGTGCGCACCACCAGGAAGTCCTCGTCCGTGACGACCGGCAGGCCGGTGACGGGGTCGGTGACCTGGCCGACCGGCACCTTGCGCACGTTCCACCCGGCGAGCTGGGCGTTGGACAGCAGGTCCTCGGCGGTCATCGGGCCGGGCGCGGTGTAGCCGAGCCCGTGCCAGCCCGGCTTACCGGCGGCGGCGAACCCGGCCGAACCGTTGGCGAAGACCTCGATCTCGTGAGCCATGACAGTTCCCTTTCTGATGGGCGGTGCTGATGCGTGGTGGTGATGTGCGGGCATGCGAAACAGAAGCGATGGGGTGTGGTGGGTCCGGTCCCGCCGTGTCGGGGGCGGTACGCCGGTGATCAGTGGGTGACAGGGGTGTCGGAGCCCGGCGCAGGGCCGAGGCGGCGGGTGGGGCGGGCCGGTTGGGGCGGCCCGCCCGCACCCGGCTCAGTCGCCGTAGGTGTCGGCCCTCACGGCGTTCTCGGCATCAGCGTCGGCGGGGACAGCCGCAACCGTGGCGGGGGCGGCGGTGGGGGCGAGGGCGAAGCGGCGGGGCCGCTCACAGGACAGCACCGCATCACCGAGGCTGACCAGCCGGTCCAACGCGTTGGCCACCGCACCGGACGAACGGTCCAGCGCCCGCCCGATCTCATACGGGGTGAAGTCCTTGTCCGGGAACGCGATCAGGTGCGCGTGCACCATGTCCCGCAACGCACTCGGCCGGACCCCATCTCCCGTACCCGCGCCGCTTGCGGTACCCGGACGGGCCGCCGCCGGGCGGGCCGCCGCCGGGCGGGCCGCCGCCGGGCGGGCCGGGGCGGCGGTGGTGCCGGTCAGCACCGCCCGGGCGTTACGGTGCGCCGAGGCGACCTTCGTCATGGCCATTTCCAGGTACCCCAACGCCATCACAGCGTTCCCCTCGCCCTTCGCCGAGATCACCCCGCCGAACAGTTCGACCAGTTCCGTCAGGTCCGCCCGCGCCCGCGCCCATGCCGGATCATCGTCCACCAGCTCAGACACCGGCTCGGACATGTCGGCGTCGGGAACCGAGTCGTGTTCGCCGCCCGTCTGTTCTTCCGAGTCCTGACCGGCCGTGTCCTCAAAGCTCAGACCCTCCGGCTGGCCGCCCGGCTCCTCAGCCAGGTCCGCCTCGTCGGTCGGCTCCTCCGCGATGGCGGGGTCGGCCGAAACGATGGCGGACGGGACCGCCTCCTCATCCGACGCGGGTACCGCCTGCGCGTTCGGGGCTTCCGCGTCCGGATTTTCCGTGTCCGGCGCGGTGATCGCGGCGGGCGCGACATCCGACGGCTCCGGGGCCGGGGCCGAGGGCGAGGGCGAGGCGTCGGCGGTGCCGGTCGGCATGGGCGTGTCAGCGATGATCGGGTACCACCGGTCAGCGGCGCGGCCCCGCGTCTGACCATCGTTCGATCCTGGCTCACGGCGGGCGCGCCCCTCGGCCTCGAACTGGTTGAGGATCTTGCCCGCGACCATCCGGTTCAGATCGGCCGCCGCCCCGATCACCGTGGCCGATGCGCCGGGGTTGGCGTTCAGCGCGGCCCACACCGCCTCCACCCGCGCGTCCCCGCTTGTGGCCGGGTTTGTGTCCGGGGCGGCGGTGCCGGGGCCGTCAGGGGGCACCACAGGCGCGGCCCCGGCGGGAATGGCGGCGGCGGTTTCCGTGTCAGCGGGAACGGTTTCGGTAGCGGTCATTTCCGGGGTGTGAATAGCCATTTCGTGACGCCCTTTCCGGTCGCATCACCGGCCCCGTCCGGGCCGGTGTTTTCGTTTGCGTCACGACCATCCCTCGCACATAACGCGGACGGCAAGTCGACCGGGCCATTTTTTATGTCACCCCAACGGCTGGAGAGGCTAACCTAAAAATCCAACCGCTGATCTGCGAAAACATCTCGCAAGAAGCCTGCGGAATCGGCTTGACATCAGGCGCGCGTCCGACTCTTCACCTATTTCACCGGACGACAGCGAACGATGCCCGATTGCCCGAATACCGCGCGAAAGAATCTGCGAGGCTAATACGCATCCCGGTTGACAAACATTGTGGATCGAGCGTCCATTGAATTAGGCGGCAAACACCGCCGACACGGCACCGGAATAACAGGCCGGGAAATCGAAAGGCACCGCATGACACCTGCCAGCACCACCCCCGCCCGCCGTATCATCAGCCCCCGGCACGCCCGCGCGCTGGCCGATCACGGCCCCGGCTGGGCGATCATGTGGGACGACCGCCACGATCAGCCCGTCATCGTCCGTCCCGAACACGGCGACGACGGCGCTCTCCTCGAAATCTGCGATTACGAGGACATGTTCTTCCTGTGGGGCGATTGCGACAGTTGCGGCGATGCCCACACCTGCGAGGCATGCATGCCGGGCGGGCGACCCGACTTCGCGGTCATCGCCGCCCACATGACCGACATCCTCGGCGACTTCTACCTCGACCGCGACGACATCGCCGCGTGCATGCCGCTCACCCTGCCCTACACCCGCGCCCTCACCGGACACGGCCTCCAACGCCGCTTTCAGGGCCACCGGGAGGACCACGCGTTCAACCAGTTCTACCGTTCACCCGAGGGCCGCCTCGTCAAGCTGAAGATCCCCCTCAGCCCGACATCCGCCCCCGCCCCCGCCGTTCCGCTCACGATCGAGTGGACCTACCTCGGCCTCACCGGCGCTGACGACTCTTACCCGGTCACGAACGTACCCGCCGACACCCCGCCCGCCGACATCGCCGCACTGATCAACACCCACCTCGCCATCCACCCCACCCACACCCACCACGCATGGCACGAACGACACGGGTGACACAGGCGCGGCTGACATGGCCCACACGCCCGCCACCGCGTAACCCCGGCCCCGGCAACCGAACGGTCCCGGCACCGCCCTACAGCGGTGCCGGGACCTACCCATGCCCTGCCGCCCCACGGGCGGCGGGCGGCGGGCGG